>CALGUV010000001.1 GCA_937920245.1 uncultured Microbacteriaceae bacterium
GGGACTCTGCCTAACTCTGCTTGCAGAAAAGGCATGCGCCCATGCGCAGCGTCATCTTGCCAGGAGCAATATGAGCACCCGCAGCACGGCGTACGCTCCCGTGCTAACGGACTCGGCGGTGGAGCGGGCCGAAGCCGTGGACCTCAAGGCGTGCGCCGAGGCTCGGCGCGACCTTGCGATATGTTCGATAATGAACTATCCTATACACTATATATTCAGATTAAAATGCCAATTAGAACAGCTTAAGACGTATCAAAGTCTTCAGCGCCGTCTCACGGGGAATGCAAAACATCCCCGCCTTACGAACCGCCAAAAACCTACGACTCGGACCGAAAATGGACCGAAAATCAACAATCGGACTAATCCGGCTCGAACCACATAATCCACTAAGTAGTCACAAATACCCAAATAAGTCCAGCCAGACGTGCCACCACGTCACACTCCGATAAGTAAAACGTCCACATAGACGAAATATCTTATCTCTCTCCCAATAGCAGAGGCGTCAGCTATCAGATCACTAATCCAACACCTTCCCCAGAGGAACTCTCTGTAGTCCCGTTTTGCGACTATACCGTACTGACCACGATAACAATTGACGTAGGAGTCGAGCCACATGGAAACCCCCACAGGAGATCGGGGATCCGACTTCAAGGACTTCACTTTTGACGACGACGACCGAACACCGACATCTTACGACCGACGACCGACGCACAGGCGCAAGAATAAAACAAACAATCAGAAAGGGAAGGGAAGCCTAGCGGTTAAAAACAATGTACCAATGGCCCATTTCTGGTTGCTAGCTTTATTTTTGATGATTCCACAGGCTTCTATATCTCTTTTGTTTCAAGCAAGCCGACGCGGGCACAGAACAAGCTTCAAATTGAGGGCCCATGGACCAAAACCACCCTCTTTCATTGCTTCACAAACGTATCATGTCCCAGTGATGCTTACTGAAAGTTGTGATAACTTGATGTGGAAAGAGGATGGGCTCTATGTCGATTGTACTCTAGGTGGGGGAGGGCACACTCATGAAATCTTGCGGCGCGGTGGAAGAGTGATCGGGATCGATCAGGATCCTGACGCGATTCGAGAGGCATCATTGCACCTTAGTTCTTACATTGAGTCTGGACGACTTGAGGTTGTCACATCCAATTTCAGGCACCTGGAGTTGATTGTAGCCAAGAGCAATTTAACCGAAGATGGGCTGGTTGATGGAGTTCTGATGGACCTTGGTATCTCCTCTCATCAAATTAACGAAGCTGAGAGAGGTTTTTCATTTAGTA
>CALGUV010000002.1 GCA_937920245.1 uncultured Microbacteriaceae bacterium
TCCAGTTGCTGGGCTGCTATTTCAGGCAAGGCATATGACCTGACCGCCTGGATCTCAAGGCATCCCGGCGGTGCTGGGGCAATTGTGAGCATTTGCGGTACAGATGCCACCTCGGTGTTCCAGGGCAAGCATGGAGGGCAGTCAGGCCCTGCCTCGTCGCTTTCTGCCTACCTACTGGGTGATGTCGGCAGCTAGTCCTTCTGCTGGCTACATAACCGCGCCAAGAATTACTTCAGATGTCACCACGCATAGGGTGCGCAAGAGCGAAGCTAAAAGTAAAAACCCACAACCCAGCTGACTGGGTTGTGGGTTAGCGCGGAGACGGAGGGATTCGAACCCTCGAGGGGATTTTGGTCCCCTACCCACTTAGCAGGCGGGCGCACTAGACCGGGCTATGCGACGTCTCCATTTGCTAGCAAAGCCTACAAGATACTGGTCACTATCCCAAACTTGAGATCAGGCTAGTTAGAGCAACTAGTTGTTGCTGCGTTGGTCCCCTTCACCCAGTCTGGTAGATCAGTGGTTGATGTTCCATCAACCGGCTGCTCGGTTCCGTCTGGGTTGGTGGTCGACGTTGGTGTTTCAGTTGCAGATGGGCTTGCGGTGGCTGCGGCTGGGTCTTCAGCAATCACCGCACCCGTGCCTGGATTGGCTTCTGCTAACACGAGCGGCTGGTCACTCTTTATTAGGTCAAAGAGCTCTTGAGCGCGCTCGGGAGAGGCCGCAACCCTGCCCACATATTCGCCTTCTAGGTCATAGACCGGAAGTTGAATAAAAGTCATTTTGTCTAGGTCGACGTTGTTAACCTGTCTGGCAAGCCCGTAGATAACTCCGAGATCGGTCAGGCTGTTTGAAAGCGTCATGTTTGAAAGAGCAGCTGTTCCAAGTTGGAACATTTTAAACGGGTTAGCGAGTGCGCCTTCGTCTTTCAGCTTTCTCATCAGTGAGGTCAGAAAAACCTGCTGGTTTGAAATTCTGGACAAATCAGAACCGTCACCAACACCGTGACGGGTCCGAAGGAATGCTAGGGCCTCATCACCAATGAGAGTGTGATCGCCGGCCTCTAGATAGAGATCCGTATAGCTGTCATCGATTGTGTTTGCGACGCAAACATCCACCCCACCGATTGCTTGGCTCATTGCAATAACACCCTTGAAATCGATCATCGCCAAATACGGAATCGCAACTCCGGTTAGCTCCTGAACGGCAAGCAGTGTGCAGGCAGGGCCCGCTTTGGTCATTGTCGAATTGATCTGAGCAAAGTCCTTGGCTGGGAAAGCTGCTCCACCTTTTGGATCTGGGCACTCTGGAACCGAGACCATTAGGTCTCTCGGGATGCTCATGGCAACAGCGTTTTTACGATCTTGGGAAATGTGAACCAAAATTATGACATCCGCGAGCGCCGATCCGACTGGTCCGTAGGAAGTTGAGCCCTGATCAACCCGGGTGTCAGAGCCAATCACAAGCATATTAATCGGGCCGTTTATATCGGCTGGGGTTGGCAGATCGAAGCTACTGCCGTCCGTTGAGTAAACCTCAATGCCTGAAGCACTTAGCTGACCGGTTATGTAGAAGTAGCCGCCAGCCACAGTTGCCACCGTCCCCGAAATCAGGGCAATCAAGACCCAGACAATGGCCTTTAGCCAGCCACGGCGCTTGGGTTTTGAGTCCTCTAGGAACTCGTATTCGGAATCAGTCACTTAGGTCTTTTCCAACTAGTGTTGTTTACATGTCCGAGGATACCCGTGCTAGCCAGTTATTGGAAAGAATTCCAAGCGAATTCACACTTGGGGTTGCCACCGCTTCCTGGCAAATAGAAGGTGATAGCAAAGGTCGGGGCAGTAGCATCTGGGATGACTTCGCTGCTGTGCCGGGAAATATCAAGGATGGGACCACTGCTGATCCCGCCTGCGACCACGTGAACAGGCTGACTGAAGATTTAGACATCCTTGGCGATTTAGGCGTGGACGCCTATCGCTTCTCGGTCTCTTGGCCGAGAGTGATGCCTGGCCACCAGGCACCCAGTTCTAATGGCATCGACTTCTACAACCGACTGATTGATGGCCTGCTCGAGCGAAACATCAAACCGGTGCTAACTGCCTACCACTGGGACTTACCGAGTGAACTTGAGGCTAAAGGCGGTTGGCTAAACAAGGACATCCACAACTACTTTGCTGAGTATGTGGATCTATTAGCAAAGAATTATGGCGATCGAGTTGATCGTTGGGCAACCTTCAACGAGCCTTGGGTTAGCGCTTACCTGGGATATGCCACAAAGATGCATGCTCCGGGTCTTGGCGTTCCTGCCGCAGGGCTCGAATCTGCCTATCGCCTCATGGCCGCCCACGGCACTGGCATGAGCGTGCTTCGGAACCACAATGTGAAATCCCCAGGGCTAGTCCTGAACCTAACCACAGTGATTGCCGAGGATGACGGTGCTAAGGCGGCCCGCGACCACATCGATAGCCTTCAGAATCACTTTTGGCTAGACCTACTTGCAGGCCGAGGAGTTTCTGCCGAGCTAATGCAAAGAACTCGAGACATAACCGACTGGTCATTTGTTGATCAAGGTGAACTCGCAAATATTGCTCAGCCGGTTGATTGGCTTGGAATCAACTACTACACGCCCATACGGGTGACCAGCGAGGCAACATTGGCGGAGCCAAACGCCCAAGGTCAGGACTTTTCACTTTACCCAGGGACACCGTCTGGAGTGAAGATGGCTTCGCGGGATCCCCGAACCGAAATGGGCTGGGAGATTTATGCTCCTGCGATGACCAGCACGCTCTTGCAAACATCTGAACGCCTGCCAAATGTTCCGCTGTTTATTACCGAGAACGGTGGCGCCTTCGATGACAAGCTGGTTGATGGCGAAATTCATGATCAGGGCCGCGTCGACTACTACCTAAGCCACATAGCAGCAGCGCTTGATGCAAAAGACCAAGGAGTTGACCTCAGGGGTTACTTCGCCTGGTCAATGATGGACAACATCGAGTGGGCCGAGGGTCTAGAAAAGCGTTTTGGTATCTACTACGTAGACCCACTGAACCAAGAGCGGATAGCCAAAGACAGCGCCAAGTTGATTCAGTATCTAGCTAGAAACCGCTAGCCCTTTACCGAACCTGCAAGCAGCCCTCTTACGAAGTAGCGCTGGAGAGCAAAGAACACAATCAGTGGCACGGCCATTGAAATAAAGGCGCCGGCTGTCAGGACTTCCCAGCCGGAGCCTCTAGTTCCAACCATTTCAGCAATTCGCACGGTCATTGGGGCAACCTCTTTAGAGCCGGCTCCAAAGGTGAGACCAACTAGCAGGTCATTCCATACCCACAGGAACTGGAAGATCAAGAATGAGGCAATTGCTGGCACCGAGAGCGGCAACACGATCTTCGAGAACAAAGTAAATGGCCCGGCACCGTCCACGCGAGCAGCTTCTATCAGCTCTTTCGGAATCTGACTGATGAAGTTGTGCAGCAAGAAGATTGCTAGCGGCAGCGCAAAGATGGTGTGAGCGATCCAGATAGGGATGTAGGTTCCGGTGATACCAAGGTCAGGAATGATCGTGACATCACCGATTTGAAGGCCCTTGGCGAACAACTGCAGCAGTGGCACCAGTGTCAGCTGCAATGGCACAACCTGCAGAGCAAAGATTCCAAAGAACAAGGTGTCGCGGCCCCTGAAGTCAAACCACGCAAGCGCATAGGCCGCGAAGACGGCCAGGGTGATCGGGAAGATAACCGCTGGCAAAGTAACAGCTAATGAGTTGAAGAAGAACTGGAACAGTGGTGGGTTTGTGGTGGTTCCCTCAAACAACACTTTTTGGTAGTTCTCGAAGGAAATGTTGGGGTTGGAAAAGAAGGTCCACCAACCAGAGGAGTTGATGTCTTTTTCTGGCCTAATAGATGAGACCAAGAGACCGAAGGTTGGGACAGTCCAAACAACAGCGATAATCCAGGCCGCCGCCGATGCGATCGGGGAGCTGAAAATGTTCTTCGCACGGCCCTTAGCGCGCACGGAAGCAGCAGATGCAGTCATTAGCGCTCGGTCCTCTCTAGGCGAAGTTGTCTGATGTTGTAGATGATCACCGGGATCATCGCGAGGAACAGAATTATTGCCAACGCAGAGCCAGTTCCGTAGTTCATCTGCCTAAAGGCCTGTGAATACATCTCATTCGCAATCACGTTGGTTTGGAAGTTTCCCCCGGTCATAGTTCTAACGATGTCGAAAACCTTGAGTGTTCCAATGATGATCGTTGTCAGAACAACGACCAAGGTTGCTCGGATCATGGGGATCGTGACTCGGAATAAGCGTTTGATCGGAGTTGCGCCATCTAGCATGGCGGCTTCAACGATTTCATCGGGCACGTTCTTCATCGCAGCCGATAAAATCACCATGGCAAACCCAGTCTGAATCCAAACCATAACTGCGATTAGTAAGTAGGTGTTTCCAGGAGATTCCAACAGCCAGTTTGGGGGCGTACCACCAAAAAATTTAACGATCGCACTCAAAAGACCAATGTCGGCGCGATTCTCATTTGGTTCGAAAGCATAAACGAAACGCCAAATAACACCGGCTCCAACAAAGGAGATGGCCATTGGCATAAAGATTAAGGATTTGATGACATTTGGTCGCTTCATGTGATCTGTCATATAGGCGATGGAAAGCCCGATCGCCGTTGAAAAGAACGGGACCAAAAACACCCAGACCGCAGTGTTGCGAAGCACCACCAGAATTTCTGGGATGGTGAATGCCCAAACATAGTTATCAAGGCCAACGAAGTTTTCACTCTTGGCGTCCATGAAGGAGAAGATTATGGTTCGAATTGTCGGGTAAATAAGGCCGACTAGAAGTAGTAGTAGCGCTGGAACCAGAAAGACCAGGTACTTCAGCCACTCTTGGGCTCTTACGGTGGCCCTGCCGGCAACCAGGAACAAAACAACCACGACCGAGGCGAAGGCAAGCAGCGCTGCTGCTAGAAGTGTGAAGTTCTCACCGATGATGTCCCACGGTGTTTTTCTTGCCGCGAAGATCGCGAATTGCATCATTTTCAAATCCTAGAGTAAAAACCGTGGGGCCCGAATTTCTCCGAGCCCCACGGTTTTCTAACTAATTAGCCTTAGTAAGGCCAGCTTGCGTAGATAGCGTCTAGGACAGCCTTGTCAGACTTGTCCTCAGCTACCCATGCGGTCATCTCGGTCCAGAAGGTGCCTGCACCAACAGCTGCTGGCATAACGTCAGAGCCGTCGAAACGGAACAGGGTTGCATTCTGAAGGATCTCAACTGCAACCTTGTTTACTGGGTCAGCAACGTTTGCAGTGTCTAGTCCCTTGTTAGCGGAGAACCAACCACCAAGTGATGCCTTGACGTTGTTCCACTCAGGGGTGGTCAGGTATAGCTGAACAGCAGCTGCTGCTGCAGAGTCAGTGAATCGACCAACGAACTCGCCGCCACCAAGGGCTGGCTTGTTGTCAGCAGAAACGCCTGGGAAGTAGAAGGTAGTAATTCCACCCTCAACATCAGTGTCCGTAGGAGTAACGATGGTGGCGCCATAGTCGCCAACCAAGATTCCACCTAGGAATGATGCCTGGCGGTGCATTGCACATGAACCGTCAACAACACCAGCTCCACCAGCTGAGAATGAGGTGGTGGCAATTGCTTGCACGTTACCTACATAGTCAGGGTTCTTGATGATCTTGCCAGCTTCGGCTAGAACTTCAGCAACCTTAGGGTCGTTGAATGGAAGTGAGCCGTCAACCCATGCGTCATAGGTATCGCCATCCTGGAATCGAAGCATGAGGTCTTCCATCCAGTCGGTAGCTGCCCAACCGGTAGCTCCACCAGACTCGATACCTACGCACCAAGGCTGAACGTTGCCCTCGGCTGCAATGGTGTCAGAAAGAGCCAATAGCTCGTCCCAAGTGGTTGGAATGTCCCAGCCGTTGTCAGCAAATGTCTTTGGTGAGTACCAAACAAATGACTTTACGTTTGCACCTAGAGGTGCTGCGAAGAAGGTTCCGTCAGCAGTTCCATAGGTCTTCCAGTCAGGTGTGTAGTTAGCGTCAACTGAAGCAGTTAGGTCTGCATCTGCAGGAACCAAGCTGTCAGAGAATGAAGCCAATAGACCTGGCTGAGGGAAGATCGCTAGGTCAGGTGCAGTTCCACCCTCAACGCGAACAGCAATCTGAGCCTCAAACTCTTGAGTACCGTTCCAGTTGATGGTGATGCCGGTGCACTCTTCGAACTCAACGAATGACTCGATGAATAGTGATGCTTCTGGGTCAATGATGGTGGTGTAGATCTCTACTTCAGCACCTTCGTTGCCTGCGTAAGCTGCATATGCTTCACAGCCGGCTACGGTTGCATCACCGGTGTCGGTGGTGCCTCCTGCTGTGGTGGTCTCTTCGTCGCTCGCTGCACATCCAGCAAGAACCAAAGAAGCCGCAATCGCTGTTGCGCCAATCGCAACAAAACGAGAACGTATTGTCGACATTTTTGTCCTTTCGAAATTGATTCGGGCGTAAAAGCCCAAAGCCTCCATCAGGAGGATATCTAAATCATAGAGATGCATTTCAGGATTGAAAACTGAAAGCGGTTACATTTGGATAACGAATGCTATACGGCAGGTGGCAGAAGTCTTTACACTTTTTACAACGACTCGCGGATCACCAGAGGTCTCCTACTAAACATAAGAAAAACCAGCCTCAACTTTTGTTGAGACTGGTTTGTGTCTTTCTGGCGGAGGCCGTGGGATTCGAACCCACGAGACATTTCTGCCCACTGGTTTTCAAGACCAGCTCCATCGGCCGCTCGGACAGGCCTCCGCGGAAGAGTTTAGCGGTTATTGAATAAACTCAAGTCCCTCGAGCGACATCAGCACCTGAGCGACCCCGTCTTCAGTAACGGAAGCTGTGACTGCACTTGCAGCCAGCTTTACTTCTTCCGGCGCCTGACCCATGGCAAAAGCGTGGCCGCCGAGACTCTGAGCCCACTGGAACATTTCAATGTCGTTCCTGCCATCGCCCATAACCAAAACCCGGTTGGAAGTGTGGTTGTAGTTATCTCTGAGCTGGTTTAGGGCGTGACCCTTATCGATGCCCTTTGGGGCAATGTCTAACCAGGCCGTGTAACCAATGGCGTAGCTCACGGACTGCAAGCCAACCTCGTCCATGATCTTTAGAAACTGATCGACATCGTGGTCCGGTGACAACACAACGACTCGGCTAACGGGGTGGTGAAGTAACTCTTCTAGGGGTGTTTCAACGTTCTGGTCCCCAAGCGCATAGCTTGGGAAGGGTTTATTGAACCGATAACCACCGTCTAGGTCCTCAACGGCGAAGTGCGCATTCGGAACAGTGTCAATAAGCCTTGCAAGGACATCTGCCGGATCAAAAGTCTTTATGTCGTGGATTGAAAAGCCCTTGGGGTGAGCACCATCCAGCTTGATAGTCACTGCACCGTTGGAACAAACCGCATGCCCAGTGTCGATACCCAACTGCTTGATAACCGGGTAGGCATTTGATGCAGCTCTCCCGGTCGCAACGAAAACATGGTGACCTAAATCGCGAACCCGGTTGATCTGCGCCAGCACATTCTCTGAGAGGTAGCCATCATCGTGTACCAGGGTGCCGTCTATGTCGATGCCGATCAACCATTTGTTGTCGTCAGCCATCTAGTGCTTAGGCCCAATCTTCTCGACGCCACCGAGATATCCACGAAGCGCAGCTGGGATCAAGACTGATCCATCCGCCTGCTGGTGGTTCTCCAGAATTGCCACGAGCCATCTAGTCGTTGCAAGGGTGCCGTTCAGGGTAGCTGCGACAGCTGGTTTGCCATCTTGATCGCGGTAGCGAGTGTTTAGTCTTCTGGCTTGATAGGTAGTGCAGTTTGAAGTTGAAGTCAATTCGCGGTAACCGCCTTGGGTTGGAACCCAAGCCTCTATGTCGTACTTCCTTGCCGCGCTTGAGCCAAGATCTCCGGCTGCCACATCAATAACCCGATACGGCAATTCACATTTCTGAAGCATCTGCTCTTGCCACTCAAGTAACTTTGCGTGCTCGGCTTCAGCATCCTCGGGTTTGCAGTAAGAGAACATTTCAAGCTTGTTGAACTGGTGAACCCGAAGGATGCCTCGGGTGTCCTTGCCGTGACTGCCAGCTTCCCTGCGGTAACAGGTCGACCAGCCGGCATAACGCATAGGGGTTGTTAGATCATCAAGTATTTCTCCGCTGTGATAACCGGCAAGAGCAACCTCGCTCGTTCCGGTTAGATACAAATCATCGGCGGGAAGGTAGTAAACCTCGGCGGAATGCTCTCCCAAAAAGCCAGTGCCCTGCATGATCTCGGGCTTTACCAAAGTCGGAGTTATCAAAGCGGTGAAGCCAGCTTCGCTGGCTTGATCAAGGGCGAGCTGCATCAGAGCAAGTTCTAGCCTTGCTCCAAGGCCCTTCAAAAAATAGAACCTGGAACCAGAAACCTTGGCGCCGCGCTCAATGTCTATGACATCTAGTGATTCTCCAAGAGAAACGTGGTCCTTCGCTTCAAAAGAGAACTCGGGCTTCTTGCCTACCTCTTTGATAACCACAAAGTTTTCTTCGGATCCAGCTGGCACACCTTCAAGAACAACATTCTCGATTTTGTGAAGGACGACCATTAGTTCCTGGTCGGCAAGGTTTGCCTCAGCCTCAAGTTTTTTCACATCGCTAGACATCTCTTGGGCTTGAGCCACTAGCTCTGCCTTTTCTTCCTTGGGAGCTTGAGCAACTAGCTTGCCGTGGGCATTCTGCTTTGCTCTCATAGCTTCGAACTGCTGAAGCGCAACTTTTTTCTGCTCGGCAAGTTTCGCTGCTAAATCAACGAGAGCCTCATCGGCGCCGCGAGCGGCCTGAGAATCCCTAATTGCCTGAGGGTTTTCCCGAAGTAAGTTGATGTCAATCACGGGCTCAAGCCTACCTGCTAGCTAAGAGTTGCTTGGGATTAGCGGGCGTCCCGAAGCTTTTGAAGCCAGGTTTGGGCCGACTGGTAATCCGGGTTTGCGTTATTGCCGAGGTGAACAGAGTCAGAGTGGTCCGCTCTTGGATAAGAGCCCAGAAAAACGACTTTGGGGCTAAACCTATGAAGGCCCATCAAAGCCTCACCGATTGCCTCGTCATCCAAGTGGCCCTCAACATCGATGTTGAAGCGATACCTGCCAAAGCGGTCACCAATCGGCCTGGACTCAATTCTTGAAAGGTTGATACCCCTGGCTGCGAACTGCTCAAGCATTTCTAATAGCCCACCCGGACGATCATCCGGAAGTTCAACCACAACGCTGGTTTTGTCCTGGCCAGTCTTTGCTGGAGGTGTTCCAGCTTTACCGATTTCGTAGAACCTAGTTTGAGCGTCTTGGTTCTCACCGATGTCGCTCGCGATTATCTCGAGGCCGTAAATTTCAGCAGCCCCGGTTGCTGCAATTACAGCGTGAGCGGTTGAGCCGTTGGCCAACGCTTTAGCCGCAGCTGCGGTTGATGCTGCAGGTATGTGGGTGTGGGACTTCAGATTCTGACTAAGCCATTTTCTGGATTGTGCGTAAGCAACCGGGTGGGTGAGCACCTCTTGAATGTCTGCAAGTCCAGTTCCCGGCCTAACCATTAGGTCAAACTTCACAGGTACTAAATACTCTCCAAAGATCTGCGCGCCCACAATTGTCGCAAGAGCATCGCTAGTAGCACTAACGCCACCCTCGAGTGAGTTCTCAATTGGTGCTACCGCTCGATCCGCTGACCCGGCTAAAACCGCGTCGATGGCCTCGGTAACACTTGCCATCGGAACCAGTTCAGCGCTAGCTGACCCGGGCAGCATCTTTGCCGCCATCTCGGTGAATGTTCCGGCTGGTCCCAGGTATGCAATCTTGGTCTCTTTAGACATGCTTCAAGATTAGGGCAGGCGGGAAACCTCGGATAGCAATACGATGCGTTTATGAATAAAAGAGGTGATGTTCAAAGACTGCGGGGCGTGCTTCGATTAGGCGCGTTGGTTTTTGCAATTAGTTCGCTGGTGCTGTTCATCGCACCGCGTGTGTTCACTGATCTTCTGGGATTGCCCGGTTCTTTGAACCTCGATTGGTCCATGCAGCTATCTGGCGTGACAATACTGACCCTCGGGGGTTTGATGTTTGTAATCGCTCAGGCAGGAAGCACTAATGGTGTTTTATGGGCTGCCAGGGTCATGATGGTTGGTGCTTTTGGATTAGGTGTCATGACACTCTTGATTCCCACCGGCGTTACCTGGTTCGTAATTCTCTACGCACTAATAGGTTTTGGTTTTTCCTCTGCATACCTGGTGTTCCTGGCAAGGCGTAACGCTCAGACGGATTGATTTTCAATCGACCTTGGATTCAGTCATTTCCTCGGGGTAAAACTCCGCGGACGGCAAAGACCAGAACTCTTCGAGAGTATGTATTCCGTTTTTGGAATACTCAGCCGCTAACTCTTCGCCCACGAATCGCAGGTGCCAAGGCTCGTAGCTGTAGCCGGTGATAGCTGTCGTTTCTTCTTCGTAGCGAACAATGAAACCAAATTGCCAAGAGTTGGCAGCCACCCACTTACCCGCAACAGTTTCTCCAAAGCAGGTCATTATTGCGCAGCCCTGAGCCGGCACAGAAACATCAACGGCCAAGCCGGTTTGGTGCTCTGAGTGACCGGCCTTCGCGCTTCTCACAAGTGCTCCCGCCAAACCGTACTGACGGGTCTTTGATTCGAACAGTTCAACCTGATAGTCATAGGTTCGATAGGCGGAGTTCACAAACAGCTGACCGTAGCCTTCAGCGTGCATTTGCTCTGCCATCAAGACAAGCGCATGGGCCGCCGAAGGAGCCAACACCAATTCTCTTGAGTTGTCCAAAGACTCACTGGAGGGCATGACCGTCAGGATCGGAGGTGCAAAATCGATCGGGTCCAGTGCCCGCAGCTTGTTCACAACCACCAAGGGCTGGTTAGCCGAATCAATCGTTAGCCGCGGATAGATGTAATCGGTTAGCGCAGGCGTTGGGGGCACTAGCCCTTCGGCGGCATTGATTGTGATTTGTTCGTTAACAATTTCGAGCTTTGGGCTTGCAGTGCTGACCGATTGAACCAGTAAGCCAACTCCCAGAAATGATAAAAGAACCGGAGGCCCAAAAATAAATAGTGGACTCCGTTTCAGAGGCGTAGACTTGGGCATCTCTAAACCCTAAATCCAGGAGACTAATTGGCCACGAACACCTCTCGGGATGCCGCAAAAAAGGCAGCCCAATCTGGCACCATGACTCCTAGGCAAATTTGGATAGTTCTTATCGGGCTCATGTCCGGAATGTTTCTGGCAGCCCTTGACCAATCTGTGGTTGGTGCCGCGATGCGAACAATCGCCGATGACCTTTCCGGTCTTTCGCTACAAGCCTGGGCAACCACGGCCTACCTAATAACCTCAACCGTCTCGACCCCCATCTACGGAAAACTCGGCGACATCTTCGGTCGAAGGCCCTTGTTCATGATTGCGATCGTGATCTTCATAGTTGGTTCGGTCACCGCCGGCTTTGCAACCTCAATGGCTGAACTGGCAGGTTTCCGAGCGCTTCAGGGAATGGGTGCTGGAGGGTTGTTCTCGCTGGCTCTCACAATAGTCGCCGACATTGTTCCTCCAAAAGAAAGAGCGAAGTACCAGGGCATGTTCCTGGCGGTCTTTGGCACCTCTTCTGTGCTGGGCCCGGTTGTTGGTGGAGCACTTGCAGGAGCCGGAGAGATTCTATTTATTGACGGCTGGCGCTGGATTTTCTTGATGAACATTCCAATTGGTGCCGTCTCACTGTTTATGGTTGTGACCTTCCTGCACATCCCGCATAACCCAAGACCACAGAAGATCGACTGGTGGGGGGCGGTGACAATCGTGTTGGCGGTCGTCCCATTCTTGCTGGTCGCCGAGCAGGGTCGCGAGTGGGGCTGGTCTAGCCCAATGGCCATTGCAATGTATGTAACGGGAGTATTTGGCATCGTCAGTTTCATACTGATTGAAAAGAAGATGGGTTCAGCCGCGCTAATCCCGCTTTATCTATTCAAGGAGCCAACCTTCGCAAGAACCCAGATCCTCGGTTTCATTATTGGTGTTGGAATGTTCGGCGGAATGATTGTGCTTCCCTTGATCATCCAGGTCGTCTACGGAGCCAGCCCAACTGAAGCGGGCTTCTTGATGCTCCCAATGGTTGCCGGAATGATGACCGCAACTATTAGCTCCGGACGTATTACCTCTAAAACCGGCAAGTACCGGATCTTCTTTAACACCGGAACCGCCGTGTTGTTCTTTGGATACCTGTTCATGCTTTTGATGATGGATGCTGCAACCCCAATTTGGGTTATTTCAATAGGGATGGTCATGATCGGCCTCGGCCTCGGTCAGCTGATGCAGACCACAATGGTTGCGAGTCAGAATTCGGTTGCCGCAAGAGACATTGGTGTTGCTACCAGTTCCGCAACTTTCTTTAGGCAAATGGGTGGCACCTTCGGCGTCGCGGTGTTTATGTCGATCCTGTTTGGTCAGGTTGGGGACAAAATCACCACTGCCTTCCAGCGCACGGACGTCCGTGAAGGAATCGCTAGTGCCACCGGCGACCCTGAGGTATTGGCAAACCCGGACAACAGTGAAATTATCGACATTCTCCAGAGTGGGCCATCTGGCGCGAGCCAGATAACACTTGATTCATCCTTCTTGATAGGTGCAGATGACAGACTGACGCTGCCCTTCAGGATCGGTTTTGTTGAGTCATCGCTCACTGTGTTCTTGGTTGCAATCTTCTTTGTAGGAGCAGCCTTTGTTATTAGCTGGTTTATCAAGGAAGTGCCGCTTCGAGAAAAGAGCGCCTCGCAAGAAGTTGCAGATGCGGCCGCCTCCACCAAATAAATTTATCGGTTAGGCTTTTCCTGCAACACCACGGGAGTTCGGTAAACCGGACTGAGAGGAAGACTAGAAATAGAGTCTTCGACCGTCAAACCTGATCTGG
>CALGUV010000003.1 GCA_937920245.1 uncultured Microbacteriaceae bacterium
TACGGGGCCATTTTGCCGAGTTCCTTAGAGAGAGTTATCTCGCGCCCCTAGGTATACTCTACCTACCTACCTGTGTCGGTTTCGGGTACAGGTTTATTTTTCATAAAACGTCGTTCGGGCTTTTCTAGGAAGTATGATATCACTTGCTTTTTTGTCCATAGACAAATGTACTCGTAGCTCAGCTCAAGATATTTTTTCTTCTATCTCTCAACACCTAACTACTTGAACCGGTAACCAGCGTCCGGCCAAGCTTAACCTTCTCCGTCCCCCGGGACTTCAAAAAAATAAAGTACAGGAATATTAACCTGTTTGCCATCGACTACGCCTTTCGGCCTCGCCTTAGGTCCTGACTCACCCTCCGTGGACGAGCCTTGCGGAGGAACCCTTAGGTTTTCGGGGCATTGGATTCTCACCAATGTTTTCGTTACTCAAGCCTACATTCTCACTTCCGCGTCGTCCATACATGCTTACGCTTATACTTCTACCTACAGCGGAACGCTCCCCTACCATTTAGGTGTTTTTATAACACCTTATTCACAGCTTCGGCAGACTGCTTAGTCCCGTTCATTTTCGGCGCAAGAGCGCTTGACCAGTGATCTATTACGAACTCTTTCAAGGGTAGCTGCTTCTAGGCGAACCTTCTGGTTGTCTGAGCACTCTCACCTCCTTTGCCACTTAGCAGTCATTTAGGGGCCTTAGCTGGTGATCTGGGCTGTTTCCCTCTTGACAATGAAGCTTATCCCCCACTGTCTCACTGGTTAACTGAAGGCATGTCTAGTATTCTGAGTTTGCTACGATTTGGTACCAGTTTCCCAGCCCGCACCGAAACAGTGCTATACCCCTAGACAGCTCATAATTAACCGCTGCGCCTCAACGCATTTCGGGGAGATCCAGCTAGCTCCGAGTTCGATTGGTATTTCACCCCTAATCACAGCTCATCTCCTGATTTTTCAACATCAGTGAGTTCGGTCTTCCACTTAGTTTTACCCAAGCTTCATCCTGGCCATGATTAGATCACCCGGGTTCGGGTCCATAGACAGGGACAATCGCCCTATTCAGACTTGCTTTCGCTATGGCTCCAGCCTAAAAAGCTTTAACCAAGCCACTGCCTATAAGTCGCAGGCTCATTCTTCAACAGGCACGCGGTCAGGGCTGAACCCCTCCCACTGCTTGTAAGCTTATGGTTTCATGTTCTTTTTCACTCCCCGATGGGGGTTCTTTTCACCTTTCCCTCACGGTACTGTTTCACTATCGGTCACTCAGGAGTATTTAGCCTTACGAGGTGGTCCTCGCAGATTCACACGGGATTTCACGTGCCCCATGCTACTCGGGATTCTTATTTCTTATCAAAGATTATTTTTAGCTACTGGACTATCACCATCTAGGGTACAGGATTCATCTGTTTCGCCTAATTCTTCTTTTAATAATATGAAATAAGTCCCACAACCCCGAAATCAAGTTTCGGTTTAGGCTGATCCCATTTCGCTCGCCGCTACTAAGGGAATCGCTTTTGCTTTCTTTTCCACTAGCTACTAAGATGTTTCAGTTCACTAGGTTATCTCTTCTTTATCTATGAATTCAATAAAGAGTACT
>CALGUV010000004.1 GCA_937920245.1 uncultured Microbacteriaceae bacterium
GGTGAAGTCGTAACAAGGTAGCCGTATCGGAAGGTGCGGCTGGATCACCTCCTTTAAGAGCGAAGCGTCAGTGCTAAGCATGAGGCAGTTAGGTGTCCACACTTATCGGTTGTTTGGTATGAGCAAAGGGTTAGATGATTGCTGGGTCGGTTGGGTCTGTAGCTCAGTCGGTTAGAGCACCGTCTTGATAAGGCGGGGGTCGTTGGTTCGAATCCAACCAGACCCACCATGGGTCACTGGGGGATTAGCTCAGCTGGGAGAGCACCTGCTTTGCAAGCAGGGGGTCGTCGGTTCGATCCCGTCATCCTCCACCACAGGCTTTGGGGTTGTGTGGTTAGACGGTGAGGCGTGGTGAGTTGGTGTGACAAGCGGCTTTGTCTTGTGTTTAGTGATGAGTGTCCGGGGCGAGAAGGCAGGGGATTGTCTTTGAGTCTAGGGTGTTGATCACTGGGCATTGGTAGCAGTGTCTAGCGGTGTTTAGGGCGGCTTTGATGAGCGCTCAGGGACTTGTCTCTGAGTGGGTCGTCAGGCGGTCATAACGCTTTGTTCTTTAACAATTGGGAAGAAGCACAACGAAAAGTAATTGTGCTCAGAAGGCCAGGTGCGTCAGGCGCGCTTGGCTGAGAAAGGGCACAGATACGGGTTGTGATTGCATTATGTAGTAATTTGTTCTTACTCAAGTCTCTGATCTTGGGGTGAGCGCGGTGTTTGGGTCGCAAGGCTTGGGCATTGGGTTGACTTTGGGGTTAGGGAGCCAAAAGGGAAGAACGGCACACAAACGCGAAAACTCAGCAAGTAAGACATTCTATGGCGGTAAAAGGTGAGGGCTTAGGTCTGCAGCCTGCAACGTTATAGGATCAAGTGACTAAGTGCATGTGGTGGATGCCTTGGCGATCACAGGCGAAGAAGGACGTGGCAGCCTGCGAAAAGCTGCGGGGAGCTGGCAAACAAGCTTTGATCCGCAGATATCCGAATGGGGCAACCCACCCTCAGTGATGGGGGTACCCTAGACTGAATACATAGGTCTAGAGGGGCGAACCGGGTGAACTGAAACATCTAAGTAACCCGAGGAAAAGAAATCAACCGAGATTCCGAAAGTAGTGGCGAACGAAATCGGAGCAGCCGGTGCGTTTTAGCCAGTGTGATAGTTGAACAGTCTGGAAAGTCTGGCCATAGCAGGTGATAGCCCTGTAGACGAAATCACGTTGGTGGAACTAGGCGCACGACAAGTAGGGCGGGACACGTGAAATCCTGTCTGAAGATGGGGGGACCATCCTCCAAGGCTAAATACTCGTGATCGACCGATAGTGAACCAGTACCGCGAGGGAAAGGCGAAAAGAACCCCGGAAGGGGAGTGAAATAGATCCTGAAACCGCATGCATACAAACAGTAGGAGCCTCTTAATGGGGTGACTGCGTACCTTTTGTATAATGGGTCAGCGACTTACATTCAGTGGCAAGCTTAACCGAATAGGGAAGGCGTAGCGAAAGCGAGTCCGAATAGGGCGATATAGTCGCTGGGTGTAGACCCGAAACCAGGTGATCTATCCATGGCCAGGTTGAAGGCACGGTAACACGTGCTGGAGGACCGAACCCACTAATGTTGAAAAATTAGGGGATGAGCTGTGGATAGGGGTGAAAGGCTAAACAAACCTGGAAATAGCTGGTTCTCTCCGAAAACTATTTAGGTAGTGCCTCACGTATTGCTGCCGGGGGTAGAGCACTGTTATGGCTAGGGGGTCATGGCGACTTACCAAACCATTGCAAACTCCGAATACCGGCAAGTATGAGCGTGGGAGACAGAGCACCGGGTGCTAACGTCCGGACTCAAGAGGGAAACAACCCAGACCGCCAGCTAAGGTCCCTAAAATTGGCTAAGTGGGAAACGAAGTGGGAAGGCTAAAACAGTCAGGATGTTGGCTTAGAAGCAGCCATCATTTAAAGAAAGCGTAATAGCTCACTGATCGAGTCGTCCTGCGCGGAAGATGTAACGGGGCTCAAGCAATAGACCGAAGCTGCGGGTGTGTACTTTTAGTACACGCGGTAGGAGAGCGTTCTGTAAGCCTGCGAAGGTGGCTTGTAAAGGCTGCTGGAGGTATCAGAAGTGCGAATGCTGACATGAGTAGCGATAAAGGGGGTGAAAAGCCCCCTCGCCGTAAGTCCAAGGTTTCCTGCGCAACGTTCATCGGCGCAGGGTGAGTCGGCCCCTAAGGCGAGGCAGAGATGCGTAGCTGATGGGAAGCTGGTTAATATTCCAGCACCATCGTATGGTGCGATGGGGGGACGGATTGCGGAAGGTCATCAGGGTGTTGGACGTCCCTGTTGCTGCATTGTAGAAGGCGCTTAGGTAAATCCGGGCGCGTGATTCAAGGGTGTGGCACGAGCGAACTTCGGTTTGCGAAGTGATTGGAAGTGGTTCCAGGAAAAGCCTCTAAGCTTCAGCCATACGAGACCGTACCGCAAACCGACACAGGTGGACGGGATGAATATTCCAAGGCGCTTGAGAGAACTCAGGAGAAGGAACTCGGCAAATT
>CALGUV010000005.1 GCA_937920245.1 uncultured Microbacteriaceae bacterium
GCCGGAATGGCGGAACGGCAGACGCGAAGCACTCAAAATGCTTTGTCCTATGGGCGTGTGGGTTCAAATCCCACTTCCGGCACAAAAAAAAGAGCGGTGGATACCCACCGCTCTTTTTTGTTGCAAAGATTTCCTAATTTAGCTTGCGTACCCAGGCACAGTTTCATTGACGGCATCGCCCACGCGGTGCACGCGAAGCGAGTTAGTCGAGCCAGGTATCCCCGGTGGGGAGCCAGCGACTACCACTACCTCGTCGCCAACGCGGCATTTCCCACTGGCCAGCACAATTTCATCCACCTGCTTGATCATTTGATCGGTGTGCGTTGCCTTTCCGGCTAAGAATGTGGTTGCCCCCCAGATCAAGGAAAGTCGACGTCGAATTTCTTCATTCGGGGTGAAAGCGAGAACCGGAACTCGTGATCGGAGTCTTGCAACTCTCAATAACGTGTCGCCTGATTCTGTAAACACGCAAACAAACTTTGAGCCCAATAGTTCTGCAATTTGGAGAGCCGACTTAACTACGGCGCCAGAGTGCGTGTGTGGCTGTGTTCCAAGAGCCGGAATTCGCTCAAGGCCATTCTCTTCCGTGGATTCAATTATTTTCGCCATGGTCTCGATGGTCTCAATTGGAAATTGGCCGACGGAGGTTTCGCCGGAAAGCATAAGCGCGTCAGCACCATCCAGTACTGCGTTCGCAACATCCGAAGTTTCAGCTCTGGTAGGCCTGCTTGCAGTAATCATGCTTTCTAGCATCTGGGTAGCTACGATGACTGGCTTCGCCCAACGTCTGGCAAGCTCTACGGCGCGCTTCTGGACGATTGGGACCTGCTCTAGGGGTAGCTCCACTCCTAGGTCGCCACGAGCGACCATGACACCGTCGAAAGCGTCAATGATTTCCTCTAAGTTTGCGACTGCCTGGGGTTTTTCAATCTTGGCAATGACCGGTATAAATTTGCCCTCTTCGCGCATGATCTCGTGGACTCGAAGGATGTCTTTGGCGTTTCTTACGAAGCTCAATGCAATCATGTCCGCGCCGAGCTTTAGGGCCCAGCGAAGGTCTTCTTCATCTTTCTTGCTTAGTGCCGGAACATCGACTGCAACGCCGGGAAGGTTTATGCCCTTGTTGTTTGACACTGGACCGCCGATGACAACCTCTGTTGTGACCGTTGTGGCGTCCACTGCGGTGGCTCGTAGTGATAGTCGACCATCGTCGATAAGCAGCATGTCCCCCACGGAGACATCTTTTGGCAGGCCCTTGTGGGTAGTGGAGCAAATGTCCACGTCGCCTGGAACTTCATCGACGGTGATTTTGAAGGTCGCACCTACTACTAAATCAACGCTGCCCTCCGCGAACTTGCCGAGGCGAATCTTTGGACCTTGAAGGTCCACAAGAATTCCCACTGCCTTTTCTGCTTCCTGACTGGCTTGACGAATATTTTTGTAGACCTGCTCGTGAACCTCGTATGAACCATGACTTAGATTCATCCTGGCTACGTCGACTCCAGCGGCTATGACCTTTCTGGTCATCTCTAAATCGCCTATCGCAGGCCCGAATGTTGCAACAATTTTTGCGCGTCTCATTGGCTTCAGTGTCCTAGTTTCTTTTGGCCTAGCTATAAACCGAAATTGGCTTATCAGTTGGCTTTACGGGGAATGGCAGCTGAGTCTCGCCTTCGAGGTGTTCGTCAATCGCCGCGGCAGCTGCCCTTCCTTCGGCTATTGCCCAAACTATCAGGCTTTGGCCTCTGCCCGCATCTCCTGCCACAAACAAAGTATCTTTGCTCCGGTATTTACCATCACGAGAAATGTTGGTTTGACCATCCAGTTCAGCTTTTAGCTGACTGGTAATTGTTTCAGATTCGGGCCCAGTGAACCCGAGTGCGAGCAGAACTAGGTCGGCCTTCATTACTCTTTCCGTGCCAGGCTTCGGCAGTCGTCTTCCATTAACAAATTCGGTATCTGCCACTTTAATTCCGGTCACCTGACCGTCTTTGCCAATGAGCTCAACGGTTGAGTGCAAGTATTTACGATCGCCGAATTCCTCATGTGCACTTGATATTTCAAAGACTCTGGGGTCCATTGGCCAAGGCTGGTCCGCGGTTCGCTGCTCTTCAGGCTTTTGACCAATGGCGATTGTGGTCACCGAAGCCGCCATTTGCCTGGTCGCCGTGCCGAGGCAATCTGCTCCAGTATCTCCGCCGCCAAGAATCACAACGTGCTTACCCTCGGCACTTAGCTGGTCTTCGACCTTGTCCCCCGCTACAACTCGGTTTGCTTGAGTGAGATATTCCATTGCGAAGTGCACTCCAGCCAGGTCTGAGCCTGGAACATCCAAACTTCGTGGAGTAATCGCCCCCGTTGCAACCAATACGGCGTCGTAGCTGCGCTTTAGTTCTTCCCAGGTAATGTCAACACCGATGTTTACCCCCGTGCGGAACCTGGTTCCTTCAGCCGTCATCTGAGCGATGCGTTTGTCGATGTGGCGCTTTTCCATTTTGAAATCCGGAATACCGTATCTAAGCAAGCCACCGATTCGGTCGTCTCGTTCAAATACGGCAACGGTATGCCCAGCTCTAGTCAGCTGCTGAGCAGCTGCTAACCCTGCTGGACCGGAGCCTACGATGGCTATGGTCTTGCCGGTGAGTCGATCTGGAACGTTCGGGGTAACAAAACCCGAGTCAAAAGCGTCGTCGATGATCGATACTTCGATCTCCTTGATTGTCACAGCCGGCTGGTTGATTCCAAGAACGCATGCACTTTCGCAGGGGGCCGGGCAGAGTCTGCCGGTGAACTCTGGAAAATTATTGGTCGAGTGCAGACGATCTATCGCCTCTTTGTTCTTTCCTAGGTGAGTCAGGTCATTCCATTCTGGAATCAGGTTCCCAAGCGGACAGCCGGCGTGGCAAAATGGAATGCCACAGTCCATGCAACGCCCTGCTTGCTCCTTGATGACGCCAGAGTTCCGTTCTTCATAGACTTCCTTCCAGTCCTTTATTCGAACGGGAACTGGTCTGCGCTTCGCGGTCTCACGATCGGTAACTTTTAGAAATCCTCTTGGGTCAGCCATTAGTTACCTCCAAGATTTGGGTCCAAACTTCTTCGCCGTCTAGGTCTATGCCAGTTGCCTGAGCGTCCTGCTGAATCTCTACTATGCGTGCGTAGTCTCTAGGCATGACCCTCACGAACTCTTTCGCGTAGGTCGAAAAATCATCCAGGATAATCTTTGCTAGCGGAGAGCCGGTTAGGTCCAGGTGTTGCTCGAGTATTGTCTGGAGTTCGTCCATACCTGTGTCATCAAGAGCGCTCAGGGTAATTTCACCCAGCTGGAGTGCCTCGCGGTTCACTTTCGATTCTGACAGCCTGTGAACGTATGCGATGCCTCCGGACATCCCGGCTCCCAGGTTGATTCCCGTTTTTCCGAGTATTACCGCTCGTCCACCTGTCATGTATTCAAGAGCGTGGTCTCCAACGCCCTCGGCCACCGCAACGGCACCAGAGTTTCGAACCATGAATCTTTCGCCCACGACTCCGTTTAGGAAAATCTTTCCTGAAGTGGCTCCATAGCCAATAACGTTTCCAGCAATTACGTTCTCAGATGCTAGGAAGCCGGCCGTCTCGGGGGGTCTGACGCTTATGATTCCACCGGAAAGCCCCTTTCCAACATAATCATTGCAATCGCCCTCAACATCGATTTGAAGACCCCTAGGCATGAACGCGCCCAAAGACTGGCCGGCACTGCCGGTTAGCGTGAGCTTTAGAGTCCCAGGCTCTAGCCCCTGTTCACCCCATTTCTTTGTGAGCTCATTGCCAAGCATCGTTCCGATTGCTTGCATTGTGTTGTTTATCTGGCTCTTAATCTCAACGGGCTTGCCGTCTTTGAGCGCAAGCTTGGCAGTCTCAATGAGTGGGAAGTCAAAGTGTTGCTCCAGCTCGTGATCCTGGGCACTGGAGCAGTACTGGGTCTGACTAGTGACTATGTCCTTAGCCGCAAAAATCGGCGACAGGTCTAGGCCGTCAGCCTTCCAGTGACGTATAGCCCTGTTCACATCTAGCACTTCTACTTGACCAATGGCCTCTTGCAAAGTCCTGAAGCCAAGTTCAGCAAGGTACTCGCGAACCTCCTGAGCCAAAAACTCAAAGAAGTTCACAACGTGATCGGCTTGACCGTGGAATCGCTTCCTGAGTTCTGGGTTCTGGGTGGCAACTCCAACCGGACAGGTGTCAAGGTGGCAAACTCGCATCAAAATGCAGCCCTCAACCACCAGCGGAGCGGTTGCGAATCCGAATTCTTCAGCTCCGAGAAGAGCGGCAATGATCACGTCTCGGCCGGTCTTCATGGAACCGTCTACCTGCACTACTACTCGGTCCCGAAGTCCATTCAGCAGCAGAGTCTGCTGGGTCTCGGCCAGGCCAAGCTCCCAAGGGGTTCCAGCGTGCTTCAGGGAATTTAGCGGGCTGGCTCCTGTGCCACCGTCATGGCCAGAAATCAGTACTACGTCTGCCTTGGCTTTTGCTACGCCGGCTGCGACAGTTCCAACACCGAACTGAGATACCAACTTCACGTGAACTCTGGCGGCGCGGTTGGCCCGCTTGAGATCAAAGATCAATTGCTTCAGATCCTCGATTGAGTAAATGTCGTGATGTGGAGGGGGTGAAATAAGCCCTACACCCGGGGTCGAGTGTCTTAGTTCCGCAATCCACGGGTAGACCTTGTTTGGAGGCAGCTGCCCGCCCTCGCCAGGTTTGGCTCCCTGTGCCATCTTGATTTGGATGTCGTCAGCATGAGTCAAATACATCGAGGTAACACCAAAACGTCCGGAGGCAACCTGCTTCACGGCGCTGCGTCTTTCACGATCTAGTAGTCGCTCAACTGATTCTCCGCCTTCTCCGGTGTTACTTTTCGCGCCAAGTCGGTTCATCGCGATTGCAAGGGTCTCGTGGGCTTCGGGACTAATTGACCCCATGCTCATAGCCCCGGTTGCGAATCGTTTCACAATTGAATGCACCGGCTCCACCTCGGAGATTGGCACTGGCGTGCGCAGCTCCTTGTTGAGGCTAAATAGACCGCGAATCGTCATCAAACGCTCAGCCTGGTCATCGACTGCGTTGGTGTATGACTTGAAAATCTCGTAGTTCTTTTGCGTCGTGGAGTGCTGAAGCTTGAAGATCGTCTCAGGGTTAAATAGGTGTGGAGGGCCGTCACGACGCCATTTCATTTCGCCGCCCACGTCCAAAGGTGTGCTGTCTTGATTAGCACTCTCGATCGGGTATGCGGATGCGTGACGCTGAGCAATTTCAGAGTGCAAAATCGGCAGGGCCACCCCACCAAGCTTCGTAATTGTTCCGGTGAAGTATTTGTCCACCAACTCTTGTGAAAGTCCAATAGCCTCAAAACACTGAGCGCCACCGTAGGAAGAAACAGTTGAGATACCCATTTTGGACATAACTTTTAGGACACCTTTTCCAAGCGCCTTAATCATGTTTTTGCTACTTCGCTCCATTGTGATTCCGGTGATTGTCCCATTGAAGACAAGGTCTTCTGCTGTTTCGAGCGCCAAGTAAGGGTTGATGACTGACGCACCAAATCCAATCAGGGTTGCAACGTGGTGAACATCTCTGGCGTCGCCGGCTTCAATAACAAGCCCAGCCATCATTCTGGTTCCGTTCCGAATCAGGTGATGGTGCACGGCTGAACAAGAAAGCAGTGAAGGGATCGGAGCTAGCTCGCGATTCGAATCTCGATCAGACAGCACGATAAATGTCGCTCCGGCTAACAGTGCCTGGTCAACCTCCGCACACATTGCCTCGAGTCGGGCTTCGAGGGCCTCAGGACCATCATCGACTCGATAGAGGCAAGAGACGGTCACTGCCTTACCAATGTTGTTTGCTCTGTCGATGTGCTTAATCTTCGCTAGGTCGTCATTGCCAATTATTGGGTAATCCAAAACCATCTGCTTCGCATGCTCGGCGTTAGCTTCCAGAAGGTTTCTGACCGGACCAATGCTCGTAGTCATCGATGTCACGACTTCTTCGCGTATTGCGTCTAGCGGTGGGTTTGTCACCTGCGCGAATTGCTGTGTGAAATAGTCGAAGAGAAGCTTAGGTCGCTCTGAGATGGCAGCGATTGGAGTGTCGGTCCCCATGGCTCCAATTGGCTCTTGCCCCATTCTTGCCATCGGCGCGATAAATATTTTCAAATCCTCTTCGGTGTAACCAAAAGCCCGCTGCCTTCTTTTTACAGACTTGCTCGAGTATCGAACGTGCTCGCGGTCCGGTAGGTCACGCAGGTTAATCCGGCTTGCTTCTAACCACTCTCCCCATGGCTCAAGCGAGGCAACTTCTGACTTGATTTGATCGTCCTCAACAATTTCACCGGCCACAGTGTCGATCAGGAACATCTTTCCTGGCTGCAATCTGCCTTTTCTCACGATCTTGTCAGGAGAAATATCAGCAACGCCGATTTCCGAGGCAAGGATTATGAATCCGTCCTCGGTCACTACGAATCGGCCGGGCCTAAGACCATTTCGGTCAAGTGTTGCGCCAACCAGATCGCCGTCTGTAAACACGACTGCCGCAGGGCCATCCCATGGCTCCATAATCATCGAGTGGTATTCGTAGAAATCTCTAAGCTGAGGGTCGAGATCTAGTTGCTTCTCCCAGGCGCCCGGAATCATCATCATCATGGCGTGTGGAAGCGAACGGCCCGACAGAACCAGTAGCTCTAGAACCTCATCAAAAGTTGCTGAATCCGAAGCGCCTTTCGAGACGATTGGCTTTAGCTGATCGATGTCACCAAGTAGCTCCGAGGAAAGCTGTGATTCTCTTGCTGCCATCCAGTTGGCATTACCTTTGACTGTGTTTATCTCACCGTTGTGGGCAATGTACCGGAACGGGTGGGCCAATGGCCATGAAGGGAAGGTGTTCGTCGAAAATCTGCTGTGAACAAGTGCTAGAAGGGACTCGTAGCGCTCGTCACTCAGGTCCGGATAAAAAGGCTCGAGCTGCAAGGTGGTAACCATGCCCTTATAAACAATCGTCTTAGATGAGAGCGAGCAAAGATAAAGACCAACGTCCCGTTCACTTCTGTTTCTCGCCCTGAATAACCTTCGCTCTAGGTCCATGCCTGTGATTAGGTCAGTAGATGATACAAAAACCTGTTCGATCAGCGGCATCGCCTTTTTTGCGAGGTCTCCAAGAACTGAGCTATCAGTCGGCGGGGTTCGCCAACCAAGGACCGTCAGCGACTCTTCGCCACAGATCTCCTCAAATCTAGCCTTGTCTTTGGTTGCGGTCGCCGCATCCAGGAATACCAGACCGACACCGTAAGCGCCGTTTGCTGGCAATTCGAAATCCACGACTGCGCGGAAGAAACCGTCGGGCATTTGGGTCAGAATTCCTGCACCGTCGCCAGTGCCGGCGTCAGAGCCGACAGCACCACGGTGTTCTAGGTTTCTAAGGGATGACAGGGCCATGTCAACAACGTCGTGACCGGCATAACCCCTGAGCGTTGCCACCATTGCCAAACCACAGGCGTCACGCTCTTGGGCAGAGTCATACAGCCCTTGTTTCTCAGGCGCGGTGGCAAACTTGTGAAAAGGTCCCTTGCTAGCCATGGTGACTCCAATCGAATTCTTTTCGGAGCTTCGTTGGCCCGACCCTTATGTCTTGTGAATGAGCTAATGGATTATTTCGCAGCGTCCTTGCTGGTTTCGGGTGGCTGATCGACAGGTTCTCTGCCCTCTAGCCAAACCGAAGGTTCCTTGCCGGGGTGACGGCGAGTCTGAACCAAGTAGATAACTACTCCGATTGCAATACCGGTCAACGCCGACCAGATATTTATTCTAAGTCCAAGGATAATCTCACTTGGGTCGATTCTGATAGCTTCTATCCAAACTCGCCCAGATGAATAAATAATCAAATAAAGTGCAAAAGCCTTGCCCCATTGAAGTTGCAACTTCTTACCAAGCCAAATAAGTGCTACTACACCAGTCAGATTCCAAATCATTTCGTAGGCGAATGTGGGGTGAAAACTGAGTCCATCTGGCAAGCCAAGCGGATAAGCGGGGTTAGAGCTTGGAATCTCCAGACCCCAAGGAAGAGTTGTCGGTAGACCAAATAGTTCTTGATTGAAGTAGTTTCCAAGCCTCCCGATGCCTTGAGCGAGAAGCATTCCAGGAGCTACGGCGTCTAAAACCGATAGGAATCTGATCCCAGCCTGCCTCGAACCGATAAACACTCCAACTGCTCCGAGAATTAGAGCTCCATAGATAGCAAGACCCCCCTCCCAGATCTTGAATACATCAAGAAGATCGGCGCCCTGATAAAAGTAGTCATTTGGATGGGTAAGAACGTGAAAAAACCTGCCTCCAAGAATTCCAAAGGGAACCGCCCATAAAGCAATGTCCAGGAACAAGCCCGCGGGAGTCCCCCGTGCTTTGAGCCTGGCATCAGTAAGTATTGTGGCGATAACTATTCCGCTAAGGATAAACAGCGCGTAAAAATGAATACGAAATGGCCCCAAGTCGATAAAGCTGATTTCGGGTGATGGTATACCTGTGATTAACTCCATCGCATCATCCTAGGCCCGCAGCTAGCTCTTTGGTTTTGGCGACTAGGCCCGACAAGCCCTCATCGCGGTATGCCTTAACGAAAGCAGTTCCAACAATCGCGCCGTCCGCATAGCCGTTGACTTCACGAACCTGCTCAGCTGTGGAAATTCCTACCCCTACACAGGTTGGCGTTGCGCTCATGCTCTTTACTCGACCCACCAGCTGTCTTGCAAGAGCATCAAGAGTTGCTCGCTCTCCAGTTATACCCATGGTTGAGACGGAATAGACAAAACCCTTGGATGCATCTGCGTTTGCGGTCACTCTTTCGTTTGAACTCGACGGCGCAACCAAAAACACCCGGTCAAGACCTTTAGCTTGGCTGACTTCCAGCCACTGCGCCGCCTCGTCTGGAACAAGATCTGGCGTAATCATTCCCTGAGCCCCGGAAGCACGCATGTCTTCCGCAAACTTTTCAACGCCATACCTGAGCACAGGATTCCAGTAACTCATGACCAATAGCGGTGTGGATACTCTTGCTCGCACCTGGCGAATTACTTCGAACAGGTCTCGCAGCACGAAGCCTGCAGCTCGTGCCTCTTCGGTCGCTACTTGAATAACCAGACCGTCCATGACCGGGTCACTGTAGGGAACGCCAATTTCAAGGACGTCGCAGCCATTCTCGGCCATTGCAACTAGCGCATCGACTGAGTCCTTCAAGGTCGGGTAGCCGGCTGGATAGTAACCAACCAGGGAGCCCTTACCTGATTCCCTGTTTGCCAGGAGAATGTCATTTACTGAACTCACTTATCCCCCATTAGACCAAAGTACTTCGCTGCTGTCTCCATGTCCTTGTCTCCGCGTCCGCTCAGGTTCACGAGGATGTTAGCGCCGGCAGGCAATATCTTGGCTAGGTGTTCGATTCCCGCCAGACCGTGGGCCGTTTCGATGGCTGGGATTATGCCCTCTGTTTGAGACAGAAGCTTCATCGCATTCATCGCCTCGGCGTCGGTAACTCCGTGATAGTTGGCCCGGCCCAGATCCTTGAGCCATGAGTGCTCCGGACCGACTCCAGGGTAATCAAGGCCGGCTGAGATCGAGTGCGACTCCATAGTTTGACCATCGGCGTCCTGAAGCATGTAGCTCTTTGCTCCATGCAGCACGCCTGGGGTTCCCATGGATAAAGTTGCGGCATGTCGAGGAGTGTCAACGCCGTCGCCAGCTGCCTCAAAACCCCAGAGGGCAACGTCGCTGTCATCCAAGAACGCGTGGAAAATTCCAATCGCATTAGAACCGCCACCAACGCAAGCTGCCACTGCATCTGGAAGTTTTCCTGTTAGCTCAAGCATTTGCTCTCGAGCCTCATAACCGATGACACTGTGGAAGTCTCGAACCATAGTCGGGAACGGGTGTGGTCCCGCAACTGTCCCAAGAAGATAGTGAGTGGTATCAACGTTGGCAACCCAGTCTCTAAGAGCCTCGTTGATGGCGTCCTTCAGCGTTCTGGAACCTGAAGTCACTGGGATTACTTCTGCACCCAAGAGCTGCATTCTTGCGACATTTAGGGCTTGTCGCTCAGTATCAACCTGACCCATGTAGACCACGCAGTCCATCCCAAAGAATGCTGCCGCCGTCGCACTTGCTACGCCGTGCTGACCAGCTCCAGTTTCTGCAATTATGCGCTTTTTGCCCATCTTTTTTGCTAAGAGTGCTTGGCCCATAACGTTGTTGATCTTGTGGCTACCGGTGTGGTTCAAGTCCTCTCTTTTCAGAAACACCCTAATGTCGCCAAAATGTGCCGCAAAGCGCTTTGCCTCGGTGATTATGGATGGGCGACCGGTGTAAGTTTTGTGGAGTTCAGCAAGCTCAGCAATAAACCCAGGGTCGATTCGCATTGCCTCGTAGGTGGCCTCGAGTTGATCGAGAGCTGCGATTAGCGGCTCAGGCACGAATCTGCCGCCGTACTCGCCATAGTACGGACCAACTTGTTCAGAGAGTTTCATTGTGTTCATAATCCTAAGTTGCGTTAATAAATTCCGGAATTAGCAAGCTCGGATCCCCGGTGACTAAGGCTTGTCCGACAAGCACGACATTGGCACCGGCGTTCCAGTATCTGGCGACGTCCTGTGACTTCTTGACAGATGATTCAGCCACTTTTATAGTCTCATCAGTCAGGAGATGCGACATGGTTTCGAATAACCGCAAGTCAGTCCTGAAGGTTTGCAAGTCCCTCGTGTTTATGCCCACCAAACGGCTCCCCGCAGCATTGGCAACGTGTATCTCCTCGGCCGTGTGCGTCTCAACCAGCACGTCTAAGCCCAAATCTGCAGCGAACTTAGACAACCTTAGGAAATCGGGCTCCTTGAGCCAGCTAAGAATCAAAAGAACGAATGATGCTCCATGGGCACGAGCCTCCAGTATCTGATACTCACAGGATATGAAGTCCTTGCGAAGTGTTGGTATTGAAACGGCGTCGCTGGCATGTCGAAGATCATCCAAAGTACCGCCGAAACCGGATCGCTCTGTTAGAACTGAGATTGCATGTGCTCCACTTTGCTCATAAGTCAGTGCTAACAGACCTGAATCAGGGATTTCGGCCATGTGCCCTACCGAAGGACTAGATCTTTTTATTTCGGCGATGATTTTAATCTTGGAGGCTGGCTCAAGTGCTTTCAGTGCTGAGACTGCGGGCTCCATGTTTTCGACAAGGGCCTCGAGGGACTCCAGGCTCACGCTCTTGCGGCGAATATCAGCGTCATCACTTGCTGTGGCGAATAATTCGTCAAGCACTAGTGGGACTTCGAGTGCTTGCCGCCAACTCCGTAGCCAGATTTCCTAAGAACGAGTCCAACTATGGGTCCAAGGATGGCGACAACTGCTGAAGCCCAAACTAGCGCCGGGACGTCCAGCCAGAAAAATAGTGTTCCAATAGTGAAGGCTGTTAGAACAATAATTACGGTCGCCCATGCTGCCACAGAATTTCCGTGCCCTGGATCAGTGTTGGAATTAGACATTGTGCCCTTCTTGGATGTTTTTCAATTCTAGCAAGCAGTTTTACTGCTCATCCCACAGGTTTTGTGGGTCCGAGTTTATTGCAGCCGATGCACTTGATTGTTCTGGTTTCGTCGAACGCCCTGGTTGAAAGACCGCAAGCGCAAAAATCACCGCAGTTACAACGGCCATAAGGACATAGACCCAGTAGCCAAATCTAATCACCACTCCGAAACCGGCTGCAGTTGCTAGACCAGTACTACTGGAGATCAACTCAATCACAGCACTGGCATCTGACCAGCTTGTGAGCAACAACACCACAATGACTACTCCAGAAATTACCGATGCAATCGCGGCCATTGATCTACTCAAAAGTCGGTAGCGAGCTATTAGGGAAACAAGAAGGACTATGAGTGGGACGAGGCTTGTCAATGGATTGAGTTCTGACCCAATCAACGTGCCTATCAGTGTTGATTGATCGGAATGAAAGTCTCTAACATCGACCCAAGCTAGAAGTGAAGTCGATAGCCACAGGGCGGCAACTAGGGTTCCCAGTGAAATGAGTCTGATCATTTCTTCATCGCATTCGCGGCAGCGACCGCACGCAACACGCCCGCGGCCTTTGCAAGCGTCTCTGCGTACTCGGTTTCGGGAACTGAATCAAGGACAATGCCGGCACCTGCCTGCACTCTTGCAATGCCATTTCTAAGCACCGCAGTGCGAATCGCTATTGCAAGGTCTGAGTTCCCTTGAAAGTCGAAGTATCCAACAACACCACCAAATAGGCCTCGGTAGCTTTGCTCTAAGTCGTGGATTATTTCCAAGGCTCTTGGCTTAGGTGCTCCGGATAGCGTTCCAGCTGGGAAGGTAGCCAGCATGGCTTTGACAATACTGGTTCCAGTAGTCAAAGATCCCTCGACGGTCGAAACCAAATGCATGATGTGCGAAAAGCGATGAATTTGCATAAATTCGCTAACTCGAACCGAGGTTGGATCGCACACTTTCAGCAGGTCGTTTCTGGCAAGGTCAACCAGCATCAAGTGTTCACTGCGCTCTTTTTCATCTGCCAGCAGATCTTCAGCAAGTTGATTGTCAGTCGAAGTGTCTTGACCTCTGGGCCTTGAACCGGCTATCGGGTGAGTGACAACATTCGTGCCCATTACTTTTACAAGCGCCTCCGGAGAGCTTCCCACAATGGCGAACGGCCCGTCTTGATCCTGGCACCTAATCAGGTACATGTACGGGCTCGGATTCAACGCACGAAGGGCCCGGTATACATCAAGAGCATCAGCGGTTGCTTGATGGTCAAATCGCTGAGAGATCACAACCTGAAATACATCTCCTTTTCGAACATGTTCTTTGGCTAGCTCGACTTTTTCAAGAAACTGATCTTTGGCAGTGTTTGACACGGCATCCGGTTCCGGCCAATTCGGCTCAGAGACCATCGCGGGTGTTGGCATTTCAACGATTTCTTGCATCTTGCTGATTGCATCTAGCGCCCGACTGTAGCTTTCCCGAAGGGGTGTGCCATCAACAAAGACCACGCTTACTAAGAGCAGTTCCGATTTCTGATGATCCATCACCACAAGGTCTGAAAATTGATTGAAACCGTAAAGCGGTATCGAGTAGTCGGCTTGCTTAGCTTCGGGAAGTTTCTCGGTTAGGTTCACTGTCCCCCAACTAAGGAAACCAACTAGTCCTGAACTCAAAGGAAAATCCACTGGACTTGATCTCCAGGCTGTTTGTAGCATTTCCAAACCGGCTATTGGGTCTTCGGGGAGTAGCAAACCATCGGGAAGGCACTTGGCATCCCCCGTCCAGCTAGCCTTTGATTCAGAAGCCGATAGCTGACCTCGGGACGATACTCCAATAAATGAGTATCTACCCCAAACTCCTTGTTCTGCTGATTCCAGCAAAAATGTGTCAGCTCTTGCACCAGCTAGTTTTTGGTAAAGACCAATCGGCGTTTCACTGCCGCTAAATAGTTTTTTTACAACTGGGATTACGTTGTAATCGATGCTGAGTTTCTCAAGCTGTTCGAAGTCAATCACCTAGATCTCCTCGAAGCAGCTGACGGTTCCGATATGGCAGGCCGGGCCAACAGGCTTCACCATCGCCAAAATAGTGTCGCCGTCGCAATCTAAAGATAAAGAGTCAACTGCCAAAGTATTGCCACTAGTTTCACCCTTGTGCCAAAGCTGGTTTCGGGACCGAGAGAAAAAGTGCATTTGACCCGTCGCGACAGTCTTTTCTAATGCCTCAAGGTTTGCATAGGCAAGCATAAGAACTTGCAGGGTCTGACTGTCTTGAACCACGATAGGTATCAATTGTTCGCTTGAAAATTTGACTTGATCCAACGCTAACTGCCTCATCTAGCCTCTATTCCTACCTGTTCAAGCGCTTGTTTAACTTGCGCAATTGAAATTTCCCCGCTGTGAAAAACACTAGCTGCGAGTAGGGCATCGGCGCCAGCCTGAGCCGCATCAACGAAGTCAGATACCTTGCCGGCACCCCCAGACGCGATAATCGGAACTGCTGATATCTTTCTGACTTTCTCGATAAGGTCAAGATCGAAACCCTCTCGGGTGCCGTCTGCATCGATGCTGTTGATCAGCAGTTCACCGGCTCCCAGTTCTTGTACTCGTTCTATCCACTGCAGCGCATCTAAACCGGTTTCCTGTCGTCCACCGTGTGAGGTAATGACGAACCCGGAAGGAGAAGCCCCGCGTTTAATGTCTAGAGAAATAACCAAAATCTGATTACCGTGTTCGCCGGCAATTTCTGCCAATAGCTCCGGTCTGGCGACGCCTGCCGAGCCGATCGATACTTTATCGGCTCCAGCTTCTAGTAGTAGCGAAACATCCTCGAGTCTCCTGATGCCCCCGCCGACCGTTAGGGGTATGAATAACTCTTCGGCGCATCTGGTGACCATGTCTCTGGTGGTGGAGCGATTCTCGTTTGCAGCTGTGACGTCTAAAAACGTAAGTTCATCCGCGCCCTGAAGATAGTAGTTACGGGCTAAGTCAACCGGGTCACCGCTGTCGACCAGGTTCTGAAAGTTGACGCCCTTTACCACCCGACCGTTTGCAACATCGAGGCAAGGAATCACCCTGACTGCCGGCACTATATTCTCGCTGCGTGTATGGCTGAAACCAAAATAGCTCTAGCTCCTGCGGCGTATAGCTCATCCATTATTTGATTCATTTGTGTTGCGGGCACTAGCGAACGAACTGCAACCCAATCCAAGTCAGCCATGGGGGAAATCGTGGGCGACTCAATCCCAGGAGTTATCTTGGTGGCCGCATCAAGTACATTTTTCGGGCAGTCATAGTCGATGATTACATACTCTCTGGCGACTAGTACTCCCTTGAGGCGCATCAAAAGCCCGTTCGCATCACTCGATTTACCCGGAGCGCTAATCAGCCTGGCTGTCGAAGTCAAAATCGTGGGGCCAAAGATAGCGAGCCCCGCTTTCCGAAGAGTGTTACCGGTTGA
>CALGUV010000006.1 GCA_937920245.1 uncultured Microbacteriaceae bacterium
CTTGGGGCTGGTAGGACACTCTTACTTATTCTCTAAATCAAGGGAGTTACTGGCGCAGAATGGGGGATTTGAATTTTGACATGCTCGGTCACAAAAAAATTCTAATTCGAAATACAGTCAGCTAGATATAAGGCCTGAATTTACTGGATTCTGGTGAGGCAAAGGATGTTCACATAAAAATGGAAGACGATTGTTCAAAGTTTTCACGAGCATTGGGAGTGATCTAAGTCCCCAAAACTGTCACATGTTCAAGTATGGGACTCCCTGAATCGAGTTCAATCAAAGTGGCAACGCCATCAATCGGCTCTCCTTTTGGTTCGATAATCTTCAGTTCTGGCCAGGCTGCTAAAAGCTGGGATTGCAACATTGATGAGAATCGATCGCTTCTAGCAACTTTCCCAGTCCAGCTAACGTTGGCAGGCTCTCCCACCTGAAAACCAGATCGCTTCAAGGCAGAAAAAATAGAAATTGTGATCTCGTGAACAGCAGATGTAAGGATTTGTCTCGCTACCGCATCTGAATCTGACAATTCAATCGTCACTTTTGCAAATGAAGCAATTCTGGATACTCGGGCTTCATCACTTTGCAGATCGAGGTAAGCATTTTCAAGATCAGGAAATGTATCCATCATTACCTGCATCAACTGAGTCTCATCACCTCTACCGTCATATGCTCGCATTGCTGATTCAAGCGCTAGCCGACCAATCCAGAAACCGGAACCAGCATCCCCAATTAGGTTCCCCCAGCCGTCCACTCGAGAAAAACCAGAGGCTCCTAAGGCCAGGGTTACAACACCCGTGCCGACTGCAGACATCGCACCTAAATCCGTGTTTAGGCAAGAAAGATAACCGCCTATGGAATCGTGAGCGAGCATGACCTTTCTGCCCCCGTGCGCACTAACGTAATCAAATATCAACTTACTGGCGGCCGATTGGTCCGAAATTCCCGTAGACGAGATTGCAACTACGTCTGGAGTATCTTGGGCCTCTTCGAAGAAGTGATGGAGTCTTTGAATGAGTTGCTCAGGAACAGATTTCGCAGTGTCAATTTTCTCTAGATCCCACTCAGTCTCATGAGCACCTTGGATGTAACGGAATCTCACTGAGGATTGCCCAGCATCCACCAGCAGAGCATTTGTCTCGTTCACATTTTTAGACATTTTTTGGATTACGTTCAGCGGACCCTCGAGGCACCAGTACAGTCTTGATTTCGATTTGCTTCGGGGTTTCAAGAGGGCGCTGTATTCTCTCAAGAGTCAATCGTGCAGCTTGCCTTCCAAGTTCGACGGCATCGTATGAGATGACCGAAATTTTGAGTAAATCCGCAAGCTCGAAATCATCGAATCCCAAAAAAGCGATGGTCTCTAGCATTTCGCTATTTGTCTGCAAGAGGGAAACTGTAAGTCTGTTATTCGTAGATATCAATGCACTTGGACGGTTATTGGAGCTCATGAGAGTGGAGAAAAGTTCGTCAACACTTTCGTTTGTGTACTGGCTATGCTTCACCAAAGTTGGGTCAAACTCAATATCATTTCGCTTCAGGCCTAGCTTGTAGCCCTCAAATCTTTCCCTCGTGGTCCAAAGGGATTCAGGCCCCGATAGCAGACCTATGCGGCGGTGTCCTGAGTTGACTAAGTGGTCAACACCTTCAGCCACACCTCCACGGTTGTCAATGGTGATGCTATCTGCCGTCAGATTGATCGGCGGCCTGTCCACGAAAATTAGAGGAGTGCCTAGTTGTCTCTCACCCTCCAAGTAGGAATGGTCATCAGAAAGAGGTATGAGTAAAAGGGCTTGCACCCTGCGCTCTAGCATTGTCCTCACGACAAGCTCTTCTCTAAGAGGGTCCTCCTCAGTCGTGGCAACAATTAGCTCTAACCCCGCTTTTCGAAAAATCTCCTCAGCACCTGCCGCTACTTGTGCATACCAAGGGTTAGCCAAGTCTTGCATGACGTAACCAATCGCTGTAGTTACCCCCCCGGATCGCAGATCCCGTGCTAAGGAATTTGGCCGAAAGCGCAAAGTACGGGCTGCATCAATGACGCGTTTTTTTGTGATTTCGGTGACAGCGGGGTCGTTTGACAAGGCCCTCGAAGCGGTCGCAGGACTAACTCCAGCAAGAGCGGCCACATCTTTAATTCTGGCGCGGCTTGGAGTCGGAAGTATCGTCAATTATTATCACCTTTGCTGGACTTGATCACAGTCAGAATAACAAATCTATCGCTTCTTAGTCGAACTTCAGAACGAAAATAATGATAACGATTTCATAACCTCGATTCCATTGCTTAAAAAGTATTCTCTGGATGCCTTAGACTCTCTACAGTACCTAATTACTTGATATTGATAACGATTTCATTTATCACTTATAAGTAACAGATTGAAAGCGACATCACAGTCCCTTTCACAAAATGGAAAAAGGAGAAGATAGTGAATCAAGATAGAAAAAAAATGTTGTTTACTTCCGTTGCCTCGGCCCTAGTTTTGACACTTGTGGGTTGCGCAGGGTCGGGATCACCAACTTCGGAGAGCTCGTCGAGCGCGGGTGGCGACCAGTCATCCGAGTCGAAAGTCAGTGAGATTAATGTCCTAAGTCTTTACAAGAAGACGGGAGATGTCCCAGAGGGCGCAGCTATAAATCTGGCTGTCGACTCCTTCATCAGCTCGACAGGTGTGAGTGTGAATTTCACTGAGGCAGGAGAAAACCTTGGAGAAGAGTTCGAGGCCACGGTTCTCGCCGGGCAAGAGGCAGACGTCGTAATTGTCAACCTCTTTGACAAGTCTTCAGGTTGGCTGGACGCCGGCGCAACAATTGCTGTGAACGACCTAATTGCCGAGTGGGGACTTGACTCGGTAATCAAGGAGTCTGCCATAAAGGAATGGACCAACTCAAGTGGTGAAGTTCAAGGATTCCCATTCCAGGGCTTTACTTGGCCGGTTTGGTACAACATGGACCTTCTTGCCAAGGCTGGTATAACTGCCGCCCCTCAAACCATGGACCAACTAATTGAAGCAACGGACGCTCTACGCGCAGCCGGAATTGGCCCAATGGTGGTCGGCGGCAATGACTGGTCTGGTAACAAACTATGGCTTCAATTTGCACAGATGTTCATGGACAAAACTGAGGCTGCAGATGTCTACAGCAATGGTGGGTTCTGCGCTTCCCCGAATGCCATGAAGGGTATCTCGGAGTTTGTAAAAGCACGTGATGCCGGAGTATTTGTTGACGGAGTCGAAGGATATACTGCGGACACAATGAACGCGGCCTACTATGCTCAGGACGCAGCGATTATGCCGGCTGGCTCATGGGCCATGAGCGGTGCTGAACCCGAAATCGCAGCTGTTACTGAATTGGGCGGACTCCCGGTTCCTTCCGGAGCTGCCTACACGAAGCCAACTGCCTATGAGGGTTTCACCGGTGTTGGCTTCTTCATCACTAAAAAGGGTGCTCAAAAACTCAGCGCTGTGAAGGATTTCATTCTTTCTTTCTATCAGCCTGATGTAATTGGAAAGTTTGTTGCTGAGGTAAACGTTGTTCCTGCAACCACAAACGACATTTCCGAGTACCTAGCAGCTGCATCGCCTCTACTCGGCGAGGCAGTATCCACAATGCAAACAAAAGTTGAATTTGCATTGATGCCTGACGTTTATGTTGGAACCCACGGAGACGCATTGACAAGAGCCTCAGCTCTGGCGTACGGTCCAGGTGTTTCGGCGGATCAGATCTGTAAAGCTGCAGATCAGGCGTATAACTAAGTAATCGAGTCGAGGGAGCGAGGCAAAACCTCGCTCCCTCATTCTTAAGTGAAGTTGTTGGAGGTTGAAATGAGCTCGGTGAAGTTTAGGCTAAAGGCCAACTCGCAGAAAGCGGGGCCAGTCGGCTCAACCAAGGGGCTTTCCCTTTTTAGCCTCCCAGCACTGGGCTGGTTTGTTTTCTTCACAATTGGCCCTCTCGTGGCAATGTTCTACATAAGCACTCTAAATTGGCGAAGTATCATTGGACAATCTGAGCCTGCAGGGTTTTCGAATTACGAAAAGTTATTCGGGAGTGATGTGTTTTATGCTGCTCTTCAAACCACAGCTATTCAGCTTGGAATAATGATTCCAGTAATGATTCCTCTGGCCTTTATGGTTGGTTATTACCTAACTCTCAAACCTCGAGGGCACCGAGTTTTGCGGGTGATTTTGTTCACGCCAGGTCTTATCTCAATCAGCGCCACAGCGATGGTCTTCTATGCTGCCCTCGGACCTCAGGGATTAGTAAATGGTCTCCTAGAAGCAATAGGACTTGATGATCTAACTAAACCATGGCTAGCCAGCGCCGACACAGCGCTCGCGATGGTGATTATTGTCGGACTCTGGCAAGGCATAGGCTACTCAGGAGTGCTTTTTGCCGCACGTCTAGAATCGGTAAACAAAGACCTTTTTGAGGCTGCCAAATTAGACGGAGCCAGCGAATGGCGAATTATGTGGCGAATTGCCTTCCCTATCACTGTTGACTTCGTGGGGACTTTAACAATGCTTCAGTTTCTCTGGACGCTCTTCGGCTCTGCAGGATTAATCCTGCTACTCACACGAGGTGGACCGGGCCAAACAACTACAACCCTTTCGCTTCTGATTTACCAAAAAGCATTTTTTGAAAACGATCTTGGATATAGCCAGGCCGCAGGGGTAGTTCTTTTTGTGATCGGTTTGGCTGGCATGATTCTGATTCGCAGGCTAATTAGGGCGAGGGATTGAAGATGAAGTTTTCTCAATTGAGTGGTGGTCGACTCGGCGCTGGAGCCTTGGTGTGGGCCTACGGGTTATTGTTAGCGATTCCAATTTATTTCCTTGTCGTCTCGTCGCTGAAGGGAAATCTAGACATTTTCAATGACCCGTTTGGACTTCCAAAAGAGTGGCTTTTTGAGAATTATTCAGAAGCCTGGGAGAGAGCGGTACTAGGAAAAGCGCTTGTAAATAGTGCGTTTGTTTCGATAGCGGCCGAAATCATCACCCTTGCTCTGGTAATCCCCGCAAGTTATGGTCTCGCACGATCAAGATCAAGATTGTCTCTATTGATCGAAAGGATATTTGCTCTAGGGTTTCTGATTCCCGCTTTCGCCACATTAGTGCCGGTTCTTTTGCTCTCGATACAGCTCGGCTTATTTCAAAGGCGCGAATTCTTGACTATGTTCATGGTAGCCAGCACACTTTCGCTTTCTGTAATTTTGCTTACTCAATTCATGAGGACAATACCTGCCGAACTTGAAGAAAGCGCAATGATAGATGGCCTCAATCGCTTCAGAATAATGTGGCACATTTATCTCCCGTTATCCCTTCCAGGAGTTTCAATGATCGTAATTTTGAACTTTCTGGCGTATTGGAATGAGTTCTTGTTCAGCTTGGTATTGGTCGGTTCAAACGCGGATAATCGAACCGTTCAAGTTGCCTTGCCAACCCTGATTGATCAGACCAAAACCGAGTTTGGGCCTCTCCTAGCGGCGACAGTTATTACCCTCATCCCCGTCTACATTCTCTACATTGTCCTAAACCGGCGGCTTGAAAATGCTCTAACTGCAGGCGCAGTGAAAGGTTAATTTTGCAAATTCGACTCCTCGACCAAGGCGCAGTTGGTGATGGCGCCAGTTTTGACACACAGGCGATCCAAGATTCAATTGATCTGATTAGCGCTAATGGTGGGGGGCGTTTAATATTTGATTCCGGATTCACATTTAAGTCCGGTTCATTAGTCATAAAAGCTGGTGTGGAACTCCACCTTGAGGCAAATAGCGTCTTACTGGCGAGTGGTGATTACGAAGATTACTTAGTAGAGCACTCGATTCCAGCTATCACGCATGGTTTCATTGAGGAGACCGTTCTTCCGATTCGAGCCTTTATTTCTGGCTATAAAGCCCATGAAGCCCGTATAAGTGGTGCAGGAACTATATCGGGAAACGCGGATGATTTTATTCTCAAAGTAGGGGAACACATCCACGAGATGCGTGCGCCAAAAGGTGGGAAAAGTCAGTACCTAGAGCGACCATTCACTATTTTTCTAATTGACTCTCAGAATGTATCCCTCAGCGACTTCACAATTCGAGATCCCGCATTTTGGGCTCTGCGTCTGACCGGATGCAACGATCTTCGCATCATTGGTGTCAAAATCCTGACCGACCTCAAGGTTCCCAACGCTGATGGGATAGACATTGACCGATGTCAACGAGTCACCATTTCTGGTTGCGAACTCGTCACTGCAGATGACTGCATTTCGCTGAAATCTTGTTCGGAGACCGCAATATTCGGAGATGTCGCCGATGTGAAAATAAGCGACTGTGACATGACCACTAGATCGGGTGCGATTACTTTGGGCACCGAGTCGGTCGGAAACATTCGCGGCGTCCTGGTAGAAAACTGCAGGGTTTGGCAAAGCCACAGAGGTTTCGCTGTTCGTGCGCGAGAAGGTGGAGTAATTGAAGGCATCGTTTTCCGCGACTCAAGTTTGCAAACACAGACTTTTTCTCCATCCTGGTGGGGCCATGGTGAAGCTCTCCACGTAACGGCTTTTGCTTGGAATGAGCCAGGTTTTCTCTTTGGTGGAAACCCTGAGCGGTTGTTGTGTGGCTATGTGAAAGACATAATTTTTGAGAATCTTGAGGTCACCACTGAGGCGGGGACCTTAGTGTGGGCGCAAAAACGTGGTCTCATTTCTGGTGTCAAGTTTCGAAACATCACCCAGAGGATGGAAATAAATTCTCAGTGGACAGCTCGCATCGACTTGAGGCCCAACGACGTTACCCCTTTTGTGGAAAGGTCTCACAACGGCTTCGAAATTGTCAACTCTGATGAGGTAGTTCTCGAGTCAGTGCTATTGACATGGAGATTGAAAGATAGAGCAAATTACGGGCAGGTGGTTCACTCGGAAAACTCAAGTCTTCAAGCGGAAGTAACCGAAATATCACCAAGGGAAGAGCAGATTTCTTGAAAAAGACTCAACTATTAGAGGGCTGGGAATTTAAGTTGCTGGAAACCAGCGACTTATCAAAAGCTGAGAAGGCAGTTTCAGAGAGGCTTGAGCGGGGTCTCGCAACGCCAGAAGGTTTGGCTCTGGTCAGCTCAACCATGCCTCCAGTCGGCCTCGACATGAATTTCTTTCCCGCGACGGTTCCTGGAAGTATTCACCAGGACCTGGAAATAAATGGTTTCATCGAAAATCCACACTTGGGCTTAAACGAATTTCGCACTCAGTGGATTGGCCGGTCCTCCTGGATTTACAGGTGTGAATTTCTTGTCAGCGAGCTTTCTCATCGCAATGACTTGGTCTTTCATGGGATAGATACCATCGCTTCTGTCAAACTTAATGGAGTCCATGTCATCGACTCGTACGATATGCATTTTCCTTACCGTGCTGATGTAACGAACACTTTGACCTTAGGAAAAAACCTGATCGAGGTGATTTTTGAGGCCCAAGAGGATTGGGCCGAGGCGTCTGAGGCTAAGCATGGAAAATTACCAAATGCTTACTCAGACCCCACAAACCAAATTAGAAAAATGGCGAGCAACTATGGCTGGGATTGGGGCCCGACACTTGTAACTGTTGGACTCTGGAAGCCAGTCCACTTGGTTCAATATGAATTGCGATTTGAGGAATTGCGCGTCATTCCAACCGTCGACTCTGGAGTTGCATGCTTGAAAGTCAAATGGCGCTCAAGTGGTCTAGAGAAGCTTTCAAGGCTTCAGATTTGGCAAGACCGGGACCTCATTTTTGAGAGTGGCTTGACAAGTGGGGGACAGGTTGACATCACCTTACCGGAGATGCAGCTTTGGTGGCCGCGAGGATACGGCGAACAGAATCTATATCCCTTCCGTTTCCAGCTCCTCGATAGTGATGATCGCGTCTTGGACGAAGATTTCAAGATAGTTGGATTCCGCAAAACGTCAATTTTAACTCAAAATGACGATGTTGGTGAAGGGTTTGAATTACAGATCAATGACCAACGAATCTGGGTTAGAGGTGCAAACTGGATACCTGCTCACACTTCGATTTCAACAGTTGGGCGAGATTTATATGAAGCCCGAATTCAGGATGCAATTGACGCCAACATGAATCTATTGAGGGTATGGGGCGGAGGAATCTTCGAGAATAATGAGTTTTACGAAATTTGTGATCGGGAGGGAATCCTCGTTTGGCAGGACATGCTCTTTGCCTGCGCCGCTTATCCAGAATACGAATCCTTCAAAGACTTAATTTCGGCGGAAGTTTCGCACGCGACAGAACGCCTAGGCCATCATGCATCACTCAGCGTCTGGAACGGCAGCAATGAGAATATTTGGGGCTTCTTTGATTGGGGATGGAAAGAGGATCTCGCCGGTAGGGATTGGGGCCTTGGTCTCTATCTAGGTCTTATCCCAGAGTTGCTTCAGGATTTTGACGGCAGCCGACCATATCAGCCAAGCAGTCCGTATTCTCAAAATATGGATGTTCATCCCAATGATCCGAGCTTTGGAACTTCGCATATGTGGGAGCCATGGAATCGCCAGGACTATCTGACTTACCTCGATTTTGTACCTCGGTTTGCTACCGAGTACGGATACCAGTCACCAGCAAGCTGGTCAACCATGAAGAAGGCAATTGGGGCGGATCAGCTTTGGGAAGACTCCCCGAGCATGAGGGCCCATCAGAAAGCTTTTGACGGGAAACAGAAGCTTCGAAGGTCACTGGATCTGAGATTTGCGGAGCCCTCTGGGTTCAAAGATTGGCTGTTTCTAACTCAGCTGGAACAGGCAAGAGCGCTCCGGCTGGCCGTGTCGCACCTAAGGGCGAATCATGCTGTTTGTTCAGGCTCTGTGATTTGGCAGTTGAATGATTGCTGGCCGGCCAGTTCTTGGGCGTTGGTGGATTCCGAAGGAGTGCGGAAACCTTCTTGGTATGCCGTTAAGGACGCTAACCAGGATAGATATGTCAGCTTTCAAGGGGATATCAACAATTTAGCTCTGCACATGACTAACGACTCGCAACTCGAAGCAGTAATTGCTGGTTCTCTTGAATTAGTTTCGATGTCTGGAGACCGAACACTAATAAAGGAATTGAATCAAAAGGTTGCTGCTAATTCGGCGGTGAGCATTGCACTCGATTTGAGTGACTTGAAAGTTGATCCCAGCAATCACATGATGTCGTTTGAATTCGAAGAGACCAGGACCTTATTTTTCTTTGATTACGATCGGAATTTGAAATACCCAGAGCCCGAATTTGACCTGAAGGTAATTTCCTCAGGCTCCTCGAATTTGTTGGTTAGATTGCAAGCAAAATCACTCATAAGAGATGCCTGCATCTTCCCTGACCAAATTCACAGTGAAGCCAAGACTTCGCGCTCATTCTTCAGTCTCCTGGATGGCGACGAGCTGGAATTCATGATCTACACGGACCATCCGGAGCTATTTTCGGCCAGTGTTCTCAGGGAGGTTATCAAGTGCGCAAATCACTATCGACTTCAATAGTCTCTGCGAGCCAACCGAGGCACCGTCAATTTGCGCAAATTCCCATAGATTGTGGGCCGGTGGTCAGCCGGGAGAACGAGGTCCGGCGCGGAGCAAGATTTGGGATTTTCATGCCAATTTGCGGTGAATGCAATTGATCAAAATTATTTTGTAACCAGACAACCCGAAAAGGCACCACTCAAGAATAGAAAAGAGCATGACGATGGATAACACACAGTTTACTTTTGGACTATGGACGGTTGGGTGGCTTGGAGCAGATCCATTCGGCGCTCCGACTCGAGCCCCTATATCTCTCGAAGAGACGCTTGCAAACCTAAAGGCCGTTGGCGCTTACGGCGTTACCGCTCACGATGACGACCTCTTTCCTTTTGAGTCAACCGATGCCCAGCGTCGCGACGTTATTGACCAGCTCAAGGCGGGACTTGCCAACACCGGGTTGAAGATGCCGATGTTGACCACCAACCTTTTCTCGCACCCGGTTTTCAAGGAGGGCGCCTTCACCGCGAACGACCGTGAGGTCAGACGCTTTGCGCTTCGCAAGGCTCTTCGCAACCTCGATCTCGCCCACGAGATCGGTGCTGAGACCTTTGTTATGTGGGGCGGGCGTGAGGGTGCTGAGTATGACAGTGCTAAGAACATTGTCAACGCCATGGAGCGTTACCGCGAGGCTCTAAACTTCATGACTGAGTACGTCATCGAACAGGGTTACAACCTCAAATTCGCTCTAGAACCAAAGCCAAATGAACCAAGAGGCGACATTCTGCTTCCAACCGTAGGCCACGCACTCGGCTTCATTGCAACCCTAGATCACCCTGAGATGGTTGGTCTAAACCCTGAGGTTGGGCATGAGCAAATGGCAGGACTCAACTTCACCGCTGGCATAGCGCAAGCGCTTGATGCAGGAAAGCTCTTCCACATCGACCTAAATGGGCAAAAGGGTATTAAGTTCGACCAGGACTTGGTCTTCGGTCATGGAGACCTGGCAAATGCCTTCTCTCTTGTTCACCTGCTCGAGTTTGGCAAGAACGGCGGGTCTTCATATTCTGGCCCTCGCCACTTTGACTACAAGCCCTCCAGGACTGAGGACTGGACCGGAGTCTGGGAGTCAGCAAGAGCAAACATTCGGATGTATAACCTGCTGCAGGAGCGTGCCGAAAAGTTTGAGAATGATCCAGAGGTCAAGTCACTGCGTCAGCGCGCCAAGGTCGAGGAGCTAAAGAAGTCAACTCTCAACCAAGGCGAGAGTGCTTCGGCTTTCATGAACTCAAGCGAATTCGCAAGCTTTGATCCCGAGACCTACTTCAATGGCAAGGGTGCCGGCATGGTTCAGTTGAACCAGTTGGCACTTGAGCACCTAATGGGAGCCAGATAGTCATGACGCGGCGGCTTGTAGCCGGTGTAGATTCCTCAACCCAGAGCTGCAAGGTTCAAATCGTTGATGCCGAAAACAGCGATATCGTTCGCACCGGTCGCTCCTCGCATCCAGATGGCACAGAGGCAGATCCCAATTTGTGGTGGGAAGCGCTTCTCGAGGCAATCCAAAAGGCCGGCGGCCTTGACGATGTCTCAGCAATCTCCATCGCTGGCCAGCAGCACGGAATGGTGCTACTCGATAGCGCGGGTCAAGTGGTTCGGCAAGCGCTTCTGTGGAATGACATGAGAAGTTCTAAAGAGGCGCAAGAGCTCATCGATCACTTTGGTTCGAAGTGGTTAGCCGAGAACACCGGGAGTGTTCCGGTGCCCTCCTTCACCTCGACCAAGCTGCGTTGGGTTCGAAACAATGAACCGCAGCTGCTTGATTCGATAGCAGCGGTTTGCCTCCCACACGACTATCTGAGTTGGAGACTCTCATCTCACTATCCGGATGTCAGCAAGATCTTCACAGATCGTTCCGATGCTTCCGGCACGGGGTATTTCAATCCAAGGACCAACGAGTACTTGCCTGAGGTGATCGAGTTTTGTTTGGGCAAGGAGGTTTTGCTTCCTCGCATTGTCGATCACTTGGAGCCTGCCGCGCAGGTGAGGGTTGATTTCTCGGATCGAAGAATTCATATCGGCGCGGGCATGGGAGATAACGCCGGTGCGGCGCAAGGCTTGGGTTTAACGCCAGGCAAATTTGCTGTGTCACTGGGAACCAGTGGAACAGTGTTTGGCTCTTTCCGTGCAGGTGTGAGCGACGAAACCGGCATCATTTCGGGGTTTGCAGATGCGGAAGGCAATTTCTTACCTCTTGTCTGCACGCTGAATGCCGCGAGGGTGATTGAGTGGGGAGCGGCATTGCTTGGAGTCTCACTCGACGAATTTGGTGAGCTTGCCTTGAAGGCCAAGCCAGGCGCCGGGGGAGTTGTCGTGACTCCGTATCTGGAGGGTGAGCGCACCCCGAACCTGCCTGACGCAACGGCGTCTGTGACTGGCATCACGTTGCTAAATGGCAATCGGGAAAACTTTGCCAGGGCTTGCATCGAGGGCATGCTAAACGGTCTGCGCTTTGGCGGCGACGTGATCATGGACCAGGGCCAATCGATTGACTCAATCGCTCTGATTGGCGGTGCTGCAGCGAATCAGGCCGTGAGGCTAATCGCTCAGGAGATTTTTGAGGCACCGGTAACGGTGCCAGAGCCAGCGGAGTATGTGGCCCTTGGAGCAGCGATGCAAGCGGCGAAACTTCAAAACTTCACGGCTTAGCCGCCAGTCAAGCTGAAGTTCTTGGCCCTATCTCAGTCAGCATGCGCGCAGCAAATATTTGAATTTGAACTCGGTTATGTCACTATTTGCACACACACTTGCACAATCAAATAAAAACTCCCCCAAAAAATTGCCGTCTTAGGCTCTAAATCAAGGGAGTTGCTGGCGGAGAATGGGGGATTCGAACTACCGCCCTCTTGCCCGCGTAAATCCTTGGGCTAGGGTGTACCAAATCACTTTCTACGCCATCTTTCTACGCCATTGGTGAGGCAATTGACGCTGATGCGTGTTTTGGTTAAGTTGTCAGTATGAGTGCAATCGAAGTCATGGGTCTAACTAAGAGGTACAAAGACTTTCAGGCTGTCGACGACGTAAGTTTTAGTATCTCAAGGGGCGAGACCTTCGTTCTTCTCGGTCCAAACGGGGCTGGAAAGACAACAACGATAGAGATATTGGAGGGCTTTCGAACCAGAACATCCGGAGAAGTAAAAGTTCTCGGTCAGGATCCACAAAAAGCCAGCCGAGCGTTCCGGGCTCGAATTGGAATTGTCCAACAATCCGCTGGTGACCTTGGTCGGCTTTCTGTCCGAGACACAATCACACACTTTGCCAGCCTTTACCCAAACCCCAGAAAAGTCGAAGAAGTTATCGAGGCAGTTGGGCTGCACGGTAAGGCTTCAGAGCCTATAAAGAAGCTCTCTGGCGGTCAGCAGCACAGAGTAGATGTTGCGTTGGGCTTGATCGGAAATCCTGAGGTTTTGTTTTTGGACGAACCAACAACTGGCTTTGACCCAGAAGTTAGGCGAGCGTTTTGGGAGGTTATTCGTGGTCTGCAGCAGGAGGGAATGACAATTATGCTGACCACTCATTACTTAGACGAAGCCGAGGAGCTTGGACACAGGGGCGGAGTTATTGTCGATGGAAGGCTTGTTGCTCTTGGAAAAATTGCCGAGATTGGTGGTCGGGAGAGTCGCAAACCTGAGGTCTCTTGGGTGGAGGCTGGGGTGCAACGCATCGAGCGCACCGATGACCCGACTTTGTTTATTGGCGAGCTCTCAAAAAGAATTGGATCAGCACCAGAAAACCTTCAGGTCAAGGTACCGAATCTCGAGCAGGTTTACCTTCAGCTAATTACTGACCATCGAAACGGAGTGAAGATTGAAGACTGAGCTACCTTCCATTCTTGGCGTTGGCATAAGGAGAATTGGTTACGAGCTGAAGAGCTACATCAGAACACCTGACGCTGTCTTTTTCAATTTTTTCTTCCCTCTGATGATGCTGGTTATTTTCACTGCTGCATTTTCAAACCTTGAAATTGATGTACCCGGAGCCGGAAGGGTTCTAACTTCTGCAGACGTGTACCTGCCAGCCATGTTGGCTATGGGAGTTTTGGTGTCGGGAACTCAGAACTTGGGTATTGATATGGCTATTGAAAAGCACGACGGAACTTTGCGGAGACTCTCTGGCTCGCCAATTTCCCCTGTTTCTTACTTCATCGGAAAATTCGGTCAGGTTTTCGTCTCCGCAACCCTGCAGGCGGTAGCGATTGTGCTCACGGCACGCTTTGTTTTTGGAGCTTACCTTCCTGAGACTATAGAGCTTTGGCTCACCTTTGCCTGGGTGTTCTACTTGGGTCTCTTGGCATCGAGTATTTTGGGAATCGCAATTAGCGCCCTTCCAAGGAGTGCCAAGAGTGCCAATGCCGTGATATTGCCTCCAATTCTTATTCTTCAATTCATTTCAGGGATTTATCTGTCGTTTACAACTCTTCCTGAATGGCTACAAAACTTTGCGAGTGTGTTTCCCGTGAAATGGATTGGGCAGGGATTCAGAGCGGTGTTCTACCCTGACCAATTCAAGTCCGTTGAGCTCGGTGGTGACTGGTTTCTGGATCAAGTAGCGATTGCAATTGCTATCTGGGTTGCCCTTGGAGTCGTCTTCACGTTGCTCACTTTTAGATGGGTAAAAAAGTCCTAATTAGCTGGCAAGCGGCAGAAGTGGACACTTCCGTTCTCGAGTCTTATTTTAGAGAGGGAGGTTTTTGATGAAGATTGCTGTCGCCGGTGGGACTGGACTAGTGGGTAAGTTTGCCGTCACGGCTGCCGAAAACCGAGGACACGAAGTTGTTTCGATTTCCCGAAGAAATGGCATTGATTTGATTTCTGGCGAGGGTTTGGCGGAGGCTCTCAATGGCGTGGATGTAGTTATCGACGTAACCAACAAAACTACGCTGAGTGCCAAAGCTGCGCGAAAGTTCTTTTCAACTGTCACAGACAACCTCTTAAGCGCAGAGGTGCAGACCGGGGTGAAACATCACGTGGCTTTATCAATCGTTGGTATCGATGAGATTGACGACGGCTACTACGCGGGGAAACTCGAACAAGAGCGAACCATCCAAAAGGGAACAATCCCATACACCATTGCTAGATCCTCCCAATTTCATGAGTTCGTGACCCAGCAACTGCAAAGTATGCCTGGACCAATTGCGCTTCTTCCAAAATGCCTTATGCGACCAGTGGCCGCAAGGGAAGTGGGGCAACACCTAGTGGATATCGCAGAAGGAAAACCACTTAAGCGCGCAACTGATTTGGTTGGTCCAAGAAATGAAGTTTTAGCTGATCTGGCTCGAAGGCAGATCGCTTTCGACGGCTTGAAGAAGTTGGTTCTCGAGTTTCCGCTTCCGGGGGTTTTTGGAAGAGGCATGGCTTCAGGCGATTTGCGCGGAAAGGGCGAAACGATTGTGGGAAAAACCACTTTTGATGACTGGCTAGAAAGTCCTGATCATCAAAATCCCCCACAATAACTTCAAGTCAGACCTTGCTTGGCTCTGTCAATTGCACATACAACTGCACAAGCAGCAAAAACTCCCTC
>CALGUV010000007.1 GCA_937920245.1 uncultured Microbacteriaceae bacterium
GTTGGCAAGTGCTTGGTTTGAATTCCTCGAATCAGCCCGCATACCTCATTTGCTCGAATCCAAATGGTGGCAAATTCAAGGTCGACAGCCGAATGGTCAAGTTTGATTCGGCTACCAAGAAACCGCTGGTTCCAGAGAATGTTCCGGCAAAGACTTTGTTCGGCTACTCCCCAAACCTTTACATTGTTCCGCAGATTGTTGACAGTGCTCCGAAAACCGCGATTAGCGCCGGTGCGTTCGATGACTACGCTCAGTGCAAAATTGCTGAAGTCAATGACGGGTCCCCCGACAAGTCATTCGGCTTCCCGCTGCCGGATTACAGAGCGAAACTCAGCTCAGATTTCAAGATTTTGGTCATCCCGGTTCAGTTCACCGATCACAAGACCAGCAATCGGCCTGCCGATGACATGGCAGATGTTGTTTCGGCGATGAGCAATTTCTATTCAAGGGCCGCATCCGTGCCGATCAAGTTCAACTGGACCATCCCAGAAACCTATTTCAAGATGGGTAAAAGCATCAAGAGCTATAACCTCGGCTATGAATTCGATGGCACCGGTAACTTCTGGAAGGTGTACCAACCGTATTTGCAGGACGTGATTGACCTAGTCGATGATCAGTTCGACTTCTCCGCATACGACGCTGTGGTTGTGGAGGAGCCACGCTCCGTAACTGACGCTGAGCATGGGATGTACATCCCGCATGCTCCGGGTATGCCTGGCAAGGGCGGGCTCTACAGCGATGAGGGTCAAATTATGAGCCTGTTGGTTACCGGCAACGACCAGAGTCGCGACATCTCAAACTGGATTCACGAGTTCGGTCACCTGCTTGGCCTGCCAGACCGCAACTGGAATATGGATATCAATGCGGGCTTTGATTTGATGTGGGGTTGGTATGGGGCTCCAGAGTTCTCGGTATGGTCTAGATGGCAGTTGGAGATCTTGCAAGACAGCCAAGTTGACTGCAAGACCGATACAGCAACCTCCACGCACTGGCTAAGGCCAGTTGCGTGGACCGGTGACCACCAAAAAGCGGTCGTGATTCCGGTTTCTGACCACGAGGTGATTGTTGTTGAATCTCGCAGGCGCCAGGGCTATGACGCTTTGCTTGGTAAAGAATCTGAGGGTGCATATGTTTACCGGGTAGACACCAGCGCCAAGATGTATCAGCCAGACACCAAGAAGGTTGTTGACGTTATTGCTCCTAAACGAGTGAAGCTCGGCGGCGGTTGGGCAATGGATGCATCTCTCAAGTTAGGTGAATCCGTAACCAGTGATGGTTGGACCATCACGGTCAAGGAAACCGGAGCTTTTGGTGATGTGGTTGAGGTGAAGAAGAACTAGTTAGCTTTATCTTCGGCTAGCCTTGAGGGGTGAAGAAAAGTCTTATACCCCTTGCTCTA
>CALGUV010000008.1 GCA_937920245.1 uncultured Microbacteriaceae bacterium
TGAACTACGTGAAGCTCGACGGCGAAGTAGGAATCATTGGAAATGGTGCCGGGCTTGTTATGTCCACGCTAGACGTCGTGGCTTACGCCGGGGAGGCCAATGGTGGAGTAAAGCCCGCGAACTTCTTGGACATCGGCGGCGGAGCTTCGGCAGAAGTAATGGCTGCAGGTCTAGATGTAATTCTGAATGACCCACAGGTCAAAAGCGTGTTTGTGAACGTCTTTGGCGGCATCACTGCCTGTGACGCAGTTGCTAACGGCATCGTTGGAGCACTAAACACTCTTGGCGCAAGGGCTTCTAAGCCACTTGTTGTCAGACTTGACGGAAACAACGTTGAAGAAGGCAGAACAATTTTGAAGGAATTCAACCACCCGCTAGTGGCACTTGCGGACACCATGGATGGTGGGGCTAACACCGCCGCTGAACTCGCGAACGGCTAAGGGGCTAAAAAATGGCAATTTTTCTAAACTCAGATTCTAAAATCATCGTTCAGGGCATGACCGGTGCCGAAGGAATGAAGCACACTCAGCGAATGCTGGCTGGCGGATCAAACATCGTTGGCGGCGTAAACCCTCGCAAGGCCGGCGAAACTGTCGAAGTTGAGGGCAAGTCCCTTCCGGTTTTCGGAACTGTCGCAGAGGCGATGAGCGCAACCGGTGCAAACGTTTCGGTTATCTTCGTGCCTCCGGCTTTTGCCAAGCAGGCAATCGTCGAAGCAATCGACGCTGAGATTCCACTTGCAGTTGCTATTACCGAGGGAATCCCGGTTCACGACTCAGCTTCGGCTTGGGCATACAACGTCGAAAAGGGACTGAAAACCAGACTTATCGGCCCAAATTGCCCGGGAATCATCAGCCCGGGTGAATCAAATGCTGGAATCACTCCCTGGAACATCACCGGAAAAGGACCGATTGGTTTGGTTTCTAAGTCCGGAACCCTTACCTACCAAATGATGTTTGAACTAAGAGACATCGGCTTTACAACCGGAATCGGTATTGGCGGGGATCCTGTTATTGGAACCACTCACATTGACGCTCTAGAGGCATTTGAGAATGATCCTGAGACCAAAGCTATTGTCTTGATCGGTGAAATTGGCGGGGACAGCGAAGAGAAGGCAGCGGAATACATCTCCAAGCACGTGACCAAGCCGGTTGTTGCCTACGTAGCAGGATTTACTGCTCCAGAGGGCAAGACCATGGGTCACGCCGGCGCGATCGTTTCTGGATCTGCCGGAACAGCCCAGGGTAAAAAAGAAGCATTCGAAGCCGTTGGTGTGAAGGTTGGCAAGACGCCATCTGAGACCGCCACCTTGATGCGCGACATTATCGCCAACCTATAGCGCGAACTGTGAACCGGGGGCTTAGCTTCGCAATAGCCGCACTGCAGGCTTTGATAATCATTGCCACTGTGGTGGGACTGATCATTGCTCCGCTAACACTTGCCTGGTTTATCGAGGGCAATGGACAAGTTGAATGGATCCTGGCGCTGAGGGTAGCTGTCTATGCATTCTTGCTGGCATGCGGAGTCCCAATTGGATTCGCGGAAGGTGATTTCCTAGGCATCAGTTTTGGGGGTTTCTTCCTCACGGCACTGCCACTTGGGCTTACCGGACTGATCGTTTTAATGGCAATCAGAATCGGTCATCGACTATCGGCGGCTGCTTCGCTTTGGCCCGCGTGGCTGGGAGGGTCGCTAGCCTTTGGCGGCATCAGCTACGGAGCTTCATTATTGGTGGCAGATGATTCGGTGATTGCTGGCACCTGGGAGCCGCTCTATTACCCAGCAATATTTTTTGGATTAATACTCATTGCATCTTCTGTGAGCGGACGAAGGTTTGAACTATTCGATGGCGCCAATGGCCCAGAGGCCAAAGAGCGCATCTGGATTAGAGGTCTTTTTACGACCGCCTATGCGAAGTTGCACTGGTCAATTCGAACCGCACTTAACCCCGGCGTGAGGGTTGGGTTATCGGTGGTGGCAGTTTTGATTTTTTCAAGCTCGACTTTGATTGCTCTTGGTTTAGGTTTCGGCTGGATTCAAGTAATCGGTCTTTATCAGGGGCTGGGCTTGAGTATTTTGGGCGGGGTCATGGTTACCATTGGCCAGCTGGCAATTTTGCCAAACCTGATTGTCTACGGGGCCTCTTGGATTTCTGGTGCTGGGTTCGCAATCGGCACCGGCTCTTACGTTTCCCCTTTCGCATCTGAGCTAGGTCCGCTTCCGGCGCTCCCGGTGTTTGCAGCGCTACCAACCGGAGGCTTTGAGCGCGGGCTTATTTTTGTGCTGATTCCTATATTGGCCGCACTTATTGCAACGTTTTTCGTGGCGAGGCATGCGGATCAACTGCGCTGGGAATACGGCACCAGACTAAGTGGCGCGCTATCCCTGTCGTTGGTTGCTGCCTCGAGCGCAGCTATCGCTGTCTTCCTGGTGAGCCAGGCAGCATCAGGTAGCTTTGGCCCGGGTCGGTTTGAAACTGTTGGGGCGGACCCGCTTCTGTTCGCAGGAGTGGTGTTTGTTGAGGTCCTAGTGCCGAGCTTCTTAGCTGCTTTAGTAATTGCTAAGCCATACGGTGATGCCTCCGAGCGAAAGTAGACTGGGGCAATGTTCTCGGTAGTAGTGCTTATTTCAGGTGGTGGCTCAAATCTTCGTGCGCTTTTGACAGCGGCGGCCAGCCCGCTATACCCCGCCAAAGTAGTTGCGGTTGGGTCCGATAAGGCCGCTACCGGCCTGGAGCACGCCGAAGAGTTTGGGGTTCCGACTTTCGTTGTCGAACCTTCAAGGTTTGAAAGCCGCGAAGCTTGGGCTGAGGTTTTGCTTTCAAATATTGAGTTCCATAAACCAGACCTAGTTGTCTTAGCAGGGTTCATGAGGGTGTTGCCTGCAAATATTGTTAACAAGCTCTCTCCGAGAATGATTAATCTGCACCCATCGTTGCTACCGGATTTCCCAGGAGCCAATGCGGTTGCAGATGCCTTGGCAGCTGGGGCTTTAGTAACTGGCGCTACCATCCACATGGTTGATGAGGGCGTGGATACCGGCAAGGTACTTTCTCAAGCCAGCATTCCAGTTGCTCCTGGTATCTCAGAAATTGATTTGCATGAGCAGATTAAACTAGTGGAACAAGAGCAGCTAGTTCAAGCGGTTTCGGACATTGCAACCGGATCACTCCTGCTCACCGAAAAGGAACAAAATGCCTGATGTAGTGGCCATAAAAAGGGCATTGATTTCTGTATCGGACAAGACCGGGTTGATTGAGCTGGCGACGGCTCTGACCGCGGCCGGTATCCAGCTAGTTTCGACCGGCTCCACTGCAAAACAAATCGCGTCGGCCGGCATGGCCGTAAAAGAAGTCAGTGAAGTGACCGGCTTTCCTGAAAGCCTGGATGGCCGCGTAAAGACGCTCCACCCGTCCATACACGGCGGCATTCTTGCCGACCTGAGACTTGAAAAGCACAATCAAGAGCTTGCCGAGCTAAACATCGAAGCCTTTCAGCTAGTGGTTGTAAACCTTTACCCGTTTGTCGAGACTGTTGCCAGCGGATCAACCGGGGATGCAGCGATTGAGCAGATTGATATCGGCGGACCTGCAATGGTGAGGGCTGCCGCCAAAAACCACGCCAATGTGGCGATAGTTGTCGATCCAAAGAATTACCCGCTTTTGATTGATGCGCTGGATCGCGGCGGCACGACACTCAAGTTTCGACAAAAACTTGCTCAGCAGGCATTTGCTCACACTTCCGGTTATGACGCAGCGGTTGCAAGCTTCCTGGCTCGCGAATTCGGCGAAGAGGTCATTTCGGATTCGATGAATATTTCGCTCACCAAAGACCAGGACTTGAGATACGGCGAGAACTCTCATCAGTCGGCAGCACTTTATTTAGCTGGTGATTCTTCAGGTGTGGCAACTGCCATTCAGCATTCGGGCAAACAGATGAGTTACAACAACTTTGTAGATGCGGACGCTGCGCTTCGGGCAGCCCATGATTTTCAGGCCCCCGCGGTCGCGATCATCAAGCATGCTAACCCGTGCGGAATTGCTATCGGAGTGGATGTGGCAACTGCCTATCAGGCTGCCCACAATACCGATCCGGTTTCAGCCTTCGGAGGAGTGATTGCAACCAACAGCGAAGTTACCGAGTCAATGGCCCTCGCCGTTGCTGAAGTCTTCACCGAGGTCATCATTGCGCCTTCGTTCAGCCCGACAGCGATTGAAATACTGAAAAAGAAAAAGAACTTGCGAATTTTGGAGCTATCAAGTCCTTATGTCAGAGCAGCGTTAGACATTCGTCAAGTATCGGGCGGCATGCTTGTTCAGGATTCAGACGGATTTGAAGGCCTGAATACTCAGAACTGGCAATTGGTCGCAGGTAAGGGTGTTGAGGCTGCCCAGATGCGCGACTTAGAGTTTGCCTGGATCGCTTGCCGATCAGTGAAATCAAACGCAATTTTGCTGGCTAAAAATCAGGCCGCCGTTGGAATTGGCATGGGTCAGGTCAACAGGCTGGATTCTTGCAGGCTGGCGGTTGCAAGGGCTGGCGACAGAGTGGTTGGTTCGGTCGCAGCCTCCGACGCATTTTTTCCATTCGCCGACGGCCTTCAGGTCCTGATAGATGCAGGGGTTTCGGCAGTTGTCCAGCCAGGTGGAAGCGTTCGAGATGAGGAAGTAATTGCCGCGGCCAGCAAGGCCGGCATTAGCATGTACTTCACGGGCGAAAGACATTTTTTCCACTAGAAATAATCAAAGAGCATCAAATGTTTACGAGTAAGGCCGTTTGGCTAAAATCACCTCGGAGAGAACTATGCAGCAGGCTGAATTGGGGACTATAAAGACCCTTTGGCGACTGGTCCCATTTGCAAGACGGGCACTCTGGCGCATTGGCCTTGGCATACTCGCTGCAATCGGCGCCCACATGATTGCTCTTTCAATCCCGCAATTTTTGCAGTCACTGGTGAACTCACTGGTGGACGGCGGTCGGGGCGCATTGCTACCGGCGGTCGGCTTGATTCTCCTGCTTGGGGTAATCGAGGCGGCTCTAGTACTTCTCAGACGTTGGTTGGTTCTTACGCCCGGAACATTCGTCGAGGCCGACATGCGCAACACACTCTTCGCCAAGCTTCAAGATTTGCCGGTTGCATTTCATGATCGCTGGCCATCGGGGCAGTTACTTTCCAGGGCGGTCGCCGATCTGGGTCTAATTAGGCGTTGGCTCAGCTTCGGAATTGTGCTGCTGATCGCGAACTTCATCACCCTGGTGGTTGGACTGCTGATTCTGTTCACCTACAACTTCTGGCTGGGGCTTATCTTTTCAATTGCATCCATTCCGATTTGGCTAATTGGATTCCGCTTTGAGCGCGGTTTTGGAACTATTGCCAGGCTTGCTCAGGATCAGTCAGGCGACCTGGCAACAAGGGTCGAAGAATCTGTTCACGGCGTCAGGGTTCTAAAGGCCTTTGGTCGTGGCGGTTTTGCAGCTGACCAGTTTGCAACCCAGGCTTCGGAACTTAGGAACACAGAAATTAGTAAGGCCAAGGCCGTCGCAAACATATGGCTGTACCTAATTATGATTCCGGAATTTGCTCTTGGGCTGGCTCTATTGGCCGGGATTTGGTTTACGGCTAACGGCGAAATGACCGTTGGAACACTGGTGGCTTTTGTTGCAACCGCGATGGTACTTCGTTGGCCAACTGAGTCTCTTGGATTCTTGCTGGGCATGACCCTTGAGGCGAAGACCGCCACCACGAGAGTCTTCGAGGTATTAGATGAGCCAGACCTAATTGCTGATCCGGTTTCTCGCAAGACAATTGAGGAACCCAAGGGGTTACTTGAGTTTCACGACGTTCACTTTCACTACCCGGATGCCGATCCGAAGAATCGCGACCTCGTAGATGGCGTGAGCCTGAGAATAGAGCCGGGTCAGTCGGTAGCACTTATTGGGCTCACTGGAAGCGGCAAGACAACCCTGACGGCTCTAACCACAAGGTTGTATGAGGTGACCGGCGGCTCGATAACTATCGATGGGGTCGACATTAGGGATTTGACTCGAGACGACCTTAGGTCGAACATCGCAATGGCTTTTGAGGACGCCACTCTTTTCTCATCCAGTGTCCGCGACAACGTGCTCTTGGGTAATAAAGATCAAAGCGAGGATGACCTAAAGCAGGCCCTCGAAATTGCCCAGGCGCAGTTTGCATACGATTTACCAAAGGGTCTTGACACGCCTATCGGCGATGAAGGTCTCAGCCTCTCGGGCGGTCAGCGTCAGCGATTGGCATTGGCTCGAGCGGTGGCGGCCAAACCTAAGATCTTGGTTTTGGATGACCCACTGTCGGCCGTTGATGTTGACACCGAGGCGATGGTTGAGGATGCGCTTCGACATGTTCTGAAATCAACCACTGCCCTGATAGTCGCTCACCGACCTTCGACAGTGATGTTGGCGGACAAGGTGGCCCTGATGCAGGACGGCAAGATTATTGCCTTCGGTACTCACCGTGAACTACTAGACACCAGCGCCGAATACCGCCACGTGATTACCTCTCTGGACACTGACCAGAAAGAGCGTGAGGTGAACGTATGAGTCTTTACGGCACCAATAACGAAGAAAGAACCGATCTAACCAAAACCGAATCCAGGTTCATTAGGCAGCGATCCAGAAAGCTTCTGGGTTCGTTGTTGCTTCCACTCCGCGCAAGGCTTTGGCTCGCTGTGGCAATGATTTTTGTCTCTACCACGCTCAGGGTTGCGGGCCCGGCGCTCATAGCCTTCGCGATTGACTGGGCGCTTCCGAGGGCCATCGAGGATGACTTTTATCCGCTGTGGATGGTAATTCTGCTGTATTTGGGAGCCGCGGCCTTCAGTGCACTGATGGTCTATTACTTCATGATTCTTACGGCAAAAATCGCTCAGTCCATGCTATTTGCCTTGCGGAACAGAATGTTCATCCACACACAAAAGCTTTCGGTCGAGTTTCACGAACGCTACACCGCGGGGCGTGTGATTGCGAGACAGACCTCGGACCTAGAGTCGATTTCCGAACTGCTGTCTGGCGGCTTAGGAGAACTAGTCGTTGGCATTTTCTTCATGGTTTTCACCGCCGGCGCACTCTTGATTCTTGACCCAATCAGCTTCCTTGTCCTGATGGCCGCAGTGATTCCACTTGCGATTGTGACTAGGTGGTTTCAGATAAACACGAACCGAGGCTTTAGGGCGCAGCGGGTTGCATCTTCAACCTTGATTCAGAACTTTGTGGAGACCATGACCGGTATCCGCGCGGTCAAGGCTTTCCGCAAGGAGGG
>CALGUV010000009.1 GCA_937920245.1 uncultured Microbacteriaceae bacterium
CCAGCCGCTTCCTAGCGACCCTGAATTTGTGCTTTTGGTTTAGGAAGCACGGTGGCGCCTGCTTACTCGGAATTCAAGGGCGACCTAGTAGCCTCAGGATCTCTCCTCATTGTCCATACGGCTGCCGTTGCAATTAGACAAAGTACGGCAGCCGTTATCCATGCAATTAAGTAGGTGCCTTGGATGCCCCTAATGATTCCAGCAAAAATAGACGCAACTCCGGCACCAATCATGTGTGTGGCGAAAACCCAACCAAATACAACGCCTGATTGCTGAAGGCCAAAATACCTCCGGCACAGCTCGATTGTTGGAGGCACCGTTGCAATCCAATCAAGTCCATAAAACACTACAAAAAAGAACATTGGAGGCTCAACTGTCGGGCCCAGGAGGAAGGGAACGGTAAAAAGGGCAATACCCCTGAGTCCGTAGTAAATGGCAAGTAATACAACTGGATTGAACCTGTCGGACAACCAGCCTGACAGAATCGTGCCAATGAAGTCAAAGACACCAATCAGTGCGAGGAGTCCTGCCGCAGTTGTAACGGGCATTCCATGGTCATGAGTCGCCGGGATGAAATGGGTTCCGATGAGCCCATTTGTTGTCCACCCGCAAATAAAAAATGTTCCAGCAAGAATTAGAAAGGGTTTGGTTCTCGAAACCTTTATAAGAAGTCTTAGGTTATCTGCCGCAGTCAAGGGTCCTTTGGATTCCTCTATCGGTGTTTCGGTAGCTAGCCCGAATGGACGCAACCCCACCTCAGAAGGGTTGTTCCGAAATAAAATTCCAAAAATTATCATGATGAATAGGGCCAGTCCCGCTACGGTAAAAGCGGTAACCCGCCAGCCATTTTCGGTCAAAACAAAACTCAAAAGTGGTAAAAATATCAAAGAGCCTGTGGCATACGCGGCTGAAAAGACACCAGTTATGACCCCGCGATGCCTATGGAACCATCGCCCGGCCACCAAGGAAGCAAAAACCAAGGCTAAGCAACCCGTGGCAAAGCCAACAAGCACACCCCAAGTCAAGATCAATCCAAGCGGTGTTGGAAATGCAACTGCCAAACTGGACCCAACAGCAACCAGTGCGAGGGCAAATGTGGCTACCCTTCGAATAGAAAATCTTTCCATCAAGGTGGCAGCGAATGGCGCAGTAATGCCGTAAAAGAATAAGTTAACACCTATGGCTACCGAGACAACAGTTCGATCCCATCCAAACTCGCTCTCCATCGGCTCGAAAAGCAATGAAATAGTGGAACGAAAAGCTGCCGCACCAAGCAGTGCTAAGAAAGTGACTGCCACGACAATCCATGGCCAGTATTTCAGTGTTCTCGGGGTTTCACTTGCCACTCCTTGAGACTAACCCTTGGACTCATAAAAATCCATAATAGGCAAGTCGGGCTGGCGGGATTTGAACCCACGACCCCTTGTCCCCCAG
>CALGUV010000010.1 GCA_937920245.1 uncultured Microbacteriaceae bacterium
TCGGACCAAGGTGTTATCGACGTCAAAGAATGCCGCAACCTTTTTCTCGTTATTCGTCTTATTTACAGCCACCGCCACAGTCTATTGGTCTACGCATTTCTAGTAGTGTTTGCGCGTGAACTCAAAAATCAGGCTTGAGCTAATTACAAGGCAGGGCTGCCATCTATGCGATGAGGCCCAGGATGCGCTGGCCGGGGTAATAGCAAGGTTTAGTAATGAGCACCCGAGTGCCGCATACACGGTCGAAAGCATTGACATCGATGGGCGCCCAGAGCTTTTAGCTAAGTACTCCGATGAGGTTCCGGTTTTACTTCTGAATGACAAGCAGATTGCATTTCTCAGACTGGATAGCGAGAGGGTTTACGACCGGCTGGTGAGCATCCTCTAGATGGCGCGATTGCCTCGAAGCCCGCAGGGCACAGAAGCTAGAAGCAACATTTAGTAAGCCCTGGGTCAAGAATCCATGGAAGCCGTTTCGTGAATTTGCATTAGTGATGTTGCATTATTACTACATAGTAATTATGCTACATCTATGGGACGTAAACCAAAGGCTGAAGAAGAGCGGGTAGCTAACCGCATTGAAGAGCTTCGCACCCAGTCCAACCTCTCTAGGCAAGAGCTCGCCGACGAGGTTGGTGTTCACTACCAAACCATCGGATACATCGAACGCGGTGAGTATTCGCCATCACTAGTTTTGGCGCTGCGCATTGCTTCGGTTCTAGGAGCCAGCGTTGAGGAAGTCTTCTGGCTCGATAAGGAAGCCAAATGAGTAACGAGCTTTTAGTAATTTTCTACATTTTTGCAACCCTGGCGGTTGCCTATCTCTGGTTCTACCCAAAGGTGATTGGCAACAACGTAAAACTGATGTCATGGATGGATGTTCTAATCACCGGTATCCCGGTCGCCATCTCTGCATTTTTGTTCTGGAACGAGGACCCAAGCTTCAGATTCGTATTCTTTGACACCAACTGGTTCTTCTTCACGGTCCTAGCAATGGCGGTTATTGAGCTACCCATTTTCTTGCTGTATCTCAGAGCTCGTGGCCTAAGTCAGCAGTACTGGGCAATGTTCCGCGGGCAAATGTCTGGTTCTGATGCCGCGTGGGCATCAGCTTCCTCTAAGTCGGTTGAGAGACAGCTAGATGACACCAAGTGGGATGGACTTCGCACCCGTGGAGCAAAGCAGTTCCTGCTTTGGGGCTCAAACATCGTGATCTTGTTCGGGACGGGTTTCTTGATTGGAGTAGGGGAGAACAGCTGGGCTGCATATTCACTCATTCACATTCTGTTGATCTTCGTTTTCTGGTTCCTGTTGCGGATCTCGGTCAGGCTCATTGCAGATGCTCCGGATGACGCGCTAGACGAGATGATGGTCGCGCAGCGAAACCGCAGCTACCTGGTTTCATTCCGTTGGTTCACCGCACTCGCCTTCACTGCGATCACAGCTCTAATGGTTTACGCAATCTTCACTGATGCTCAGCCGGGTTCCGATGGCTTCAACTATGTGATCGAGTTAACCTGGCCACAGGTCCAAGCAATCTTCTGGATGTTTGCCTCCTACGCCTTCATGTTGCCGTCGATGGCAATGATTTCCCTAGAGCTCAACAGAGCAAAGGCGAGCGGCTAATGCTAATAGAATTTTGGATCATGATCCTCGGAGGGTCTGCTGTGGTGCTCTTTAGCATCATTGGTCGCGGCTGGAGAAAGGCAAATAAAGATGACAAAAACAAGAGATAGTTTTCCAGATATCCTTCGGGGCTTTGCCTTGCTGGGAATCGCAATGGTGAACGTGCAGTTTTTTGCCACTGACACCGTTATCGGTTTCGAGGGTGGGGACCTTGCCAATCCGGCAAATGCCGCCGCCGCATTTATTGTTGCTTCGATATTTCAGGCAAAGTTCTACCTCTTATTCTCATTCCTGTTTGGCTATTCGGCGCACTACGTGATCAAGAACGAGCGAGCTAACAGCCGACGTTTCTTGGCCCGGGCGATTGGGTTAATTCTGCTCGGTGGCATTCACCTGGTGTTTTTGTTCCACGGCGATATCCTCTTTTTCTATGGCGTCTTAGGGCTCCTGCTCCTGTTGCTGTATTTCAGATCAGAGAAGGCGATTGAGAGATGGGCCAGGTGGATATTCATCGTCAATAGCATCGGGCTAGCAGGAATCGCCGCGCTGGCCTTCGCAGGAGAGGCATTCTTAGCCAGCAAGGGCAAGGCACTTCCTGCCGAAACTTCTATCACTCCTGATTTGAATGGTGCGTTAGCGACCGGAACGTTCTTGGAGGCCGCTGCCGCACGCTTTGAACTGTGGCTAGTGTTTGCCCCGCAGGGGGTCTTCCTGCAAGGGCCAATGGTTTTTGCTGCATTCCTGGTTGGAGTGCTAGTGGCTCGCAAGGATGGGCTGGCCAGTGGTGTCAACCCAGCATTTATGAGAAAGGCAGCGGTTTGGGGGCTGAGCGTTGGCCTGCTATTGCAGGTGCTCTCCGGTTATTTGTTTGTCTCAAATGTCGTCTCCGAAAACTACAGCCTGGGTATCTACCTGGCCTCAATCGCTATCAACTTCATCACGGCACCGCTGTTGTCAGCAGGATATGTTGGCTCGCTTTGGTTACTTAGTCAGCGCTTCGATAGGTTCAAATTGCTATCGGCAGCAGGCAGGCATTCGCTCACCATTTACCTCTCGCAGTCGCTGGTTTTCTCGGTACTGTTCTCTGCCTGGGGGTTTGGTTTATTCGCTCGGCTTCAGGTTTGGCAGGTTGCCCTAACCGCAGCTTTGGTGTGGCTTGGTTTGAGCCTGTTGGCGCTTCTGAACCTGCGCTACAACCAGCGTGGGCCAATGGAAGCTTTACTCTCCAATTTCTCCAAGATTTTTAGAGGGAAATCATGAACCTAGAACAACTTGGATTATTTGGAGTCTTTCTCTTCGGCGCTATTCCTTGGTTCGAAGCTATTGCCGTGGTGCCAGGGGCAATCTTGCTCGGATCCCCGCCGGTATTGACTGTGGTTTTTGCAGTAGCTGGCAACACAACAACCATCTTTCTCTTTGCCTACGCGGCAAGCCAAATTAGAGCGTGGCTAATCAAGCGTCGGGCATTGCGGGGGAAAACTGGCGAATCTGAAAGATTCAAAAAGGCACAGCGGTCTTTTGACAAGTGGGGAATCTACGGTCTAGCTGCAATTGGCCCGCTGGTGATTGGCACTCAGTTCGCAGCCCTAGCCGCAGTTGCCGCCGGAGTTAAGCCGCTGAAGACTTCCATTGTGATTTCGGTTGCGACTTTGTTCTGGGCCACCCTGTTGGCAATTGTGTTTGTCGTTGCAGGCCTAGATGGCGTTCCAGGCTTTGACTCCGAAGGTTAAATATTTATGGCTCTAGGCGGTTTGGACCTCTAAAGAGGAAGCTTGCTTCTCTGATATTTGAGAGGTTCAGCAGAAGCATCAGGACCCTGGTGAGTCCCATGCCGAAACCACCGTGGGGCGGAACTCCGTAGCGGAAGAAGTCTAGGTAAGCGCTCAAGCTTTCTGGCTCGAGACCTTTTTCTTTTATCTGCTCGGTGAGGATGTCAACACGGTGCTCACGCTGAGCACCGGTGGTAATCTCAGTGCCCTTCCAGATCAAGTCGTAGCTCTTGGTGAGCTCCGGGTTGTCCTCGTGGCGCATGTGATAGAACGGGCGAATGTTCTTCGGGTAGTCGGTTAGGAAGACGAACTCGTGATCGAAGGCCTCTGCGACGTGAGCGGAGATTTGACGCTCACCCTCAGGGTCTAGGTCACCGTCCTGTCGTGGAACTTTATAGCCTCTGGTCTCCACAATTTCGTGAGCTTGTGCCAAGGGAATTCTTGGGAACGGTGTTGATGGAACCTTGACCTCGAAGCCGTAAAGCGCTTCGATTTCGGCCCCGTGGGTGTCTTTGACTGCCTGAATCGCATTCACCATGAGCTGCTCTTGGAAGTTCATGACGTCTTCGTGAGAGTCGATCCAACTCATCTCCATGTCGACCGAGACAAACTCAGTGGCATGCCGCGAGGTAAAGGATGGGTCAGCCCTGAAAACCGGTCCAATCTCGAATACTTTTCCAAGTCCTGCGGCCATAGACATTTGCTTATAGAACTGTGGGCTTTGGGCCAGGTAGGCATGGGTTTCGAAGTATTCAAGCTTGAAGAGCTCAGCGTGGGATTCTGAAGGGGAGCCCATTAGTTTCGGGGAGTGAATCTCGGTGAAGTTATTCGCTAGCCAGTGTTCGCGCCAGGTCTTTTCTATTGTGGTTTGAATCTTCAGCATGAGAGAAAGCTCTGGCCTGCGGTAGTCCAAGAAGCGCCAGTCCAGACGTTTGTCAATTGATGTGTCATCTGCAATTGGGCTGTCAGGAAGCGATGCCCCGACAACCTCTAGGCCCTCTAGGAGAACTTCAATTCCCCCGAGCTTGACGCGCTCGTCGTGCTTGAGCTTGCCCTTGATGATCACGAAGGATCCGTGGCTGAGTGCGCTGACCTGATCTGCCAGTGCGTCCTCGTCAGCTGGGCGTGGGTAGGTGACCTGCACGCTGCCTGATTCGTCTCGGATGATTATGAACTGAATGCGCTTCTGATCTCTGAGGGTTTCAACCCAGCCACCGATGGTTACTGGTCCATCCTCGGAAGTGGAAAGAGAGCTGATGAGTTTGCGGTCTAGCATTTTTGAGAATCCTCTGAGTATCTGGTGCATGGGCACTTTCGCCCAAGTTTAGCGAAGGTAAACTTGTTTCATGCCCGCCTCTCGTCTTCACCTAGTGCGCCACGGAGAAGTATTCAATCCCCGCGGCGTTCTATACGAGCGAATTGAGGGCTTTGAGCTTTCAGAGCGAGGCCATGAAATGGCCGCTGCGGCCGCCCAAGATCTTGCCGATCAGGGTAGAAAAATCAAGCGGCTAATAGCTTCGCCGCTGATTCGAACTCAGCAATCAGCACAGCCAATTGCCAAGGCATTTGGCATTGAAGCCAACCTTGATGAGCGTGTGATTGAACCTTGGAACAAATTCAAGGGCATCAAGCTTGCGCCAAAAGCATTCCTGAAAAACCCAAGTCTTTTGATCAACCTGAGAAACCCAAATCTCCCCAGTTGGGGTGAGCCATACCAGCAGGTTGCGAGTCGAATGAATCAGGCAGCTCTAGAGGCATGGGATTCGGTAGATGGTGGCGACGTTGTTATCGTTTCGCATCAGTTGCCGATCTGGATGCTCTATCGATCTACTGCCGGCCTGAAGCTTCCCCACAGTCCCAGCAGCAGAAGGTGCTCGCTTTCATCGATCACAAGCTTTGAGGTTGTCGACGGCAAGCTGACCGAAGTTCATTACACAGAACCCGGACTTGGGCACAGCGCAGATGCTGTTGACGGCGGTGCAGTGTGAGAAGGGCCAAACTTTTCAAGCTTGGACTGATTGCTGCAACGGTGACAGCTCTGCTAGCCGCTTGTGCGAATGATCCGTTGGCTGACCAGTTCCGCGCTGGTGATAATAAGAATTACATTGCAGGAGACGGAACGGTAACAGAGTTTGCATTGGGTTCACGGCCCGGCTTTGAGTCATTTTCTGGGGTTACTGAATCGGGGCAGACCCTCGACAGTTCAGCCTTCGCGGGAAATGTTGTGGTTCTGAACTGGTGGTATGCAGCTTGTGCTCCATGCCGAGCAGAAGCTCCAGATTTGGCAATACTTAGTGAAGAGTTTGCTGATTCGGTGCAGTTTGTCGGTGTGAATGTGCGCGACACTGCCGAAACGGCGTTGAGCTTCGACAGAGCTTTTGGCATTGACTTTCCCTCCATCATGGATGCGCAATCCGGAGCGGTTTCATTGGCATTCACCGGGGTCGTCTCACCTCAAGCTGTCCCGACAACCGTCGTGATTGATCGGGAAGGCAAAGTTGCCTCGAGAATTTTGGGCAGGATCGACGCTTCGATTCTGCGCACTTTGATTCAGACTGTGGTGGATCAATGAACGCCGGAGAAATAGCACTCAACGGTTCCATGCTGATAGCAATCCCGGTCGCATTACTGGCTGGAATTATCACCTTCGTCTCTCCCTGCGTTTTGCCATTGGTCCCCGGTTACTTGGGTTATGTTTCCGGTTCCGCTAACTCCAAAACCAAGGTCATGACAGGTGCACTTTTGTTTGTGCTTGGCTTTACCGCGGTGTTTGTTTCCTTGGGTGTTTTGGCGGGAACCGCTGGGTTGTTGTTTATCGCTAGAAACCCTTGGATTCAGGTTGTCCTTGGCGCCCTAGTGGTTCTGTTTGGTTTTGCCATGATTGGCCAGCTGGGATTTTTGCAGCGGACTCTCAAGTTGAAGATCTCTCCAAAGCTCGGTCTCGCGGGTGCTCCGTTTCTGGGAATTGTCTTTGCTCTTGGATGGACACCCTGCATAGGGCCGACTCTGTCTGCGGTTTTGGTTCTGGCCTCCGATACAGCTGATCCACTGCGCGGCGGCATTCTTGCAACTGCCTATTCCCTCGGTATCGGAATTCCATTTATTTTGATTGCCGCAGGTTTTGACTGGGCGAAGTCTTCAGTGAGTTTTGTCAAAAAGCACATCAGGGTATTCAACCTCGTCGGTGGTGGCATGTTAATAGCTGTGGGTATTTTGCTAATGACTGGTCTTTGGATGAGATTTACAAATTGGCTTCAGGTGGTGACCAGTGGCTTCCAGCTTCCTCTCTAAATTGTCTTTCTGGCCAAGGTGGTTCTGGCGCCAGCTGACCTCGATGCGAAACGCCCTACTTCTTTTGTTGTTGCTTGCGATTGCCGCAGTTCCGGGAAGTGTTTATCCGCAGCGCAGTGCGGACCCAAATGGTGTGGCGGTTTTTTATGACAACGAACCTGAATTGGCAGCAGTACTGGATTCGCTGCAATTATTTGATGTTTACACATCGGTTTGGTTCTCTGCGATTTATATTTTGTTATTTGTTTCTTTGGCGGGATGTGTGCTGCCCAGGACCAAAATTCACTATGTGGCGCTTCTGGCAAAGCCAGTCCAGACCCCAGCAAATCTCAAGCGGATGCCTGAGTACGTGACCGGAACTGGAAATGAAACCGTGTTGGACAAGGCGCTTGCTGTTTTGAAAAAACGCGGCTTCAGAGTTCAAAAACAAGAGGGCTCGGTCAGTGCTGAAAAGGGTTATGCCAAAGAAACCGGCAACCTCCTTTTTCACTACGCACTGGTTGGCGTGCTGATTGCGGTTGGTGCCGGTGGGGGTTTGAGTTTTTCCGGGCAAAGGGTTCTGGTCGAGGGTGACACTTTTGTGAATAACCTTGCCAGTTATGACTCGTTTTCCCCGGGTGCACTTTTTGATGAGAGCCAGCTGGAACCCTTTAGTTTGACCCTTGATGAGTTTGATGTTGTTTACGATTTGGCCAACAGGGCAAACATTGGCCAGCCGATCGACTTCATTGCATCCATTACCGCTGACCTTGGCGACGAGATTGTCACAGACGAAATCCGGGTAAACCAGCCCTTGGCTGCCACCGGTGCAAATGTTTTTCTGACCGGAAATGGTTTTGCTCCCGTGATTACAGTCTTCGACGGTGAGGGAAATATCACCTTCGCCGGCCCAGTGGTGTTTTTGCCCCAAGACAACAACATGACCTCGCTGGGGGTCATCAAGGCCCCGGATGCAATCCCGGAGCAACTCGGGATAATTGCTTTTTTCTATCCGACCGCTGAAAAGCTGGTTAGCGGCGCATACACCTCCATTTACCCAGATCCGATTTCACCGCTACTGACCATGAATGTCTACACCGGCGACCTCGGCCTTGATTCAGGGGTCCCAAGAAATGTTTATGCTCTCGACACCACGAATATGGAACTCATTGCTGGACGCAACGGCAAAGCCCCCGCTATCGAGCTCGAGGTTGGGCAGTCAGCTGAGCTTCCTGGCAACATGGGCTCGGTCAGATTTGACGGGCTGCTTAGGTTTGCCTCGCTGGATATTGCCTATAACCCAGGTGGAATCTGGGTGCTGGTTTTTGCACTTTTGGCACTCGGCTCAATGTCGGTGTCCCTGATGGTTCCAAGGAGACGAGTCTGGGTGAAGGTGCTTGAAGGTGGCAAAATTGAGTACGCAGCTTTGTCAAGACGGGATGATCCTGACCTACCAAATGTGTTGCAAGATATCGTTACTGAAATCGAAAAAGAGAGTTAATAAATGACCCAAGTTGTTCTGAACGAGTCCCTCTCGCAGTTCTCGCTGCTGTTTGTCTCGTCAGCTATGGCATTTTTGGCACTTGCACTGGTGCTGTTCTCCTTTCAGCTAGTGAAGCTGTCCACAGCCGGCGATGAGGTTGTTGCTGGTAAAGCCGACAGGTTGAGCACCAGCGAGCGAGCAGGTTTTGTGATGCTCTGGGTAGCGACATTGGTTTTGGGTGCTGGGGTCGTCATGCGAGGCATCGCTGCGGGGCGAGTGCCGTGGGCAAACATGTATGAGTTTTCAATCAGCGGTGCGTTTCTGATTCTGCTGATTTACCTAACGGCTTTGAAAATTAGAGACCTTAGATTCATCGCGACTTTTATCTCTGGCTTTGCTTTGGTAATCATTTTTGCGGCCGTTTCGCTGTTCTATGTTGAAGTGCAAACGGTTATGCCGGCTTTGCAGAGTTACTGGTTGGTCATTCACGTTGTGGTGGCGATCATGGCTACCGGATTCTTTTCGGTTGCGGCCGGACTACACATTTTCTACCTCTTAAAGGCATCGGGGAAAGCCAAGGCGCTTTTTGACAGGTTCCCAACCCTTGTTCAGATGGAGCGTGTTGCCTATCGGTTCAACGTGGTCGGCTTTGTGCTCTGGAGCTTTACTTTGATCGCCGGCGCCATTTGGGCAGAGCGCGCTTGGCACCGCTACTGGGGCTGGGACACCAAAGAGGTTTGGACTTTCATAATCTGGGTGCTCTACGCCGGCTATCTCCATGCCATGGCAACCAGGGGATGGACTGGTAAGCGTGCCGCCTGGCTTGGTTTGGTTGCATTCCTTTCGGTGATTTTCAACTTCACCATCGTGAACCTATTTTTCAAGGGCCTTCACGTTTACTCCGGGCTATAGAAGGTTCAGGCAGCGATCCAATCGCTGGTGCCAGAACTCTCTCCGCGCGCTGTCAACCCTTAGCTGGCGCACAGCACCCTGATCAAGTTCAACCTCTTGAACTTCCAGGAATCCGTTGACAGGTATAAGTGGGTTCTTAGCAATGTCTGTAGCGAGAAGAGAAACAGTTCCTAACCCGCAGGCATAGTCCAGGCTCGGCAGCAGGCTTGCCAAAAATAGCCCTTGAGAGATTCCAAGGCTGGTTTCAAGCGCTGAACTTACAACCGGCTCCAGGGCCATTTGCTTTGACATCTCCAGTGCTGAACTAATGCCGCCAAGTGGCTGGACTTTTAGAACGGCGATGTCGGCGGCCCCCGATGCGGCAACTAGCATGGGGTCGCTTGCCTTCCTGATGGATTCGTCGGCTGCGATTTTCACATTCAAGCCCATGGCTAACATGCTTGATTTCAGTTCTACCAATTGCTCGATAGTTTCAACCGGCTGCTCAAAGTATTCGATCGGCAGCCCGTCGAGTTTCTGAAGCAGCTCGAGTGCTTGCTTCACGGAATACCCGCCATTGGCATCCAGCCGAATCTTTTGACGTGGGAAGAGCTTGTTCGTTGCGAAAACTCTTGCCACGTCATCGACCAGGGCCTCACCTTGCTCAGCCACCTTTATTTTGACGGTTTCAAATTTTCCAAAGGGAAGCAGCACACCCGCAATTTCATCTTCAGTTACCGCCGGGAGAGTTGCGTTCACTTCAATCTTGTTCCTGATCGGCTTGGAAAGGCCAGTATTGGCAAACTCAATCGCGGCCCTAAGCCAGTTGCTGGACTCTTGGTCTTCGTATTCTAAAAATGGTGAGAATTCGGCGTAGCGCTCTGACCCTTTGAAGATAAGCGCCTCCCGGAAGCTCACTCCGCGGAATTTTGAGCGCAGTGGAACTCTTATTACTTCTACGTCAGTTATTTGTCCGCTTCTCACAGGATTAGTCTAGGTCTATGACTAAACCAGTTTCAGAGCTGTTTGATCCAGAAAT
>CALGUV010000011.1 GCA_937920245.1 uncultured Microbacteriaceae bacterium
TGAGGCTCTAAATCAAGGGAGTTGCTGGCGGAGAATGGGGGATTCGAACCCCCGAGGGCTTGCACCCAACACGCTTTCCAAGCGTGCGCCATAGGCCACTAGGCGAATTCTCCAGAACCCCGATTCTAGCCGCATTTTATGTGGTCTGGAAATTGGCTGTTTCTGGGTTTAGAATTGAGATTGACTCCTCGTGTGGCGTCACCTTGGCTAAATCCCCCAGGATCGAAAGATAGCAAGGGTAACTGAGCTCTGATGGGTGCACGGGGGGTCCTTTTTTATCACCCGCATACTGGCAGCGCCTTTTTTTTTGGGCAGACCGCTTCACCGAGCCAAGGATTTTCAACTAATGGATGAACTGTTTTTGCGATTTGGAGACTTACCCCTTCACCCGCTAGCGGTGCACTTTGCCGTGGTGCTCTTACCGCTTAGCGCGCTTGTTTTTATAGTCGCAGTTTGCTGGCCAAAATTTAGAAGCAAGTTTCTAGTTAGCTCACTTGTCGGGCTTGGAGTTTCACTCCCGGCTGTCTTTGTTGCTTCCCAATCCGGCGAGGCATTCCAGGAGGTCGTTGGTAACCCCGGTGTGCACGCTGAGCTGGGCGATTCGATGATGGCGCTTTCGATTGGCATGTTTGCGGTGGCAGTTGTTTACTGGTTTGCCGTAAAGAGAGATCTAGCAAGGCCGATTGTCTACGCACTTAGTTTTATCGGCATCTCAGTTGCGATTGCCTCGATAGTAATGATTGTCCTTATTGGCCACTCGGGGGCTGCAGCGACCTGGTCCTCGGTACTCGGTTAGCAAATGCCCGCAAGGCTGTGGAATTGTCCTTGCTTGTCTGCTAGCTCGGTTAGGCTTGGCGCGTGACCACAGCCCTATATAGACGCTATCGACCAGAGAGTTTTGCCGAGCTAATTGGCCAGTCTCAGGTGACCGATCCGTTGCGCTCTGCCCTGAGGGCAGACAGGGTAAATCACGCTTATTTGTTCTCCGGCCCAAGAGGCTGCGGAAAGACGACAAGCGCCAGAATTTTAGCCAGGTGCCTGAACTGCAAAGAGGGCCCTACCGACACTCCTTGCGGCAAGTGCGACAGCTGCATCGAGCTTTCACGAGGTGGACCAGGTTCTTTAGATGTAGTCGAAATTGATGCGGCCAGCCACAACGGTGTTGATGATGCAAGAGATCTTCGAGAGCGGGCAATTTTTGCTCCGGCCCGTGACCGCTACAAGATTTTCATTCTTGATGAGGCTCACATGGTTACCCCGCAGGGCTTCAATGCCCTGCTAAAGATTGTTGAAGAGCCACCAGAGCACGTGAAGTTTATTTTCGCAACCACAGAGCCTGAGAAGGTTATTGGAACCATTCGGTCCAGAACCCATCACTACCCCTTCCGGTTGGTCCCTCCAGGCGAGCTTCTGGAATACCTAGGAACTGTTTTAGAGGCCGAAGGTTTCAGTGCTGAGGCTGGGGTGATGCCGCTTGTGGTTCGGGCGTCCGGAGGCAGTGTTCGAGACGCCTTGTCACTGCTTGACCAGCTGATCGCTGGCAGCGACACCAAAGAGGTTGCCTATCAGCGCGCGGTAAACCTGTTGGGCTTCACCCACGACGAACTTATGAGCGAAGTTATAGACGCCTTTGCTGAGATTGATGCGGCCAAAGCATTCAGTGCGGTTGACAAGGTAATTCAGTCCGGCCAAGACGCAAGAAGATTTCTTGAGGACCTTCTTGAGCGCATCAGAGATCTGATGCTTGTCAGTTCTCTTGGAAACGACGCTAAGGCCATCTTGCGAGGCATTGGCCCCGAGCAATTCGACATTCTTACCATTCAAGCGAACAGATTCGGTCTTTCCGATTTGACCGCAGCTGCTGAAGCTACCTCTAAGGCTCTCTCAGACACCAGTGCAGCCTCAAACCCTAGGCTGCAGCTTGAACTCCTTTGCGCAAGGGTGCTAGCGCCAGTAAGCCAGCGATCCATCGCTGCAATTCACCAGGAGCCAGTTGCACTTGTCGCTGCACCAACAGCTTCGCCAGCAAAGACCCCTGTCACTCCAGCTAAAACCGCAACTTCCGCCACTCCCGCAACAAAGGAAGCCAAGACAGAGGCTGTAAAGAAAGTAGCTCCAGCGGAAGAAGAAAGCCCGGAGCCTGAGGCAAAGTCCGTCATTACTGCTCCAAAGCAGCCGGTTGTGCCTGCTCAAGACATCACCACGGCTACCGTCAAGTCGGCTTGGCCGATGATTCTAGAAACATTGGCAAAACAATCTCGATCTGCTTGGGCCGTTGCCTTCACCACCAAAGTGATTGATTTCAAAGACGAAGTTCTAACCCTTCTGTTTCAGAGCCAGAACGATGTTGATGCCTTCAAGAGTTCGCAGGGAGCAGCCGAGGTACTTCGTCAAGTTATTCGCGAACAATTGGGCGTTGTCGTCAAGTATCGGGCCAAGGTTGCCGAAGCTCCGGTGAAGCCTGAGTCAAAAAACACGGTTGAACCGACTGCCCCCGAGGAGTTCACTACCGAAGAAGAGCTAGAAGCACAAGACGCCCCAGTTGAAGTTATTCAGGCTTCTGAACCAGAGGCTGAGCAAGCAGGCGAGTTTGTCCTCAGAGAAGTGCTTGGAGCCAAGCCGATAAAGGGTGAGCCTAACTAATGTATGACGGAGTGATTCAAGAACTAATTGATCAGCTTGGCCGGCTTCCCGGCGTGGGCCCCAAGTCCGCCCAACGCATTGCGTTTTACCTGATTGAAACCGACAGCGAAGTTGCTCTTGAGCTTGCGGATGTGCTTCGAGAGGCCAAGGAAAAAGTTCGTTTTTGCGTTACCTGCGGAAACGTTTCAGAAACCGAGCAGTGCTCTATTTGCTTAGACCCAAAGCGAGAACTAACTTCCATCTGCGTGGTTGAGGATTCCAAGGACATCAACTCCATTGAGCGAACAAGAGAGTTCAGGGGTAAGTACCACGTCCTTGGAGGAGCGATTTCTCCAATTATTGGAATTGGCCCGGACCAGCTGAGAATCAAGGATTTACTAAAGCGTCTCAGCGACCCGGAAATCACAGAAGTTATCCTTGCAACCAATCCAAATCTCGAGGGTGAGGCGACCGCCACCTACTTGATTAGGCTCTTGGGATCAATGGAAATCACCGTTTCTAAACTCGCATCCGGCTTGCCGGTGGGCGGCGATTTGGAATATGCGGATGACATGACTTTGGGTCGCGCCTTTGAGGGGCGCAAAAGAGTCAACTAGAATTGGCAAGATGCCAATGAGGGCATGATTCCCCCAATCCAGGAGCCCCAATTGCCAGTTATTGTGCAGAAATATGGAGGATCTTCCGTCCAGGACGCTGAGAAGATCAAGAATATTGCTGCGCGCGTTTTAAAGACTCAGGCCGAGGGAAATCAGGTTTGCGTTGTGGTTTCTGCCATGGGCGACACCACCGATGACCTCATTGATCTTGCAAATTCAGTTTCTTCTTCACCCGCAGGCGGACGCGAAATGGACGTCTTGCTAACCGCCGGTGAGCGCATCTCCATGTCGCTGCTGGCAATGGCCATAAAGGAGCAGGGTGGCCAAGCCAAGTCTTTCACCGGCTACCAAGCGGGCATTTCCACTGATTCGGATCACGGATCAGCCAGAATCTGGAAACTAGAACCAACTCGCATCCAAGAGTCTTTGGCAAAGGGAGAGGTTGCCATTGTTGCTGGTTTTCAAGGCTTCAGCTTTGAAAATGGTGACACCACAACCTTAGGTAGAGGCGGGTCCGACACCACTGCCGTGGCACTGGCAGCAGCTCTTAGTGCAGACGTCTGCGAGATCTACTCAGATGTGGATGGAATCTATACAGCCGACCCGAGAATTGTCCCCAGGGCTCATAAGTTGGCGCAGATTGACATCGAATCGATGCTGGAGCTTTCATCCTCCGGAGCTAAAATTCTTTACATCCGCGCGGTTGAATTCGCGCGCCGCCACAAGGTCCCAATTCGTGTTAGGTCCTCGTTTAGTACTGACCCCGGAACCCTCGTTTACACAGCTAGTGCAGGAGATGACATGGAAGAGCCAATCGTTTCAGGTGTTGCAACTGATGACACTCAATCAAAGGTGACCGTTATTGGGCTGCCGGACCGACCGGGCAAAGCAGCAGAGGTGTTCCAAATTGTCTCTGAAGCCGGTGCGAACATCGACATGATCGTGCAGAACGTCTCGACCGATGAAGACAAGCGCAGCGACATTTCAATGACGCTGCCTCACTCCGACCGACACAAGGTGGTTCAGGCCCTCAAGGACCGCCAGGAAGAGGTCGGCTTCGAGAACATTACCTATGATGACGAAATCGGCAAGCTATCCGTTGTTGGAGCTGGAATGAAGACCTCATCCGGAGTATCGGCACGGCTTTTTGGAGCCCTGGCAAAAGCTGGGATCAACATCGAGATGATCTCCACATCCGAAATCAGAATCTCGGTTGTTACTCGCGCCGATCAGCTAAAAGAAGCCACCAGAATTGTGCACTCCGCCTTCGAGCTGGATGCCGCCGATACTGCAATCATTTACGCCGGAACCGGGAAGTAATAATGTCTAAGCCAAATCTTGCCCTTGTCGGTGCAACCGGTGCCGTTGGCACCGTGATGATTGAAATCATCAATGCGAGGACAAACATTTGGGGTGAAATAAGGCTTATCGCATCGGCTAGAAGTGCCGGAAAGCAAATTATGGTTCACGGTCAGCCGCTGACAGTTGTCGAGCTTTCCGAAGCTGCATTTGATGGCATGGACATTGCTTTGTTCGATGTACCAGACGAGGTTTCGGAAGTCTGGGCACCAGTCGCTGCTGCCAAGGGCGTTGTTGCGGTTGATAACTCAGCGGCCTTCCGCATGAACCCTGAGGTTCCTTTGGTGGTTCCTGAAGTAAACCCTCACATGGCTAAGTCAAGGCCTATCGGTATCATCGCAAACCCAAACTGCACGACCTTGACCATGATGGCAGCGCTTGGCGCACTTCATCACAAGTGGGAGCTTCGAGAGCTAGTGGTTGCCAGTTATCAGGCTGTTTCTGGAGCCGGCACGCCTGGCATTGATCGCCTAGCAAATGAAATCAAGGCTGCAGCCACGAACCCAGAAGCCGGACTCAGTTCCGACAGTGTTTCAAAGACCTTGGAGTCTCAATCAGTGCACCAGGCCGATTCACCCTGGGCCCACCCGATTGCTTTGAACGTCATTCCTGCCGCAGGCGGCTTCAAAGATGGTGGACACACCTCCGAAGAGCTAAAGGTCAGAAATGAGTCGCGCAAGATTCTTGGAATTCCTGGCCTAAAGGTTGCCGCAACTTGCGTTCGAGTCCCAGTCCAGGTTGGTCACTCCTTGGCCGTCCATGCGACTTTCGCTTCTTCGGTTTCTGCCGATGAGGTCAGAGAGCTACTTTCCAAGCAGCCAAGCGTCGTTGTCATGGATGATCCAGAAAATGATGTCTACCCAACCCCACAACATGTTGCCGGACAGGACCCGACCTTTGTTGGTCGGATCCGCCAGTCCGAAGATTTCCCAAACACAATTGACCTATTTGTGGTGGGGGACAATCTTAGAAAAGGCGCTGCCCTAAACACCTACGAAATAGCGGAGCTAGTAGCTCAAGAGCTGGCTTAGACGAAAACTAGTTCAGGGTAATAAGCGTCGCACTCGGTGGGCAAAAAATCCTAAGAGGCGCGTAGATTGAGCAGCCGATTCCATTGGAAACGTGCAACATTGCCTGATGGTGGTCATCTGACCAAGCCGATAAGCCGCTTGCGTACTTCCTGGGCAAATCGCAGTTGGTAATCAATGCTTTTTGTCCCGGCAAACACAGCTGACCACCGTGAGTATGGCCGGCAAACATAATTTCAACTTGCTGCTCCAAGAAGGCATCGATGACCTCCAGATAAGGAGCGTGAGCGACTCCGATTGTGATGTCCACTTCTTTTAGTGAGGCGGTTTGCTTCGGTAGTCCAGCGAAATCCTCAAGGCCTTCGTGGGCATCATTGAGTCCAAGAAAACCAATTCGAGTGCTATTGACTTCTAATTGACCCGCTTTGTTGTTGAGATTTAGCCATCCGGAGCCGATGAGTTCATCTTCAAATCTCTTAGTATCCAGACGAACCCCGGGAGTTGAGTTTTTTGAGGGCCCCATGAAGTAACGCAGTGGGTTTCTTGGCTTTGGTGCCCGGTAGTCATTGCTTCCGTTTACAAAAACACCCGGAAACTGCCTGAGTGGTTCCAGGGCTAAAAGGGCCGGATTGATGGCATCCTTGTGTCCCAAGTTATCACCGGTGTTGATAACAAAATCCGGCTCTAGTTCAGCTAGCTTCGCCATGAAGTCAGCTTTGGCGGTTTGTCCCGGGGCGAAGTGTAAGTCTGAAATGTGAAGAATGCGCAGGCCCTTGCCGGCCGAGCTAGCGATCTCTATTTCATGAACCTTGAACGGGCCAGAGTTTCCGGTTATCCACATGCGTTGGGCTGCACAATCACTGCGGATGCGACGATCACTGATTCGCCGGCGGCAGGAATGGTTGAGTGAGCCGAACCTGCTGGAAGATTCGGATCACAAAGATTAAGCATCCAGTATTGACTTGGCTGAGGTGGGGTTGGGAAGAAGCCCATCACTTCAAGCGTGGTGTAAGCGGCTTGAAGGTCTAGCCCCGAAACATCCGGCATTATTTGCTGACCGCCGGATGAAATAAAGACATCAATTATTGACCCCCTAGGCACCGACTCACCTGCCGCAGGGAAGGTGTATGCAACGGTACCCACTTGCTGAGCCGAGGCAACTGGAGTTTCCACGAATCTCACGTTCAAATCACCGGTGACCAACTGCACTTTCGCACTATCGGTGTTAAACCCAGTTATTTCCGGCACGCTCAGCATGGTGGCGTCGAGATACCTAGGGTTTGCAGTTGGGAACTGGACTTCCTCGTAGTGCTTATTTACCTCGAGCATTATCTCTTTCCAGACCGCATGACGAATGGTTGAAACTGCTCGATTGTTTACCGACTTTCCAGTCTGGGGGGTAAGCCCAACTACGTTTCCAACCCAAGTTGCGGTTGCCACCTCAGACGAGAAACCCGTCATCCAGGTGTGGATGCGGTCGTCTGTGGTACCGGTCTTGCCGGCCAAAGGTGTTCCGTCATTGGTATTGGCAGCCGAACCGGTTCCTCCGGAAACAACCCCCTTCATGGCATTAATCATCGCTGCTGAAACCTCAGGGGAGACTGACTGGTTGCACAAACTCTGTGGAACGGTTAGCTCCTCGTCGGTGAACCTGACAAGCACTCTGTCAATCGCAATTGGAGAGCAGTAGACACCAGCGTTTGCGATGCCGGCGTAGGCGGCAGCCATTGTCAGTGGTGCAATTTCGTTGGTTCCCAGAATTGCGGATGGCACATAGAGCAGCTCATCGCCATCTGCTCTGTGGACGCCAAAGTCCTTGGCCGTGTCTCTGATTGCGCACAGGTCCAATTGAGATGCCATCGCTGCAAAGGCAGTGTTCTGTGAGGTTACAACCGCCTCTTGAACGCTTATGTCATCGATGGTTTGGTCTCCGGAGTTATTTACCTCCCAGAGTCCAACAACACCGCCGCAACTAGCCTGGAAATCTTTCGAGACATCCCAAATCTTAACTTCGTCGGGTTCCCCGTCAAGGTCGACATCCTCTCCGGTAAAGATTCGGCCATCAACATGGTCGCCGAGGGTGTAACCATTCTTTAGCCACTCGGCCAATGTAAAGACTTTGTAGGTCGAGCCGGGCTGGAAACCAGAAGATCCACCGTATGGCTTATCGCTGTTGAAGTTCACGCTGGTGCCACCCGGAACTGGGTTGTCGCTCTGATCGAAGTAGCGATTCTGCGCCATGGCAACGATTCGGCCAGTGCCAACCTCAACTGATACCGAAGCCGTCCCAAAGCCCCACTCGTTTTCAGGTGGCAGGTTAGTCATAACCGCATCCCAGGCTGCCTGCTGAATGTCTAAGTCGATAGTGGTGAAGATCTCCAGCCCACCGCGTCTAAGAAGCATCTCCCTGTCCTCCGGGGTAACTCCAAATTCCGGAGAGTTGCGTATGGTCCAGACTGTGTAGTCACAGAAGAAAGCCGTTACTTGGTTCTCTTCACAGCCCTGCTTGGTCTTGGTAATTTTCGTCTGGATTGGAGAGGCTTTGTAGGCGTCAGCCTGCTCTTGGGTTATGTAGCCCTCACTAGCCATGTTCTGAATCACGTAGTTTCTTCGGCTCAAGCCGCGCTCGTGATTTGCCGCCTCATCTGGCTTGTAATCATTCGGTGATTTCAGCATTCCGGCTAGGTACGCTGCTTGCGGGACGTTCAGTTTGTTTGCCGAGGTTCCAAAGTAGTACTGGGAAGCAGTCTCAACACCGTTTATTTGGTTGCCCAAAAACACTAAGTTTAGATACCCGGCCAAGATCTCTTTTTTGGTGACTTCTTGCTCCAAAGCGATGGCGAGTCTAATTTCTCTAAGCTTTCTCGCAACGCTGACCTCGGTAGCAGCCTGAATCGCTCCGGAGTCATTCGAAATGCTCGCCGCTTCAACCATTGACTGCCTCACGTACTGCATGGTGATGGTTGAGGCACCCGGTCCATCGCCGAAAGTGGCAAGGTTTGTAAGCGTCGCACGGATCAAAGAAATGATGTCCACTCCGCCGTGCTCGTAAAACCTAGGGTCCTCGGTCGCTACAACTGCGTTCACAAGGTTTACCGACATGCTCTCGAAAGGAACCTCGACGCGGTTTTCGTGGAAGAAGGTCGCGATTTGCTCTGGTTTTCCGTCTCGAAGCGCGTAGATCGCAGAGGACTGTGAGGAATTCACGGGCTTGATGTAGGAAGGTATTCCTTCGAACATTCCGATCGAAGTGGTCGTAACCACTCCGGCCACCGCAACCGCTGGTGCTAGCAGTGCCACCGACAATAGGCCCGCGACAACGCTGAGTAGGCCGAATTTTATAAGGCTTACGAACGTGGAGGATTTAGAGCTGCCAGACATAGGCTCTAGGATACTCGCAATAGGCTGAAATGGAGCTGTGAAATGACCAAGTGGGAGTACATAACAACGCCGCTATTGATACACAAGGAAACTCAGATTCTAAACACCTGGGGTAACCAGGGTTGGGAACTAGTTCAGGTCACTACTGGCCCTCAGGGCGGACTCATAGCGTTCTTCAAAAAAGCTGTTGCCGAATGAGCAAGGTCGAACAAAGGCTCAGCGAGCTAGGCCTTACGCTTCCGGAGGTGGCAACTCCCGCCGGCTCTTATTTGCCCGCGATGATTTCCGGAAACCTAGTCTTTACCGCCGGCCAAATACCCGTGATTGAGGGCAAGCTCATGGCCACCGGCAAACTTGGTGCTGAAATAACGGTCGAGTACGGAGCTGAAATTGCTCAGCGCTGCGCGCTAAATGCCCTTGCTGCTGTCAAGTCTGTTATTGGGGACTTAGATCGAGTGAAGCAGGTTGTCAAGATTGTTGGTTTCGTGTCATCTGTTCCAGAATTCACGAGTCAGCCTGCGGTCATCAACGGCGCCTCTGAGTTTTTGCAGCAGGTCTTTGGCGATGCCGGCAAGCACGCTAGAAGTGCAGTCGGTGTGTCGGTGCTACCGCTTGACGCCCCAGTTGAAATCGAGCTGATTGTGGAGTTTTCCTAGAGGGCCTTGCGCATCCAAACTGAGTCTTCGGTTTCAAAGCCAAGATTTTGGTAAAGCTTTCTGGAATTAGGGTTTTGGGCTTCAGTCTCGAGAAAAACAGCCTTGGTGTCGTGCATTCCAAGTTGAACCATCACCTCGGAGAGCATTTTTGCGCCGAGTCCTTGGTTGCGGTGGTTCTTTGAGACAAAGACCTCGTCAATCAGTGCTTCTTTGCCTCCAGACTCAATCCCCCAACCCCAGCCGATGACGGCGTAACCAACTAGCACGCTGTCTATCTCGGAAACAAACACAAGCCCCAGGTCCTGGTTATTGAGCATTGGCTCAAGTCCGGCCAGAAAGTGCTCACGACCGAAGTTAGTGCCTGCCTCTTCCGAGAAACTAGCCAATAGCCCGAGCAGTGCTTCTAAATCAGCGGGAATTGCTTGCCTAATCATTTAGTCGTTGGCGCCGGAGTCGAGCTTTCGGCCGATGGTGTCCATGACCGAAGTGTCCGCAAGGGTAGTTACATCGCCTATAGGTCGATCCTCGGCAACATCTTTTAGAAGCCTGCGCATGATTTTCCCAGAACGAGTTTTAGGCAGTTCGCTCACCACGAAGATTGACCTTGGCTTGGCAATCGGGCCTATTTGGCTTGCCACGTGGTCACGCAGAATCTTTGAGGTGTCGGCTTCGCTACCAAGTTTGTCTAGTTCTTCTTGCATCAGAATCACAAACGCGACAATTGCCTGACCGGTGGTTTCATCGGCAGCTCCCACCACGGCAGCTTCTGCCACATACGGGTGAGACACCAGCGCCGACTCAATCTCCGTCGTGCTGAGGCGATGGCCAGAAATGTTCATCACATCGTCCACTCGGCCAAGCAACCACAGGTCACCATCGTCATCTAGCTTTGCGCCGTCGCCGGCGAAATAGACCCCTGGAAATCTGGACCAATAAGTTTCCTTAAATCGTTCCGGGTCTCCCCAAATGCCTCGCAGCATCGAGGGCCAAGGTTCCGTGATTGCGAGATATCCTGCTTGACCGGGTCCAAGTTTTTTGCCGTCATCGTTCACTACCTCGATCTCGATTCCTGGAATCGGAACCTGGGCGCTTCCGGGCTTGGTTTTAGTGATGCCGGGGAGCGGAGAAACCATAATCGCTCCAGTTTCGGTTTGCCACCAAGTATCGACAATCGGGGCCTGGTCATAACCAATTGCCTTTCGATACCAAAGCCAAGCTGCTGGGTTTATCGGTTCACCAACTGAACCAAGAACTCTTATAGAGCTCAGGTCGTAGTGACTGACTACCGAGTCGCCCAGTTTCATAAAGCTTCTAATTGCAGTGGGGGCGGTGTAGAAGATGCTGACATGGTATTTCTGAATGATGTCCCACCAGCGGCCCCAGTCCGGGGTATCTGGCGTGCCCTCGTAAATCACTTGCGTCGCACCATTGGCAAGTGGCCCGTATACAACATATGAGTGGCCGGTTATCCAGCCGACATCGGCCGTGCACCAATAGACATCCTGCCCCTCGTGCAAATCAAAGACGTTTTTGTGGGTGAAGCTCGATTGAGTCAGGTAGCCACCGGTTGTGTGCAGAATGCCCTTGGGTGTTCCTGTGGTTCCCGAGGTATAGAGAATAAATAGCGGGTGCTCGGCATTGAACCCCTTTGCAACATGCTCAGTGTCAACGCTCTGCATTTGTTCTTCCCACCAAACATCGCGGGCTGAATCCCAGTCGACTTCTTGGCCGGTTCGCTTAACGACCAGCACGTGTTCGACGCTCGGGCAGTTTCCATCTTTGAGCGCCTGATCAACAGCCGGCTTCAGAGCGCTGGCTTTGCCTTTTCGATAACCCCCGTCGGCAGTGATTACGACTTTGGCACCGGCATCTTGAATCCTGGAGGCCAGTGAGTCGGCGCTAAAGCCACCGAAGACAACAGAGTGCACAGCGCCGATTCTTGCAACTGCCTGCATAGCGATTACCGCTTCGGGAATCATGGGCATATAAATAGCCACCCGATCACCTGGCTCAACGCCCATTCTTATAAGGACGTTGGCTGCTTTTTTTACAGCCTTTAGCAAATCTAAGTAGGTATAAACCTGAGTGTCTCCCGGTTCGCCCTCAAAAAACAGTGCCACTCGCTTGCCCCAGCCGGCTTCAACGTGACGGTCTAGGCAGTTGTAGCTCACATTTAGCTCGCCGTCCGCAAACCACTTTGCAAATGGCGCGTTAGTAAAATCTAGGGTCTCAGTAAAAGGCTTGTGCCAGTGAAGCTCCCTGGCCTTGTCGGCCCAGAACTCAAGCCGGTCTTCCTTGGCCTGGGTGTAAATCCCGGGCTTGGCGATTGCGGCTTCCGCGAATTGAGTAGAAGGCGCAAACGCATAAGCCTCGGTCAGCAGGTTTTCTGTTTCGTGCTGTTCAGACAACTGTGTCCTCCAGGTGGTTTCTAGTTTTGTGTCTTGTCTTATTATCGGTTTTATTTCTGTTTCGGTTATCACGCTAGCGCTTTTCTGCGCTTGCCATGTCGACCCCCACGGGAACAAAGGTGCTTAGGAAAAAAATATGAGCTTTTCTTGCCTTACCCTAAATGGGGGACATATTTTCAGAATCTTCTATAAGCTTTAGTTACTGACTAGTTCAGTCGCGATGCCACATCCCCCATGTCGGCATCGCCGGCAGCAGGTTTCCCCAAACCTGCTGCCACCCTAATTTTCCCCAGCTTTGCTTTCTTGGATTCAAAGCTTGCGCTCCGCGAACAAACATCGGTTTGTGGAGATAAATCAACTGAGCATCTGGCAAGTAATCCAGTCCCCTGGTGTTACTGACCTAGTTATAGATGGTGCGGGTTATGCGTGCGCGGATTACGGGGCCGGCTTTCAAGAGATTGAATCGCCATTTGGAACAGACCAGGATCTTTCCGAAGCCATCATCCAGCTCGCACTCGATGCCGGATCAAGAATCGACATCGCAAAGCC
>CALGUV010000012.1 GCA_937920245.1 uncultured Microbacteriaceae bacterium
AAATTGGTCAAGCTACAAAGGGCTCACGGTGGATACCTTGGCACACAGAGGCGATGAAGGACGTGGTTACCTGCGATAAGTCTCGGGGAGCTGGAAACACGCTTTGATCCGGGAATTTCCGAATGGGGCAACCCTTAGAACGGCCGCCTGAATCCATAGGGCGGCACGAGCCAACCCAGCGAACTGAAACATCTTAGTAGCTGGAGGAAAGGAAAGTAAAAACGACTCCCTAAGTAGCGGCGAGCGAACGGGGAAGAGCCTAAACCGATGCATTCGTCCATCGGGGTTGTGGGACAGCAACGTGGACCAACGGAGTTAGAAGAAGCGTTTGAATGGCGCGCCACAGAGGGTGAAAGCCCCGTATTCGAAAACAAAGTTGGCCTAGCTGTATCCCGAGTAGCACGGAGCACGTGAAATTCCGTGTGAATCTGCGAGGACCACCTCGTAAGGCTAAGTACTCCTGTGTGACCGATAGCGAAACAGTACCGCGAGGGAAAGGTGAAAAGAACCCCGGGAGGGGAGTGAAATAGAACATGAAACCGTGAGCTTACAAGCAATGGGAGCCCGACTAATCGGGTGACCGTGTGCCTGTTGAAGAATGAGCCGGCGACTTATAGGCACTGGCAGGTTAAACCGGGAATGGTGGAGCCATAGCGAAAGCGAGTCTGAATAGGGCGATCGTCAGTGTTTATAGACCCGAACCCGGGTGATCTAACCATGGCCAGGATGAAGCTTGGGTGATACCAAGTGGAGGTCCGAACCGACTGATGTTGAAAAATCAGCGGATGAGCTGTGGTTAGGGGTGAAATGCCAATCGAACCCGGAGCTAGCTGGTTCTCCCCGAAATACGTTGAGGCGTAGCGTCTAGTGCTCCAGCAGGGGGGTAAAGCCACCGTTTCGGTGCGGGCTGCGAGAGCGGTACCAAATCGATACGAACTCTGAATACCCTGTGTGTAACTAGGCAGTCAGACTGTGGGGGATAAGCTCCATGGTCGAAAGGGAAACAGCCCAGACCGCCAGCTAAGGTCCCCAAATCAATGCTGAGTGATAAAGGAGGTGGGATTGCCCAGACAACCAGGAGGTTTGCCTAGAAGCAGCCATCCTCAAAGGAGTGCGTAATAGCTCACTGGTCGAGCGATCCTGCGCCGAAAATGAACGGGGCTAAGCATTGTACCGAAGCTGCGGATTTGAGTCTTAATTGATTCCGATGGTAGGGGAGCGTTCCATGCGGGGTGAAGCGTTAGCGTAAGCGGGCGTGGACTACATGGAAGTGAGAATGTCGGCTTGAGTAGCGAAAACATGGGTGAGAATCCCATGCCCCGAAACCCTAAGGGTTCCTCCGGCAGGCTCGTCCGCGGAGGGTTAGTCAGGACCTAAGGCGAGGCCGAAAGGCGTAGTCGATGGACAACAGGTCAACATTCCTGTACCTGTGATGTTTTGGGAAGGGGGACGGAGAAGGCTAGCCAAGCCAGATGTTGGTTACTGGTCCAAGCGTTCGAGGCGTTGAGAACCGGCGAAAACGGTTTGAGCTGAGGCGTGAGTGCGAGCTGCTACGGCAGCGAAGTTGGTGACGTCATGCTTCCAAGAAAAGCCCTATACCCGTTAAGGCATCATGGCCTGTACCCGAAACCGACACAGGTGGGGTGGTAGAGAATACCGAGGGGCGCGAGGTAACTCTCTCTAAGGAACTCGGCAAAATGACCCCGTAACTTCGGGAGAAGGGGTGCCACCGCAAGGTGGTCGCAGTGAAGAGGCCCAGGCGACTGTTTACCAAAAACACAGGTCTCCGCTAAGTCGCAAGACGATGTATGGGGGCTGACGCCTGCCCAGTGCCGGAAGGTTAAGGAAGCTGGTCAGCGTAAGCGAAGCTAGCGACTGAAGCCCCGGTGAACGGCGGCCGTAACTATAACGGTCCTAAGGTAGCGAAAT
>CALGUV010000013.1 GCA_937920245.1 uncultured Microbacteriaceae bacterium
TAAACTCCTTGTCACAATGAAGATTTCAGTCATCGGGCTTGGCTATCTTGGAACAACCCACGCGGTTGCCATGGCACAGCTTGGCCACAACGTCATCGGAATCGACCCGGATGACACCAGAATCCAATCGCTGGCGGCTGGAATACTGCCTTTTTTTGAACCCGGATTAGAAGATGCTCTAAGGCAGGCTGTTTCTTCGGGAAATATAAGCTTTCAAACACATCACGATGATCTAAGTGCAGCAAGTGACATCCACTTCATTTGCGTTGGAACTCCTCAAATTTCCGGCCAACAGTCAGCCGACACCTCCTATGTATTTGCAGCAGCCAGCCAGCTCGCCGCTGTGTTGAAACCCTCGAGTCTGGTGGTTGGTAAGTCCACCGTGCCGGTTGGCACCGCCAGAAACTTGATTACAACCATGCAAGAAATTTCAGGATTTACTCCAAGGCTTTGTTGGAACCCGGAGTTCCTTCGAGAAGGAACGGCTCTCGCAGATTCAATGTCGCCGGACCGAATAGTTATAGGTAGCGATGACCCCGAATACAACCAAGCCCTAAAAACCTGCTACCAAACGATGACTGATCAGGGCATTCCCATACTCGAGCTAGACCTGGAAACAACCGAGCTTGTGAAGGTTTCAGCAAACGCTTTTCTCGCAACCAAAATTAGTTTCATAAACGCGATGGCAGAAATAGCCGAAGCCTCTGGAGCCGATGCCGTGAGGCTTGCCGAAGCAATCGGCCTAGACAACCGAATTGGCAAAAGCTTTCTTCGGACCGGGATTGGCTTCGGCGGCGGATGCCTGCCCAAAGACATTCGCGGATTCATTGCTAGGGCAGACGAGCTTGGCGTTGGGGAATCGCTTGCGTTTCTAAAAGAAGTTGATCAGATAAACCTGCGTAGACGCCAGCGAATCGTTTCGCTTGCTACAGAAGAACTTGGCCAAGTAAGCAACAAGAAAATCACAATGCTTGGAATCAGCTTCAAGCCGGACAGTGACGACCTTCGGGACTCGCCCGCTCTCGAGATCGCACTGAGACTGCAAGCCCTCGGCGGCATTGTCACCGTCCATGATCCGGTTTCATTGGAAGCCTTGGAGAAAAAGTCCTCCGGGTTGATTTCAGAATCAGACCTATTAGCCGCCCTAAAAGATGCGGACTTGGTCATCCTTGGTACCGAGTGGGCGGAATACAAAAAACTAGACCCTGAAGCAGTAAGCAGCTTGCCTAGAGTCAAAACAATCATTGACGGACGAAATATTCTCAATGTTGAATCCTGGCAAAAAGCCGGTTGGAGAATAATTGCGCCGGGCAGAAACATAGTTAATGGCTGACCTCAAAGACGTCTCGTTTGTAATGCCGGTTCTAAATGAACAGGATTACCTAGCAATCGCTGTTGAGTCGGTACTTAGTCAAAAGACTCCCGGAAAAGCGCAACTTGTCCTGGCTCTTGGGCCCTCTAGGGATAAGACCAATCAAATTGCCGAATCGTTGGCAAAAAAATATAAAAATCTGATTCTGGTTGAAAACCCAACTGGGAGCACTGCTACCGGCTTGAACCTAGCAATCGAGAAATCAAGTTATGAAACCGTAATTCGAGTCGATGCCCACTCGGAGCTATCCGATAACTATGCCGCGAGCGCCGTCAAAATACTAAACACGACTGGCGCAGCAAATGTTGGCGGCATGATGATTGCCAAGGGCAGAACGGCTTTACAGAAAGCAGTTGCCTTTGGTTATAACTCACGGTTTGGCCTTGGCGGTGGATCATTCCACGTTGGTGGAAACCC
>CALGUV010000015.1 GCA_937920245.1 uncultured Microbacteriaceae bacterium
TTTTGGGTCGGGTTCCTCTCCAATCAAACCAAGGCTCGGTGATAGATTTTGCCCGTGACCAAACCCCGAATAGTAATTTGCTCGTTCTACACTCCCGACGAGTACTACGGCAACCACGCCAAGCAGTTGCGTGAGCAACTTGATGAACTCGGGCTTGAGCATGAGCTTCTGGAGGTTCAAAAGAATCCGGGCGACGACTGGGCCGATGTCACAAGAAAAAAGATTGGCTTCATAAAAAAAGTCTGCGATCGCAATCCTGACAAGATGGTGTTTTGGATCGATGTAGATTGTCGAATCTCACACCTGCCGGATTACATAGCTAATTCCAGCGCCGACCTGATTGGCTTCCAGCGAAGCTTTGGTGCGCCGATGCAAATTGGATACAACAACCGCACTAGATTTTGGGAGCCAAGCTTCTGGGGTGTAAATGCCACCAAGCAAGGGCGCAAACTAATTGACGATGCCTACGCGCTTGAGCAGCGGGCAGAAATCAAAGCAACCGATGATTACTTCCTCGAGGAAGCATGGCGGGCTAACTCAAGATTGATTACCTTCCAGATGATTCCAACAACCGGCATCATGCGTGAGCGCGCAATGACTGAACCGGGTCAGCACCCACCGTTTTTCTCATTTGGCTCAAGCGGCAATGTTGCTGACTTCAAGGACAAAGTTGTTCAGCATGGTGCAGCCAAGAAAATTGGCACTCGTCGACAAATATTGCGCCGCGTCAAACGACTTGAACTTCTCTTGCCGGCAGCCATCAAAAACCCACTCCGAAGAATGGCCGATGGAGTGGGTATCACCGGACTCTTGACTCAAGGAAAACCGACCCACATTGACCCGGCTCGACAGACCGCCCTTGGCCGGATGCTAAATGCTGGCATGAACGGTAAAAAGCATGAGCTCGAAACTGCCAAATGGGATTTTGAAAAGAAGTTTCTAGCCAGCAATCAGGATCAAGCAACCATTGATGTGGCTAGCTCTTTCCTTTACTACTCGGACAGACCATCAGAAAAAATAATTCCGGTTACCTGGTGGGCAAAGCCATTCCCGGGAAACTTCGGAGACTGGCTATCTCCACTAATGATCTCCCACTACACCAGCAGCAAAATAGTTCTTCAAGCCCCGACTAAGCCGGCCATCAAAAAGAACCTGGTGGCGATTGGTTCAATTGGCCGCTTTATCAAGCCAAACTCAGTTGTTGTCGGCACCGGAATTTCAAGCGAGGAGATTGAGCTTTCAAAAAAAGCTGACTACCACTCGGTTCGTGGACCGCTGACAGCCGCAGTGCTTAGTCGATCCGGCGGCCCACAAGTGGACAGCTTCGGTGACCCAGGTCTTGCCATCAGCGAGGTAATCCCTCTAAAGCGCGGCAAGACAAACGGCAGAGTTGCTTTCATCCGTCACTTTTCGCACCTAGCTATCCCGGTTCGACTGCCTGAAAACTATGACGAGATTTCGGTGTTACTTTCCCATCCGGATCAGATCAAGAATTTTCTTCAAAACCTCATTGGCTACGAAAGCGTCATCACCTCGGCCATGCACGTAATGATTGCCTGCCAGTCCTATGGCATTCCATGCGGCCTTGTCAACTTCGAAGGCTTTCAAGAAAACGTTCACGGCACTGGAATCAAATACCAGGACTATGCCCTTGGCGCAGGCGTTGAGGTTATGAACCCCGAGATCATCGCACTTGATCTAACACGACTTGATTCGGACCACCTGGTTCGCGACATCAGCGTCTCGAAAGAGAAAAAACTCGAGGTGTTGGACGCAATAAAGAGCGCGATTGCTAGGTTTGATAACTAATGAAACGCATGGCAATCGAGCTGTTCTCCTCCGCGAGACTTTTGTTGCCCACTAGACGTTTCCGCTGGCAACTCTTGCTGCTTGTTCTTATCGCCGCAGCGATACCGGTCACTGAGCTTTTGGTTGCCAAGTTATTTACGGACTTGGTAATCGATGGGGCAAACCGATCGCTACTTGAACTCGGGCTATCGGTTTCGATTTTCGCAGCGTTATTTATTGCCACCAGAATCGCCAACTATATTCAAAAGACCTATCGCGTGAAGTTTTTCGACAGGGCATTCGGTGCCGACACCAGAGAGCGCTCCAGCCAAAAAGAAAGCTGGGAATGGGCGATGGCCCTGGAGCTAGTGAATGTCTTCAGCTTCATAACTCAACTGATAGTAATTTCAGGATTTTTCTTTGTTCTCTCACCTGCTTTCGCTGGGCTCAACCTGCTATTGGTAATCATCGTCCTTGAGGTATTTGGAAGGCTTTTTAGAAAGCAGCAGATTATTCAGCGTGGCTTTGTGGAGGCTAAACGCAACAAGGAAGCCGTCGCACCGGCTGAGCGCCTGGGTTCCCGAATCCAAACCGCAGAATTTGGAACGCTTTTGGCAAGCTTCCTGGTGGTGGCTCTCATGGGGGTCTTGATTTGGCTGAGCATCGCCGGGGTAATTTCACTTTCAAACACCATCGTGTTCTTCCTTGGACTAAGGCTGCTAAACACCACCTTCTCTTCGGTGTCTTCTAGCCTGATGCGTTTTGCCAGGGCAAAGGCAAATAGCTTCTAATGCCGCTTTTGACCATTGGTTACTCAACCCTTGCCGAGCGAGTAAAAAACATTAGGTTTCCAAAAAGTGCTGATTGGGAATATCAAGTTCACGTTCAGCAGGCAAAGACCAAGCCAGTCAAACCCGGTGTTGTTTATCTAGATTCTTCAGGTGTTGCCAAAAGTCGAAACTCGGCCATTCAGCACGCAAGCGGAACCTACCTGCTCTTCGGTGATGACGACGTGGTGTTTCACGAACAAGCACTAACCGAAGCACTGCGCTATTTGGATCACCACCCCAAGGTTTCACTGCTACTTGCTAGCGCCGTCGATGAGACGGGAAACTTGCGCAAGAACTATCCCACCAGACTTACCAAGCTGAATAAATTCAACTGTGCCAGAGCCGCCACCTACGAAATGATTGTGCGCGTGGAGGACGTAAAAAAATACGGTGTGCTCTTCGATGAGGATTTCGGTGCCGGAGCTAAAAACCACCTGGGTGATGAATATATTTTTATCGCTGACTTGATATCCAAGGGTGCAAAGTGCGTGTTTGCGCCAATCCCAATTGCCATGCATCCAGCGAACAGCTCGGGTGCTAGATGGGGGTCCAGGGAAGACCGGGTCGCAAGGGCAAGAGTTTTCAAAAGGGTCTTTGGCCCAATGGCCATGCCAGTGAGGTTGGCTTTCGCTCTAAGACGAATAAGCGAACTGGGTGGCGTTATGAATGCCGCTAAGTTCGTAATTTCCCGCTAGCTAGAACCGCGCTTATTTGGTAACTACCGTTTTAGAAAAAGCGGCAGGGGTTACCCCGTTGAGATAAAGATCTATCGTCACCGTCAGCCCGATCGCAGAAGTTAGCCGATCGAAAGCTTGGAAGTCCTTGGTCACAGTCACCTTCTGCCACTTGCCGGCAATCCTCCATGACAAAGTTTGTCCTTTGTATCCCTTGGCATAGACGACAATTTTGCCGTTAAAGGTTCC
>CALGUV010000016.1 GCA_937920245.1 uncultured Microbacteriaceae bacterium
CGCCACGGGCACCTTCGCTGTAACGGGCAATCCAGCAACATTCGCCCGCACTCGGGTAGTCACCGCTAACACCGGCGCCTTCACTCTTACCGGCAACCCAGCGGCGCTCACCGAGATTAACGCCTATGCGATTGCCGCGACCGCTGGCACGTTTGCGCTCACTGGCCGCCCCGCTCAGCTACGCCGCAGTCGCCTATTTGCTGCCGATACTGGCATTTTCGCGCTCACAGGCAATCAAGCAGCCCTCAAAACTGCTCGATCTATAACGGCAGCCACTGGCGCTTTTGCACTTGCCGGCAATAATGTAAATCTCGCTGATACCGACAAGATATTTGCCGAGCCCGGTGCGTTTGTACTGACAGGCCTTTCCGCAGCCTTGGCCAAATCCGGCACCACACGCCGCCGCAACGTGCTGATCTTCTAGCCGGCTCTCCCTTACACCCCTGCCAACAAAATATCCAACGGTACGTTGTACAAATCCGCAATACTCATAACCTTAGACACCGCCATCTCTATCTCTCCACTTTCAAACCGAGAATACGCCGCCTGACTAATCCCCAGTTTAGCCGCAACAAACGCCTGTGAATACCCACTACCTTCTCTCAACCCTCTAATACGCCTACACAGAGTGAGCTGCCTGTAAACCGCCATTCACTTATACGCTGACCGTTTAAGCCTACATATCCACCAACCTTTTCGCTTAACCAGCCCTAGCGCCTGACATAAACCGAGCACGTCAAGTAACATTCCTGCATGGACTCATCAGTTCTACGCTACGACTTTGCGCCGATAACCGGCAGCGAAAGCACCCCCGAGGGTTACCTCCGGGTTTGGTGCCGCGCTGCCCGCACCGGCACACAGCTTTACCGTCGTGCTGATGGTTCTCAGACCCGTGAATACCGACCTCCCGAAGAGGTCAGTAACCCGGAATCTCTCTCCACGTTCGGCATGAAACCCGCAACGTGGGGTCACCCACCCGTTCTTCTCGATTCCGCCAACACGAAGCAGTTCCAGGTCGGCTACTCCGGTAGCCAGGTCCGGTACAACGACGGCTTCGTCGAGGTCGCCCTCGTCGTCACAGACCAGGACGCCATCGAAAAGATCAAGCGCAAGGATGCCACCGAGGTATCCGCCGGCTACAAAGTCGACTTCGACCCCACCCCCGGCTTCACCCCCGAGGGCGAGGAGTACGCCGGCATCCAGCGCAACATCCGGGTGAACCACATCGCCATTGTCCCCCGCGGCCGGGCTGGCCCGGAGGTACGACTCTTGCTTGATCGAATGGATGCAGCCGATGCTGTAGCCGAATCTTCCGAGCACGAAATGGCGCCCCAGTCCAGTTCAACTGCATCTCCCGTTATGGCAACCGTCAAACTCGACGGCCTGGAGATCGATTTGCCCGCAGAAGCAGCCGGCGCGGTCCAGTCCTATTCACGGGACATGGGGCGCCAACTGCAAGCTCTCACCACCGAGCGCGATGAGCTTGCCACCAAGCTCGACTCTCTGCAGGCCGATTTCGACAACCTGGCCTACGAAAAAGAAGCCGCTGAAGGCCGTGCCGATGCTCTCGAAGAGCAACTGGCCGACCCCAGCGACGCCCGCATCGATACAGCCGAGCTCGACCAACTGGTCGCCGCCCGCCTGGCAACGCTCCAGCGCCTTGCGCCCGCCTTTGCCGAGGACTTCAAGTTCGACGGCATCGACGACAGCACCCTCTACGTCCAGGCTTTCAAGAACCTGACCGGTTCCGCCCCCCGCGAAGACGCCGAACCCGCCTACATCCAAGGCGTGGTTGAAGGTGTACTCGCAGCTCGGGCCGATGCCGAGGACGAAGAAGGCGAAGACGCCCCCGAAGGTGACTCACCCGAGGACGGCGACGACACCCACGAGGACGCCGCTGACGACCGCACTGACAGCACCGTCGCCCTGCGCGACGCACTGAAAGGTGCCGGCCGCTCTGCTTCCGCTGACCCCATCTCTGCATACCGCAGCAAGACGGCCGATGCCTGGAAGCGCCCCCTCACCGCCACCAAGTAAGGAGTACCTTCCATGGCCGTTTCTTTCACCCCCACCGTCGTCAGCAATCCTGCTGGCGCCCAAGGCAGCTACCCCCTGGAGCTGACCGTTGGTCACGAAGGCATGATTGCCGACCTGCAGGCCTATGTGTCGCGCAGCTACTACAACCAGTCCGGCGTTGCGATCCCCTTCGGCTCGCTCGTCGCCACTGACAACGACCCCGTAGGCAACGACCCCTTCGCTGTTCTGCTGGCCCCCAGCGGTACCGGCGTAGTTGGCCTCGCCATCGACAGCCTCACCTTCGAGGGCGTCGGCGGCAGCTCGTCCTACACCCCGAACCCCACCAACATCATTGGTGATGGCTCCCTCCGCGTGGGTTACCCCAACGGACAAGCCCTCAACGTCGTCTCCAAAGGCGTCGTTTGGGTTTACAGCACCGCCGCCATCGCCCTCGGTGATGCCGTGCGTTTCTTCGGTGTCGACCACTCAGCCACCGTCACCGGTGCCTACGTCGGTCGCTTCACCAAAACCGCAGTAGCCGGCAAAACGTTCGCCATGACTGGCGGCGTGCGCTGGCTGTCTGAAACCTCCGCCGCCGGGCTGGTTCTTCTGGAGATTGACCTCCCCGGAATTACCTTCACCGCCGACGTCTGATCACGGAGCCATCCCCCATGACATCTGAAATCCGTAATGACACCGTCGGCATCTTCCTAGCCCGCGAGCTGGAGACAATCCTCGCTCGCGCCTTCGAGGTCGAGTACGCCGACATCAAGTACAGCACCGTCATTCCCGTCTCCTCCGAGGTCGGTACTGGCGCTGATTCATTCACCTACCGAGTCTTCGACAAGCAAGGCTCTATGAAGGTGATTGGCGACAAAGCCCAAGACCTGCCCCGCGCTGACGTGCTCCGCAAGGAAGTCACCCACCCGGTTCGCAGCCTCGGCGCTTCCTTCGCCTACACCGTCCAGGAAACCCGTGCCGCCGCCATGGTGCCCGGCATGAACCTCGAGCAGCGCCGGGCTAACGCCGTGCGCCGCGCCTACGAGGAGAAAGTGCAGGAGATCGCCTACTTCGGCGATGCCCCCTCCGGCATGAAGGGCTTCTTCAACAACAACCAAGTCGACAAGCTTGTCCCCGACAAGTGGTTCGACACCGGTGCCGTCACACCCGACGAACTGATTGCCCTTCTGAACGAACCCGCCACGCGGCTCGTGCAGAACAGCAACATGAAGGAGATGCCCAACACCATGTTGGTGCCTTACAACGTGTATCGCATCATCTCCACCACTCCGCGCAGCGCCACCTCCGACACCACGGTGATGGAGTTCTTCCTGCGCACCAACCCGATGATCACCGCCATCGAGCCCATCAACGAGCTCGAGGCATCCAAGTCCGGCGGCGCCCTGTCGAAGGACCGGATCATCACCTACGACCGCAGCCCCGACAAGCTGCAGCTCCACGTCCCCCAGCCGCTCGAGTTCCTGCCGCCCCTGCGTCAGTCTCTTGAGTTCTCCGTTGCCGCTCACGCGCGCATCGGCGGCCTCGCGCTCTACTACCCCAAGAGCGCCATCGTGCTCGAGAAGGCCTGATTCAGG
>CALGUV010000017.1 GCA_937920245.1 uncultured Microbacteriaceae bacterium
ATCGTTTTGCAACTTCGCACGGACCTGTGTTTTTGGTAAACAGTCGCTTGAGCCTATTCTCTGCGTCTAACTTATGCTTCGAAGGAAAACCTCTACACAAAAATTGGCCCCCCTTCTCCCGAAGTTACGGGGGTATTTTGCCGAGTTCCTTCACCACGATTCTCTCGATCACCTTGGTATTCTCTACCTGACCACCTGAGTCGGTTTCGGGTACGGGCCGCCTTATACCTCGCTAGAAGATTTTCTTGGCAGCATAGGATCATCCACTTCGCCATACGGCTCGGCATCAGGTCTCAGACATTGGAGCGCGGATTTGCCTACGCTCCGTCCTACACCCTTACCCCAGGACAACCATCGCCTGGGTTGGACTACCTTCCTGCGTCCCTCCATTGCTTGACTACTACCAACTTGGGTCGCGCGCTCCACCTTCCCGGACAAGTCCGTTCCAGCTTTGGGCACTTAGCATTATTGATTCGTCATGGGCGGTATAACACGGGTACTGGAATATCAACCAGTTATCCATCGACTACGCCTGTCGGCCTCGCCTTAGGTCCCGACTTACCCTGGGCGGATTAGCCTGGCCCAGGAACCCTTGGTCATTCGGTGGACGGGTTTCTCACCCGTCTTTCGCTACTCATGTCTACATTCTCACTCGTGTAGCTTCCACGGCTAGATTCCTCTGCCGCTTCACTAGCTACACGACGCTCCCCTACCCATCCACACTCCTGGATCTATCCAATAAAGGTAGACCGGGATAGTGTGTGAATGATAGAACGTCGGTGGCGTGCTTGAGCCCCGTTACATTGTCGGCGCGAAATCACTTGACCAGTGAGCTATTACGCACTCTTTTAAGGGTGGCTGCTTCTAAGCCAACCTCCTGGTTGTCTATGCGACTTCACATCCTTTTCCACTTAGCACAGGCTTTGGGACCTTAGTTGCTATTCTGGGTTGTTTCCCTCTCGACTATGAAGCTTATCCCCCACAGTCTCACTGCCACGCTCTCACTTACCGGCATTCGGAGTTTGGCTGATGTTGGTAAGCTTGTAGGCCCCCTCGACCATCCAGTAGCTCTACCTCCGGTAAGAAACATGCAACGCTGCACCTAAATGCATTTCGGGGAGAACCAGCTATCACGAAGTTTGATTGGCCTTTCACCCCTAACCACAGCTCATCCCCTAATTTTTCAACATTAGTGGGTTCGGTCCTCCACACGGTCTTACCCGCGCTTCAACCTGGCCATGGATAGATCACCTCGCTTCGGGTTTAGATGCTGCGACTATGGCGCCCTATTCAGACTCGCTTTCGCTACGGCTTCCCCTCGACGGGTTAACCTTGCCACAACACACTAACTCGTAGACTCATTCTTCAAAAGGCACGCTGTCACCGCTCAAGGCGGCTCCAACGGTTTGTATGCAAACGGTTTCAGGATCTATTTCACTCCCCTTGCGGGGTTCTTTTCACCTTTCCCTCACGGTACTTGTTCACTATCGGTCACCAGAGAGTATTTAGGCTTAGCGGGTGGTCCCGCCAGATTCATACCGGATTACACGAGTCCGGTATTACTTGGGATCCCAAAAACAAGTTGCTGAAGTTTCGGCTACAGGGGTCTCACCTTCTATGCCGGACTTTCCCACGTCCTTCACCTACTTTAGCAATTTTTGACTTGTTGATTAAGCGGTAGCTCAATCTATTTGGTCCCACGACCCCGATCATGCAACGCCTACCGGCTTGGCACATAATCGGTTTAGCCTCTTCCGCTTTCGCTCGCCACTACTAACGGAATCACGGTTGTTTTCTCTTCCTGTGGGTACTGAGATGTTTCACTTCCCCACGTTACCTTTATCTGCCCTATGTGTTCAGACAGAAATGATGGGACATGACTCCCACCGGGTTTCCCCATTCGGTAATCCTCGGATCAAAGCTCTGTTGGCAGCTCCCCGAGGCTTTTCGCAGCCTCATACGACCTTCTTCGGCTTCTGGTGCCTAGGCATCCGCCATTTGCACTTAATAATTTTCTTACATTTTTTTGCTTTTTAAACAAAGATGCTCGCGTTCACTGTGTAGTTCTCAAGATACGGGCGAACCTAGGAACGTTAGCCGCTTAATTAAAT
>CALGUV010000018.1 GCA_937920245.1 uncultured Microbacteriaceae bacterium
AAGGTTAGCACCTCTAAGGTCAGCATTCACAAGGTTAGCACCCCTAAGGTTAGCATTCCTAAGGTTAGCATCATCAAGGTTAGCAACCACAAGGTTAGCACCAACAAGGTTAGCACTCCTAAGGTTAGCATTCACAAGGTTAGCACCCCTAAGGTTAGCACCCTCAAGGTTAGCATTCATAAGGTTAGCATTCACAAGGTCAGCAAAAGGTTTGATTTCGTAACCGTTGACTTTCATTTGGTTGATTGCGTATGAGTGTATTATAGGGCATCTGGGGGGTCTTGTGGGTTCTTGTGTGCCGGTTTCTCAAGTGTCTATCATAACAGTACATTCCAAAAAAGGAGTTTCGTAAGCAACTTTTTGAGACCATTTTTCCCTGAAAAATCCACTAACATCAGTAGAAAATTCACTATAAATCATATGGTTTGTCTCATTAAGAACATAAATCGCCACAGGTTCTTGAAGAGTTTTTTCATCAAACTCAAGAAGTTTATCCAGAAGTTCTTTATAAGTCATCAGGTTTCTGTGTGTATGAGTGTTTTCAGTTAGCCCGCAGTTGAAGACGATCAGCGCTCGTCCCGACGCGAAAGCTGCCATTCCAAAGATAGGCACCCCAGAAGAACTCGCCTTCGGTGTCGTAGAATTCAGCAGTCACGGACCCGAGTTCCTGACGATCAGTTTCGAACTCGAGATGCTTTAGGTTACGAACTCCGAAGTGCTGCTTCAGGAGCTTCAGCTCACTGAAGACTTGCCCATTCACCTTGAACCCGACGAAGCGGTTGGGGTCGATCAGGAGGTTCCGGCGCTTGTAACCCGCCTGGACGACCTGCCCGGAGGTGAGGGTGGAGACGGTGGTTTTGGTTTTGTTCATATAGACATAATACAGCCCCGAGGAGGTCCCCGGAGCATTTAGTGGACAGTTTTTCGACTGGCACAAGTACATCCGTACTATTGTCCAGTCCTAATGGTCCGCTCGAGTTTATAGATCGCCGAATAGTTGAGTCCCGGAGCTACATTGACCTCCAACCATTCGCCCATACCACACTCGGGCATCGCGCCCCACATGTCAAGGATCTTGATTGGGTCTCCGAAGCCGTTCTTCACACCCTCTGACTCGATCCTCCGCTCGCAATCTGCTCTCGTGGCTTCAAGAAGGATGCGAAGATCATACGCGTCGATCCTTACGCTGATCCCCCGATTCTTCACCGCCTGGTCAGGAAGTCCCTCCAGGAACTCCGTCACCTCGTTGTAAGTCATCCCGGGCTTGTTCGGCCGCTTCAACGTCACCGGAACGGATCGTTTCCAAAACCTCATGACAGCGTTCAACATGATAATGATAAGCTTTGTGAGAATACATCCCGAGCTGCCCAAGCTCTCCGCACCCGACAAGTGCCCCACAGTGGGGGCACGTGAACCTCTTCAACCTTTTTAGTATCTCACGCCGCCGAAGGTGCTTCATATGTTCCGAGTATGATACGTCGGACGATTCGAGGAGTCGATGTCCACCTCTCTATCGTCAGAATGGCATGGGCCAGACGGTAGGAGATGTCCTCGTTAGTGAGCCCCTCCGACCGTAGTTTCAGGGCTTCCTCGACCGTATCAGTGACAAAGTCTCGCTGCAACGGCTTTAACGAGAGCATAAACATCGTTTCGGGTCCGACGTAACCGGTCATAAGTATCAGGCGAGGGTGAGGGCCATGTCGATAGCGCGGCGGGCAACCCGAGCGCCAGTACCGAAGTTCGCGTAGCCGAAGCGAGCTTCAGCGGTTTTGCCGGACGCGTGAGTGTTAAACTCCGTGAGAGCATTGAAGGCATCCCAGAGAGTGGCGCCCTCGTTACCAGCTCCGGCGAAGAAGCGGTTAACGATCTCATCGCGATTGCGTACGGTCTCGTTCTCCTTCTTACCGTAAGCGGAGAGGATGATCTGATCGACCTGACCGACAGTGGCCTTAGTGGACTTAAGGACTTCGGCGGCTTCAGCGAACTTGCGCATCCGGTCATTGACGAAGTCGAGAGTCTCAGTGATCTTGAGCGCTTGCTCATTGATCCCGAGTTTGTGCTGCAGACGGGTCGACATATCCTCCATCGCCATCGCGAAGGTGTTTTGACAGATGACCCGGGTGTCGGTGATACCGGCGGCGAGAGGTGAAGTGCCGTCGTGGCTGTTCATCAGGGTGAGCATCGCTTTGTGAGTCTCACCGGCGATCTCGTATTCCTGATTGAGTTCAGCCTGGATAAACACCTTCGAGCCGGTGCCGAGGTAGCCCATATTGACGATCTCGAGCAAACCCTCAGACACCAGAGGCTGCACCAAACCCGCGATCACGCTGTTCTGCACGATCTCGTAACGGTTACCGACAACCCCGACCTGATCGAAGTTGTCATCACGGACGAGAACCTTGCGAGTGGTGACCTCGCGTGAGGTCCCGTCGGGGAGCTGCACGCTCATGGGGCAGGCGAGGACGTTCCAGTCGAGGGAGGCTTGAGTGGCGATTTGCATTTGAAGGGTCTTTCTTTGAGTTGATAGTCTTATCATACAGCGCCCGGAGGGCCTGGGCCGCCTCGAGTGGACACTTCTAGAAGTGGTCCCCCTCGTCCCCCGCGTCGCAACCTTGGCCCTTCGTGATCAACACACTTCCGTCGGACTGTACGTCCCAGTTGACCCATTCCCAGTTATCCATACCTACCGCCTGAGCGATATCGTCTGGGAAAGTTAGAAAGATATCGCCAGAGACCGGATCCTCCTCGATTTGCATTAAACCTGTGAGTTTATCAGTCATCGGCGGTCGTGTTCACATCTACGACGGATTCAGCGGGGATCTCCAGCATCTCGCCGCCGGGAAGAGAAAGCCCTTTGGTCTGGATCTCAGTTGTGAAATACTTTTGGAGTACCACCCAATCCTCGCCCTCGGCGTACGTGGTGAGATTTAGTTTGTCAAGGATGACTTTGACATCATCAAGGGATTCGATGGTGTCGACATTGAGCTGGTAGCTGGTGCTGATGTTCATACTTTTGCGTGAGATTTTAGCTTAAGAACCTCGCCTATCTTCTCTAGGCGCTTTGAGAGTACATTGAATTCGAGGGACGCGAAGGCACTTTGAACATCCTCGATGATGCCATTGCCAAGCGCGTAATCCGAGAAGTTTGTTGATTCGAGTTCAGTTACATAGGTCGGTTTGATTAGAACTATGTTGGCTTCGACGATCGCTTTGTGATTCTCGACTTTCGGGTGCTTTAGCACTTTGTCCAAAACACCGTAGGAGTCGATGACGATCTGTGAGGCGGTTTTCGGACCGATGCCGCGGATTCCCGTGATATTATCCGAAGAGTCACCACTAAGTGCTTTTACGAGAGCGATGTGAGGAGGAAGAACACCCCACTTCTCCTGTACCTCAGGAATGCCCATCATACGGACTTTCTTGGCGGAGTTGAACAGCAGCACTCTGACCCGCTCAGTGACACATTGCAGGATGTCCTGATCGCAGGTCAGAATGACGATCTCGTTGAAATCTACAGCATCTTTACTGAGAGTGTAGATGGCATCGTCAGCCTCGTAGCCTCGGATACCCACCGTCTCGATTCCCATCGCTGGCAGGATCTCATCGAGAACGAGTTTCGCCTCGAAGTTAAACCTCTCCGCTTCCTCGCCTATCGGGCGAACCCGATTGGCTTTATAGTCTGATGACGCCTCTTTCCTCCAGTTCCCGCCGGCGTCATAGCAAACAACGACGTGTGACGGACGCTCTATATCAATGATCGACAGAAGATTGTTTGTGAAGCCGTACGTACCGGTAGTCGAACGACCGTCAGAGGTTGTTAGTCCGCCCGTGGCCTTCGCTAAAGCGTTTCTACTACGGTGAAGCAGCGCGTGAAAGTCTACGATAAGCAGCTTATCACCTTTCAAATCAGATCCTCCATCATACGAAATACGCTGTAATTCTGACTGAAGTCATCTTTGGACCGGATCTCCTTAACGAACAGCGGTTCGCCGGTTTTTGACGAAAAAGTCATGATCCCGTGGCCGTCCCGCTGGTTCTCACCTTCGCAGTGAATATACCTGATGCGGTCTGACAGTCTAACGGCTCGCAAAGAGCCTACGGCTTCGGAGGTCACAGTAGGGGCCTCGGGGGTTGTGGACACGACAGTCATTTTGGATTTTTCGAAGTTGATATTTACGGAGCTCGGAGAGTATGAACTCCCGGACTTTTGGTTCAGGGTTCGTTCCAAGCGCCGTCTGAAGGCGTCGGATGTATTCATCTTGTGTGGGGAGGCTGCCGATGTTCTCACGATCAGACACGCCAAGATCGCTGAGTATACTACCGGCTTTACACTTCGATCTACCAAAGTTGCCGGTAACAGCTCCCGTTGTACGGAGGAGATCGGAGGTCTTAATGCGGTTTAGTGACTTGGTTGTTTCCATAGATACATCATACTAAAAACCCGGGCGTTTGGCCCAGGCCTTGTGACAGTTTTCTAACTGTCATATCTGTCTTAGGATGATCTGACGGCTTAAGCATCTCGCTTTCAACCTCTCCAGGATTACTTCAAGGCCCGCGTTCGGATCCGTGTGATCACCGCAGGTATAGATGTCAAGTGCGGCTTTATTGCATTCGGGCCACGTGTGAATTGAGATATGACTCTCCGAAAGCAACAGGAACGCCGTGACACCGTGAGGACTAAACTGATGGTAGGCCGTCTTAAGAGTGGTAGCTTTGGCTGCCTTAGCCGCAAGAGCTAACGCCTCGAGAATCAATTCCAGATCGTCGAACAGGAATGGGTCGTCCGAGGTTATATCAGCAATGATGTGGCGGGAGATTGTCAATTGTTATTACTCGTAAGCCTTGCAATTTCTAATTATACCTCTTGCGGGTAAAAAGTACCAATAGGCTTGATTAGCAATGAAACCGACCGCAGCTTGCTTGGACTTAATCAAAAGATTTGAAGGCTATCATAAGCTACTGCCTGACGGTTCCGCGGGGGCGTATTTGGACCCCGTTAATATCGCCACGATTGGCTGGGGAACGATTAGCTATCCGGACGGAAAAGCTGTTAAACTCGGCGATGTCCGAACCAAAGTACAGTGCACAGAATATCTGATGCACGAGGTCGAAATTAAGGCGGCCGCGGTGGAGAAACTTGTGAAGGTTCCTCTAACCCAATCGATGTTCGACGCGCTGGTTTCGTTTGCCTATAATGTTGGCACGGGCGCTCTGGCTGAGTCCACGCTATTGCGTATGCTTAACAACGGCAATTATGAGGCCGCAGGGCAACAGCTTCTTGTGTGGAACAAAGGTGGCAATAGGGTGCTGCCTGGGCTGGTTCGCCGCCGCGATGCTGAGATGGCTCTATTTTTCAAAGATGGAAAGACCGTGTCAGCCGCGCAATCACAAAAGTCTTGGAAAATCACAGCGAAAGTCGGCACTTATCTAAAGAAAGAGACGCTGCCAGCCGCAGAACTTACGAAAGATGAGAAGGTTGTGGTGCCCTCCAATCAAAGCTACGAGCTCATCTGGCAAGGAAAGGAGGTTGATAATCACATCAAAGTAAGTCTAGCTTACGGCGCCGGAAACTGGTTTGTTTTTGTTCCACATTGGAACGGTCTTAGTGCCAATGCGGCTGAATCGGGTCCAGTGCCGCAGTCCACTGGGAGCGCGGTGTTGAGTGTGCCGTATTACTCTCAACGAGACAATATCACGTCCGGCAGCGACAATTGGACCCGAACGTGCTTTAGTTCTAGTTGCGCCATGTTGGCCAAGTACCTAAAGCCCAATAGTATCACGAGCGACGATGACTACATCAGAAAGCGCCAGAAATTTGGAGACTCAACTAATTCAGGCGCCCAGGTCGCATGCTTAAAGTCGCTTGGAATAACATCAAGATTCGTGCAAAACGGTACCATCGACCTTGTACGCCAACAAATTGACAGAAAAATTCCCGTGCCTTGCGGTATTCTGCATAAGGGGTCGGCAGCAGGACCGACCGGAGGCGGCCATTATATCTGCGTGATAGGATACGATTCCAAGGGATTCATATGCCACGACCCGTGGGGCACCCTAAATCATTCGACTGGACAATACACAAGCACAAACGGAGCTCGTGTTCATTACAGCTATGACGTATTTAATACTCGCTGGACAGTCGAAAGAAGCAACGATGGGTGGTGCATTCTAGCCCAGCGATAGACTGTCAATTAACCCCGTGATTGAGCTCGGCGTTAATCAATGTTTCAAGATCTTTTCGCTGTTTTCTTTTTTCCGCGTGCTCGTACTGACCGATAAGTTTTCTCAGGCGCTTTATCTCATGATGAAGTGCCTTTTCCATCGCTAAGAGTTCAGGAAGACCGATCTTAGCATTTTGGGCTAAACCGGCTTTGATCTGAAGTTCGTAAGCCTTGCGGGCGATCTCCTTCAGTATCTCATTTTTAAGATCGGGTGATTGCATCAGTCACACTGATAGATTTTGCGTTTGCGTTGTAGTGCGAAAAGCCCCTCAAACCACCCTGCCACATCCGAGAACAATCGCGAGCGCGGGGATCACCGTACGGCGTCATACCCGAAAAGAACTTAATGACGTCCGTCCACTGCTCGTATGAAGCATTGAGGTCATACTCGCACTTCCACAGTAGACGATAGGAACGATGGCCGACTTCGGTCCCGTCAGAGAAGGTCGGATATGCCAGCCAGGGGCTGAATCCCTCCTTGTCATAGGTGGCGACCATATCCTCGGGCTGTACTGGACAATGATCGAAATCGACACCGATCATAGTCTGCATTCGCCAACATAAGCGTTGTTGGCCAGTCTCCATCAGGTCGAGACCATTGAAAAGACAGCCATAGAAGGCGGTGCCTTCCTGCGTCACTTTACGAACGAAGTCATAGTCGGGTAGTTGAACCCAGCCGCGTTGGATCATCTTGTCACGGAGTTTTCCCATCACGCGGATATCAGTCGGTTTGCTGGTGAAACCGACGTCGTTAATTTGACAGAGGACCGAAGGGAGCTTTTTCATATCCCCATTATACTGCTATGCGAATCCCACCGACGGCTTTGTTGTGCCAGTTCGTGAAGTGGCCTTTTTCTGAACCACGACGTGACTCATGCCGGACCCGCGCACGGTCATCCAGTGGTTACGCAACTCCTCGTAATCATCCCACACGGTTTTACTACCATTTGACATGTGAAGTTCGTAGTAGCATTGGTCGTACGGCTTTGTTGAAGTTACCGTGAAGACATCCATCAGAGTCCTTGGGCAGCGGATAATAGATATAGTAACGTCGTACCGTCTTCGCAGAGTTGTTCGATAAGATTCACCAGTCCCGCGGCCATACTCTTGTCTTTCACAGCATCGCGCATACGCAGTAGAGTCGCCATGTACGATGTCACGTATCCAGTCAGCATCTCGATCAGTGGCATGCAGCTATAGGAGGGAAGTTCGCCGCCGGGGCCACCAAACTCCTGAAACGTAGGATTATAGCCTAAACCGCGAAGGACTTCCACCAATGTATCAACTTTTTCAGACGCGGTGTCGTAAATGCGCCCGAACAACAGGTGAGACTCGTAGAAGTTAGGTCCGCGTACGTTCCAATGGGCCAGACGAGCGGAGATAATAAGATCGTTCTGGGCTTTTAGCAGGTCTCGTGCTAACATCGAGTCGATCATTGAGGTTCAAAGGCGTATCTGGTGATTTTACCCGCGTGTGGTCTAGGCTTACAAATCAAAGATCTTGCATTCCAGAGCGCCTGGATTGTCCTTACAGTACTTTTGAAAGTTGCAAAGCGCATGGTCGCACTCGTCCTCAACAGGGGTGCCACACGGCTTATGCTCACCCGAGTAGAATTTTTTCTCTTTTTCCTGTGTCATTTTACCGTCTGGGATAAGATTTCCTGACCGCGAAGACGCGCTACATCGGGAAGGATCTCGTTAGGAACCACTTCGATGAGTCGGTCCCACTCCTCGTTGTCGATGAGCGCACGAACCTCGGTGGAGCTGTAAAGTCGCTTGACAAGGTGGTAATCCCAACCCAGCACTCTCTTCGCCGCTTCCGCCAGTTTTACCTGATCCTCGCCAAGAACGAGGACGACTCGCTCGGCATTAACGAACTCAAAGAAAGCGAAAGGATTGGGAGCCTTCGCCGTCTCATAAGGGCCTCCGAAGTGTTCGTAGACCACACCATTCGTCCCCATCACCTTCTCGATCACGGCAACCCGCTGGTCGATAGGAAGATTGTTCGGTCCTGAGGATACACCGATCAGGCAATTATGAGCCAGATCAGCCATTCGCTCGAACATGTCCACGTGACCGATGTGGAGAAGGTTAAACCGCCCGAAGGTGACGGCGATGTCGTATTTAGCTTCTATCATGAAACCATTATACGGCATCCCAGACCCCCATGACGAAGCCGCGTGCCAGTTCCTAAAGTGTCTCGGCCCGGAAGATCTCTATCGTCACTTGCCCACTGCCCGCACTAACAGCAACAAACTCCCGATCGGGGTCGTAGTTCGCGATCGTATCAACGAGTTTATCGCCAAATTGGGCGGGAAAACGGGATTTGTCAATGAGACCGAATACCCGGTCCCACTGAAAGAATTCGCATCCGGAAGAGTCGTAAAAATGGACTCCTCGGACACCGCGATGTTTAGCAAAACTATGTGTTAGATGCGGGGTCATGATATGCCTCAACGTCTAAGGAACTTAGCTTTAAGTTTCGCGGCGCCGAAGAGTACTTTATCGGGAGTCGATTTAACCTTTGCGGGCTCGACCACTTCCACCGGTTTTGCTTTAGGTTGTTTCTTCGGCTTTTTAGGCTTCGGTTCAACTAATATGACTTCAGCCACAGGCGGCTCAGCAGCATCTGCTAGCAGTTGAACTTCAATTCTTGCCTGCTCCTCTAAAGCCGCCAATTCGGCTTCAAGTTGCTCGAGCTCTTGTTCTTCAGTCATAGGTAGTTGATCCATATTTGTCACACGGGGGCGTCAAGTGCGTCTACGCATTTCGCGGTCACGCCAGCAAACGCTGGGTGAAATTTGATTTTTTGAGGGCCAAAGCGAATGACTTTGGACTTACGACCTACGGTACAGGTATTGTTAGCACCGTTGAAAGTCGACACATCGGACGATGTTGCGGAAGGGTCATTGGCGCCTCCGAGGGTGAGCAGTCCGGAGACAGCTGTTCCGGTCTTATTATAACGAACACCGGCGGTCACAGCTGTAGTGCCGTTGATTGGTGAGGTGCTGCCACGGAGATACGTGAAGTCCCCGGAGATTGTCACGGCGGTGAGTTCTTCAACTCCCACGGAGTAGCCTAGGTCAGGGAATAAAGCGGCAACGCCGCTATAATCCGGGGCCGAACTGTCACTGTCGAGAGTTACCGTTCCGAAGTTGACGGTCTCAGAGTCAGTGGTGGACGTGAATTCAACGGCGAGATTATCGATACGCATATCGATATTGGCCGTATTCACCTGGATGATGGGCTGCCATTCGGCAGTAGCCAGGTCATCCAAAGTATTTGTGCCCATCCCCGCGTCGAGTATTTCGAACGAGAAAGGAACGTTAGTGATAGTGTTATGAGTAGCCATACAGTCTCATGTGATCGTTGACCCTTGCCTCGGGAATTCGCTCTAGATGGATTTTACCCGCGGTATATCTCAGCGTGCCCGGCACCAAGCAGAGCCTCTGAGAAAGCCTCCGATTTGTCGGTACGTTTGAAGTCTCCGAGGATGCGACCGTATTTATCGTCCTTATAGGTGGTTACAGTCATACAGCTATCAGAGATGAACCACTGTTCCGCGAAGGCTTTAGATTTCTTCGCCGCCTCTCTTTCGGCCTCGTTCTTAGAGCGCAGCTCCGGAGCATCAATCCCTATAATCCTTACTCTTTGCTTTAGAGAAAGCCCGAAACCTAAGTCTATGACAATGTCAACCGTGTCCCCGTCTATAACTCGTTCGACTTTTAGTACCCGATAGGTGTACATCAGTTGATCTCTCTCTCTCTACTGCGAGGCCGCGGAAGCTATCGCGTTGTTGTGGTCTTGCTGGACTGATTTTACCTCACTCCGCCTCGCAAACACCCATCCCGACATAGCGAATCCCAATCGCGTCCCCGTCAGTGTAACGCTCCGCCTGCGAGAGGACACATAGCTGGGTTTCGGAGAGCGTCGGAAGCTGCTGTCTAAGCGAATCGTCTATCTTGGGGGCCGGGTTTGCTAATTTCCACCGTTCTATGGCGAAATCAACTTCGTCCAGGGTTCTGAGGTCCGTATTCCGAAGGTCGTTATCGAAGTACACACCGCCTGATCCTAAAACCTGTTGTGTTCTTCCTAATATGGTTCTCGCTTCATCTTCCGTTATTTTTCCGTCCTTCGCTGCTCGACAGAACGTTGAAAGAAGTCGGGAGAATTCGTTTTCGGGCATCGCTTTTGACGCTGAACAAGCCGCATCCCGGGCGAGGTCACCGTACTTTGACATAAGTAGTTGATTGCCAAAAAACACGATCAGTGCTACCGCTCCGGCGGTTGTTGTGGCATAGATAATCCACTCGTGGAACGGTCTGTTCTTCCCAAAAAACAACCTGTCAAAAAGAGGAATCATCCTAGATATCGGTGGTGGCGGTAGCAGCCCACCCTAACTTCTCTTCCATGATCTCGATGTATGATACGAGTTGCTTTGTCTGATCTGTCATTCGAGTGAGAACATCGATGGCCTGCGCGAGACTCGCAACAAGTTCCTCCCTGGGCATCTCCGTGAGATGGCGTTTAATGGCTTCGACCCGGAGTTCTTTCTCTAGCGGGAATGGTTCGATATTCATGACAGCGAGATCGCAAGATCCAACGCCTGCTTAGCGGTCTGGGCTATCGGGCGCCCTACGTGAAGACCGCGCTTATTCGTTTCTTTTGCCATCACATGCCGTTGAAGTTGGAAACCTAGAAGGGGATCTGCGGCGGTACAAGCAGTGGTCCACCCTACCGGTTCCACGAAGAAGATACCCGCGTGAGCGACTACCCGCCAACCGATATCCACAAACCCTAGCTCGCGCAGTGCGCACTCGAGTTTTAGGGAGTAACAAGCGTCTTCGAGTGTCATACTCTTAAGTGCCCTTTGAGGTTAATTTACCTCATATGATGACGATCATAAGGGGCAGCAAAACTGTGATCAATGATATAATGAAGCCCGCCATCATCTCAATAGCGGGCTGTAAACTGCCAGGATGGTCCATTCAGCGGTTGAAGGGGGAGCGATAGAAGCGGCGAAAGGCGGTGAACAGGATGATAGCGGTGGAGACCACGCCGACAAAACCAAGGAAGGTGGTGAAATCGCCGGAGAAAGTGTAGGTGGAAGGCATTTGAGTTTGTTTGACTAGGATCATCATACACCACTATCCGGCGGTTTGGGGGGCGCTAGTGGACACTTCACCAAGTGTCCTTTTAGTTTATCACGTTATTCCGCCCGTCGTTTCGAATGGTGTCGTCGGAACCGGAGAACGCATTCCCTCTCACTATGTTATAATCAGCAAAGTCGCCGTTGTTTACGCTACTTCCAAACTCGTACCCGTCATCCGCGCTACAGTAGTCGCGGTTTCCATTCCGAGAGCCTAACCAGACTCCGTAGTTTCCCCAATACAGCCCAGTCAGATTGAAGTTATTGCCCACAATCACATTGTGCTGTGGAGGTTGATGCCTGACTGTCCCACCTTCACCGCAGTTCCTGTAAAGATATACTCCGCCACCGACCGCTTCCTCAAACTTATTACCGATGATCTGATTGTACGCCGAACCGTCCACGGCAATCACTTCACGGATCCTAAATTGTCTTAGAGAGAAATTTCCCTTCACACTAAAAGTATTATTGCGAATGGTGTTATTCGCACTCTCGGCGTCAAGATAAATCACGGTTGAGACCGTGTTTCCGACAAATTTAGAGTTCTCAATCGTAGCTCTTGTAACTCCTGGCGCAAGATACACTGGAATTCTTTGTACTCCTTCTATTGTTAGATTGGAAAGAAGAACATCTGAGGGCGCTGCTGCTTGTGCTCTTTCGGTGTGCCCCGCCTTATATGAGGACTCTCTGACCTTTTTATCCTCACCGTTCATACCCAGCCCAAAGACACGGATTGAACCCTTGAGACTACAGTTTCGAATTGTTACGTTCTTGATCGAGGAACTTACACGAATCTCGGTCACCTTTCCCTCGTTAAAATCCTTCCCTTTGCAGTCAATCACTGTTCCGCTCTTCGTGACCTTATGAACCTCATAGGGTATTGGTTCTTCTTTACAGGAGATTAGGAGTAGCGGCAGAAACGCTAGTAGATACTTAAGTTTCATCTTAAACATGAATGGAGGCCAAAAGAGTCGAGACATCACTTGAGCGCTCGATGAATTCGAGGATTGAGGCTACTCCTTCTGGGCGGATGAGCTCGGTGGTTGTTGGTGAGGAGTAGCGATAGCCGCGGTCGGTAGCGTAGCGGAGTGTCGCTTGCTCCAGATCGAAACACTGTCCAAGGGGGAAGTTCCAGGTTCGGATGATTGAGATGAGGTGTTCGGCGCTGAACCTTTCTGAAAGTTTTTTCCTAGTAATGCCTAGTTTGAAGTGGGTGCCCGCCTCGTCAAGATAGCGGATGAGGTAAAGAGTGCCGGGTAGTAATCGTTGCTCGAAGTGCGCTATCGTTAGACGTTTACTCATACAAAAAAGGCCTCCACGGTTTATCTTACCGCAGAGGCCTAGAAGTAAATTGTAACTCAGCCGACCGAAGGAGCGGTCAAGGCGACAGAAGTTATAGTGGCGGAAGCCAGATCTAACGGGAAGTTATGCGCATTCCGCTCGTGGACCACTTCGATTCCAAGGTTAGCACGGTTAAGAATGTCAGCCCAAGAAGGGATGGTGCGACCTTGACTATCCAGAATGCTGGAGTTATAATTTAGACCATTTAAGTTGAAGGCCATTGTGCTAACTCCGAGAGCAGCGAACCAGATGCCAACCACGGGCCAGGCAGCCAGGAAGAAGTGGAGGCTACGGCTGTTGTTGAAGGAAGCGTATTGGAAGATCAGGCGACCGAAGTAACCGTGGGCAGCCACGATGTTGTAGGTCTCTTCCTCTTGGCCGAACTTGTAGCCGTAGTTCTGGCTCTCGCTCTCGGTGGTCTCTCGCACCAGGCTGCTGGTCACCAGCGAGCCGTGCATGGCGGAGAACAGGCTGCCCCCGAAGACACCAGCCACACCCAGCATGTGGAAGGGGTGCATCAGGATGTTGTGTTCAGCGGAAAAAACAATCATATAGTTAAAGGTCCCCGAGATACCCAGAGGCATCGCGTCACTAAACGAACCCTGACCGAAAGGATAGACCAGGAACACAGCACTCGCGGCAGCAACAGGTGCTGAGTAAGCAACACAGATCCAGGGGCGCATGCCCAAGCGGTATGAAAGTTCCCATTCACGGCCCATATAAGCATAGATGCCAATAAGGAAGTGAAATACAACAAGTTGGAAGGGTCCGCCGTTATACAACCACTCATCAAGACTCGCTGCTTCCCAGATAGGATAGAAGTGAAGTCCGATAGCATTAGACGAAGGCACAACAGCACCGGAGATGATGTTGTTGCCGTACATCAGGGAGCCAGCTACGGGCTCACGGATGCCGTCGATGTCGACAGGGGGCGCTGCGATGAATGCAACGATGAAGCAAGTGGTGGCAGCCAGGAGGCAGGGAATCATAAGGACTCCGAACCAACCGACATACAACCGATTGTTAGTGGAAGTCACCCACTCACAGAATTGTTGCCAGGTGTTTTGCGCTTGGTCGCGCTGTAGAACTGAAGCTGTCATTAGAATGTAGTAAGGAAACGCTCGGTAGGGGCCGTGCGATTCATTATTCCCGACCACCCTTAAGGTCGATATGAGGGATGCTTAGCCTCTCGTGATCCCGGTTAGAGAGGGGAAAGATTAGCCCCATAAAAAAAAAGGCCATCGACTTTACCCGCCGATGACCTTATCTTACACAATGTGTTGATTTGTAAACTTTCGAGTGTACAGTCTCTCAACTGTCACGCGTCTACGATGAATTATTACTCGTCTGAACCGGGTTCAACGATTGAAGGCGCCGACGTGGGAATCACGTCATGAGCCGAGAAGAATCCCTGCAGCTGCTCAGATGCCATCTTAATAAGGATATCGTTATTCGTACGCTTCGCGTCTGCGTAAGCGTCAATGAGGGTCGCGAGTTGTTGCTTGGTTTCCATATTAAGTCGAGTAGTTTGGCGAAAGGCCAAATCTGTTGTAGTGATCTGGCCCTATGAGTGAATCCGTGGCTATCAAACCACCGTCAGAACAGCCGCGGTGGAAGTTGCCGTCGGAGCAATGGCGGAATCCGTGCTGACTTCGCAACGGTACTCGTATGTATCGAGACCGGTAGAATCGCTGATGTCCAGTGTGTCTGTGTCGGTACCACTGTAGATCCCCGCGTTCGAGAGAGCCACAAAGCCCGCACCGGCATCCTCTTCCCAGGAATAGGTTAGAACGGACAAGGTTTCGTTGGTCGATGCCGTAACCGTAAACTGAGCGGCAGCTGGAGCGGTAACTGTGCTGCTAGTCGGGTTTACCGAGATGGTGACAGTGGCCGCGTTGACTGTCAGAGTTGCAGCGTTGGAATTAGCGTCTGCGGCTCCACCGTCGCTACTAACCACACAGCGGTAGTCGTATGTGTTAAGTGACGTATTGGTGGTAGTGATCGTCAGAGTAGTGGTGGTTACACCGGCATAAGCGCCACCGTTTACAAGAGCTACAAAGCCAGCTCCGGCATCCTCTTCCCAAAGATAGCTCAGAGTGCCGCCATCGTTGGTGGTAGCCGCCACAGTGAAGGTAGCAGGAGTGTCACCTTCAACCACGGTATCGGCCGAAGGTTGTGTGCCGATCGTGATAAATTCGCTAGTTTGAGCAGCAAACAATTTAGCGTCAATAGCAACGGCCACGCTCACCGCGTCGGCAATGTCCATGCGGAGTTCAACCGTGCCGGCATTGTAGTTGGCGTTGAAAGTAGGGTTGGTACCGTCCCAGACGTCAGCTACTCCGGAAGCCGCGGAAAGCACGGCGCTTGTGCCGTTGTGAGCAATGGTGTGAGTTGCGACGTAAACATCAGCATTGGCATCGTCCGCAACTGTTACTGTGCAAGTCGCAGCATCGTACAGCGAGCCGTCAAACGAGAAGATGACCTCGTTAGTAAGGGGGCCGGGCCCATAATCCGCGGAAGCCACAGGTTCAATTGTGGTCCCGCCAGCCACCATTTTTCCGATGACAGTCACGGTGTCACCGGCATTATTCCCCAGGTTAGTGTTGCCCTGGACACTTAAATCTTGTTGGGCGATTACATCCTGCCGGATGTACTGATCTTGGTTAGGCATCGGAGGTTATCAAGCAGTTGCTACGATTTGGGTTTTGACATCGATATTGTTACCAGACAACGCGCTGTTGGTGATCGAAAGCACGATATTCGCGCCGCTAACAGCTGTGGTGGGGGTAGTCAAAAAAGTTCCGGGTGTCGGAGCTTGAACGCCGCTACCGGTTAGTTCACTAATACCACTAGCACCGTCATGGGTGATGTAGTGCTCGTAAAACTCAATGTCTCCTGTTACAGTATCGCGGGCTTGCACAACCACTCTAGCTGAGTTGGCCGTAGCAGTGGCCCCAACTATGACAGTAAAACTTGCGGCACTAGCAATACCAGACCCAGCTCTAGAGAAAGACGAGGAGACGTTGTTCTCTACATAAGCACCCGAAACAAATGCGTTAGTCCACTGAGCTGATGTACTACCAATATCTTGGGATCCAACCGGGGTTAAATCGGCGTCGATTGCCGTAGTGCCATAAATATAAAGATCATCGGCATGAACCTCAGCCCAGTGAAGTACACTGGTTCCAAGATCGTGCGTGGCAGAGGCAATAGGAATAAGATCCGTATCGGCCCGACCGATGAAGCTGATGGTGTCGGTGATAGCGTCGCCGAGGTCAACGTTGCCTCCAACGCTAAGTGTACCGGTGAGAGTAGCGTTTACGGTTTGAAGAGTATTGGTGCCAGAGTTCCAGACGAAGTCGGCATCAGCGCCGAGGCCGCTGCCACTATTAAACTGAATCTCGCCAGAAGAGCCAGCGGCACTTGCGCTATTACTCACCCAGGATAGGATTCCGCTGGTATTAGCAGAAAGCACAAATCCTGAGCTAGCAGGGAATGCCGTGGGGAGCGTATATGTGTTAGTGGTCGCAAGAGTCGCCGGAGCATTGAACTGAATGTACTCAGAACCACCGGCGGTTCCTTCGAAGAAACGTACGGAACCCTGGTTAGTAAGTTTTACAAGTCCGAGTTCCAGTGAGTCGTCAGTGCCGTTATAAATAACGCCGATGGAGTACTCCATCGAGCCGGCATTATTTACGGCTAGAAGATTGGTGACTGAAGGAAGCGCGTTGGGCAGTGTTAGCGTGTAGTTCGCGGCGACTACAGCTGGCGACTTCACAGCCACATGATTCGAGTCGTTAGCGTCGCCAAACTGAATGGGATTGGCGTTGCGAACGCGAATCGTGCCATCTACGTCAAGTTCAGTCGCTGGAGACGTCGTCTTAACGCCTACGCGATTATTAGTCGCGTCGACAAAGAAAGTATTGGTGTCTACCACCAAATTTCCTGACGCCGTCAGCGTCCCGCCGATTGTCAGCGCTCCGGTCTTGGTTTGGGCAGTAGAAGATGTGTTGAGAAGACCCTGCGTAAGATTCGCAAAGGAGATTTTTCTCGTATTGGTATCAGCGTCGTTGATGATGAAAACGTCATCATCCGTCGGCGTCGTGATAGCAGTTAATTGTGAAATGCGTACAGTCGCCATCAGTGTTCGGTCAAGCCAGCTTGTTCGTAACTAGGTTTTACCCGGGAAGGATGCCGCCGGACCTAGCTGGTGGCGACACACGGTCTTACCCCCGTTTCTCCAACAAGTGATTGAAGATACCTTAGGAGCTGATTAGCGCGGTCGATCTGGCTATTATCATCGAGTTCACCCTCGACGTGCGATAGCAAGAGTTTCAGATCCTGATCCGGCAGTTCGCCGAGGGCTTTCAGAACATCTTCTCCGATCATCGCTCGCGCTTCGTTTATCTCGTAGATAAACTCCTTTGGTCTGTGATCGTCAGGCGTATGATCATATGAGGAATGTATCTCATGCCACGACTCCTCACACATCAAGACCTGTTCGTGACTCAGCCCAAGTTCCTCACAGATCTCATCATATGTCGCGCCGTCCTTAAGCATCTGCCGGACTTCTTCACGAATCGGCGTGATCCACCGCGGCACTCTCACCATTCGGCTATGATCACGCAGAGCGTGTTGGATGTAGCCTCGTGCCGTATTCCAGGCAAAAGTGCTGAATTTCCATCCTAGATCCGAATTATAGCGGGTTGCTGCAACACACAGAGCGAAATACGCAACGGACTCGAGATCCTGACGTGAGAAACATCCGGTGTATCCACCCGTCATCGACTTCGCGCTATGGGCCAGTCGACCGGCGATCCAGCGGTGCTCCTCAACCAATTTACGCTGCTCCTTTGTCAGAGGCGGATACTTCTTTCGTCGATCCCTACGACGACTCGGAAGCTTATCACCAGGCTGTAAACCGAGATTCTTATTCAAGAGATTCCACCTAGCCTTCGCAAGCCGCGCATTCGCTGACCGAGTTTGATTGTGTTGCGGCATGATATTTTGTCATGTAGTCTTCATAGCCGCCTATGTGCTCTCCATCAATCCATAATTGGGGCACGGTGGTGTACGGGAACTCCTCAACGATTGACCGATCAATCTCATGAAATGTGATCCCGTCCGCTCTCAATTGGGCTTTAAGCTTCGCGCAGGAAGGACATGCCTGTTTGGATATTATCTTGGCTCGAGGAGAAGATAGATCTTTTTTCGCTACAAGCGAGGTGCTACGCAGATAGTATAAGGACTTCACGTCATTTTTCCAGGCGGATAGGTGAAGCCGGACTAGTTCCTCGGCGTCGATCTCCGGATCAATGAACAGGTTGAGAGACTGCGCTTGACAGATGAACGGTGTACGTTCAGCCGCTTGCCGAATAATCTCAAATTGGCTAATCTCTCGGGCTGTCTTAAATACTTCTTTCTCGTGATCGGTCAGACAGTCGAGTTGTTGGACTGAGCCCCGTTCGGCGAGGATGTAGTCCCACACAGACTCCTTGATTCCCTTCTGACAGAAAAGAGCCTCCAGAACCGGATTCTTGCGAACAAAGGTTCCTTTCGCCTGTTTAGCCACAAAGTAGTTAGCGTCGATCGGTTCAATACCTTGTGAGAAAGCCCCACTGATCACGGAGTTCGTTCTGGTTGGCGCTATAGCCAGCCGGTGAGTGTGACGAAGTCCGGTACCTTCGCACCACTCAGGCTCACCACACTCCTTTGCTAATTTACGTGAAGCGTCCTTAGCCTGCTGACTGATCACGCTGTGAACTTCTTTGTTTAAGTCCCGAGCGGCTTCTGAAGCGAAAGGCAGACCACGCTTCTGGTAGAGCAAGTGCAATCCCATCGTCCCCAGGCCAAGTGCCCTGGACTTTTTGGCGAATCTTACAGCCCTGCCCATGCTTGGGATACGGCTCGCCTTGTGGATGAAATCCTCCACTACTGCGTCTAAGAAATAGATCGACAGCTCCGGGACTGTCAGAGAGGATGTACCACGCCAATCCCGCCATTCGTCGTATTTTGCAAGGTTAAGAGAGGAGAGAACACACACGAAGGTGTGATCGTCGTCCGTGTGCAGTGTGATCTCTGAACAGAGGTTCGAGGTTTTTACTTCGAGCCCGCGTTGTTTATAGCAGTCTGGATTTTGTCGGTTGACATTGTCGATGAAGACCAAGTAAGGCGAGCCGCTAATCAAACGAATTTTTAGCACTTCGCCGAAAAGTTCCTGCTTCTTCTTATCTCCAGCTAGCATACTTTCGACCCACTTGTCAGTCACGGTCAGACCGATGTTTGAGTCGATGAAGCGCCGAGGATCTCCCTTTGAGTGGTCTTTGGCTTGCAGAAGTTCGGGGACGTCCGGATGGTCTATCGGAAGGTATATAGCAAACGAGCCCCGCCGCACTCCGCCTTGGGAGACGACTCGGGAGGCTAAGTCATATTGCTGAGCCCAGGGAACGATGCCCGTAGACTTACCACCCGAACTGATCGGACTGCTGCTTGGACGAACATCCCCGAGATAAACACCCACCCCACCACCATTCTTGGAGAGCTGTGCTACCTCTTTGAGGTGCGAATAGATCGAATTGACACTATCCCCGACATGAACCGAGTAGCACGAGATGGGAAGACCCCGACTTGTGCCAAAATTGGATGCGACCGGCGTAGCAGGACCCAACCACCCTCGCCAAAAGATCTCAAAGAGATCCTCCTCAATATCAGGTCGACTAAGGATCTTCGCCGCGTATGAAGAAAGCCGGCGGTGCATGCCTCGAGGAGTTTCTCCTTGTAGCAAGTAACCTCGTGAAAGGGTCTCTAAGCCCTCTTTATTCAACCACTCAGGAACTTGTACTTCGGTCACTTTAGGCTTAAGTCCAATGTTTTCCAATTAACTCTTTCAAATGTTTGCTCAGGCCTTGACACGTACATGCTACCTTCTTTCTGTAACGCAAAGAAGTCGTTAGAGACCTGCCCGGTGAGCACGGGCTCAAACCACCTTCTTATATTATCTGATTTCAGCTTGTCGTATTCAAAAATGTAGTCAAGTCCTAGTACACGTAGCCGATCATTAGCCCGATGACGAAGATAGTGCCAAAGGCATTCCCGGTCAATGCAACGAAGAGCGTATCCATTGAAGATCTTCTCAAGAAACGCGTCCTCGTTAGCAAGGACCGCCTTAAATCCTTCTACGACCTGACTCTTCTGCTCCGGAGTGACTCGGCCCTCAGCATTAAGTTCACGGAAGAGGGAGCAACCGCCGTCCGAATGCTGCTGCTCGTCAAGCGCGGACCAGGAGATGATCTGTGCTACACCCTTAAATCTTCCGTCGAGATTGAAAGATAAAAGCGCCGCGAATGACGAGAATAAACTTACGCCCTCGCCCGCTCCGCTAAATACGCCAAGGGAGACGATCGGGTCGCTCTGATTGACAAAATAATCGATCTTCGCCCGAGCGGACGGATCACCGAGGAAAGCTTCGAACTCGTCAAGCCCAAGCGTATCGGACAGGTGAGAGTAAGCGGCGGCATGCACTGACTCAGAAGAACTGAAAGCCCGAGCCATCGCATGAATCTCATGCTTCGGAAAGAGCTTCGTGATGACATCCCCCCAATAACATGCGACGTGAAGTTCTAACTGTGTGAAACCTCGAAGGATTCCGCCAATCACGGCTTTTTCCTCAGGAGTTGCTTCCTGCCAGTCATAGACGTCGTGCGCCATGCTGACTTCCTCTGGTCTCCAAACAGAGGCGATAGCTTTTTGAAATTTCTCGTAATACTCTGGATACTCGAATGACCCGCTTATTTTGTAAGGTTCTCTGAGTTCCGTGATAGACATTCGTCAAAAAGTTTGTCGTTCCACCACAGAGGTTTTGCCTCCGGGCGGCGTTTCCATTCCGCGTAGGCTTTGTAGCCATTTACGTAACGACGATACGCGGTCACATCGTCGATTGCACCATCAAATTTTAACTCGTCAGGCATAGCCCGAGCGAAACCAGTTACATTCCGCCAGACGGATAACGGAAGACCTGTGTTAGCCTCGAATAGTCTTTTAGCATCAAGAAGACCAACAGTCGCGGCGTGAGTCTTTTCGTAGCGACGCATGTATTCGCCACAAAGCGCTAAACCATGTGTGATCATCCACGCCATATTCTCATACGAGGAGCGGCACCAGACTGTGCTAGGATGATTACGAAAGCCTTTATGACCGTATGGTCCTCCGTCTTTCTTTCGGATCGATCCCCAGTTTAGGTAAAGGGGTCCTAGGTTAACTGCGAGCATCTGATTTGTCTCTAAGGGCATCTTTACAACGAGCTTAGAGGGAAGACACTCGGCGGCTCTGGCCGGGTCGCGATCGACTGCGAATAGGTTCATCCGTGCTGTTTTGGATACGATTTTATTATGCGGTTGGGGGCGACAAGTATTGAGACTGGTCAGCCGTTCCCCTGGCCCCGATATCTCTTTTTACGCTTATTTCTCGACGTGGAGCTAAGTTTCGTGTTATTGGACCGCCCGATGCTCGTCGATTTAGGCTTACTTTCGATTTGTTGGGAGCCGCTAAGCGTTTTACTTCTCACTGCCATTTCTCTCTAGTTCCTCAATACGGTCAATTAGACTTGCGATAATCGCGGTGCTGAACTCCTCGCGAAGCTCAGCTGTTGAGTCATAGTGCCCCAACCATGCGGCGCACTCAGTTCCTTCAGGAGCAGAAAATTCGAAGCCGTCTTCATTCTCGGTCACTGTGAGATCGTCGAGAGCACTTAGGGAGAGGTACCAAATAGACATCACCACACTCCGGGAATGATTTGACCGGACGCGAGGTACGAGCCGACTGCAGCCATGAATCCTATCATGGCAAGCCGCCCGTTAAACCTTTCAGCTACTTCATCAAACTTAAACATCAGAACACTCCGAAAAAAAGTTTACCCGTAGTGGCGTATGAGATCGCCCCAGCGACAATGCCTAGCATGGACAATCGACCGTTGATAAGTTCCGCCTTCTCGTTATGAGTCACGGAAAAATCTTTATTGGGGTCGACGTACATAGCGGGCTCTTTCGCGTAAACGTTGGTGCGATTGCCGTCTTCAGTGATGATTGACATAGGTGTACGAATCAGGTACAAGTGTATAGTGTGATATTGTAAAGTTTTGTAAATTCTATTTGATGTGCTTTCCCCACAGGCCGAGCGGGCACTCCACCTCAGCGAACTTTGTTTTGAGGCGCATATAGCACCCGCACTCAATGCACCGGCCATTTTGCAACTTCGAACACTGATGGCAGATCGACATCCTTCCTTCTTGCACCTCGTCTGGGACTGGGACCGGGTCTTTTACAACTTTCTTTGCGGTGTCCCACAGTGATCCAAGTAGGGATCGTTTGCAACATTGTTCTTCTTCGGCCATGTGTGATATGAAAGTGCTAAGCGGGTAACCGGGTTCGAACCGGTGACTGCAGCTTGGAAGGCTGTGATGTTACCGCTACACCATACCCGCAAGAAAAGAGGGGTCAGTGCCTGTCGGACTTTTTCACGATCTTCGAAGTTTCATGATTCATGAAAATCGTCTTAAGCTGAAAAAGTGAGTGCTGGACTGGGATTAGTCTTAGCTTACAATTTTCACGAAACAGACTGTTGCTGGATCCGTGAAAAAGCCCGATGGGCGCTGGTCCTGATAGTATCAGAACGTGAACTTAGTTTGTACTACGCCGCCCCACTTATTGGAATCTTGATAACGTTGGTTGTTATCAACATAGAATAGAGCGGGAGTGATGCTGATGTTATCAGTTACTTGGAACTTATAGAAGATCTCAAGCATCGTGGCGTCAGATACTCCTGCGGTTTCTGCCGAAGGTGCTTGACCCACAGCAACACCAGCAGAGTTGCCGGCGACAAATACATCAGACCACTGAAGACCAACGAACCACGAATCTGAGTTCGTAGCAACGGTAGCACCAGTAGTACCATTTACAGAGTTATATCCATAACCGGCACTGACGGAAGGAACCCAACCAGATTGAACGGGTTGCCAGTAAGCATTCAGGGCAACAGAGTTTGATTCCTGACCGTCTAGAAGAGTACCATTGGCACCCAGGAGACCGTTGTAGGTACGAGGACGAGTGTTTTCACCACCGTAACGGTAACCAACAGCAACTCCCCACTGAGGAGCACGATACCCGATTTGAGCAAGTACGTTTAGACCGCCATCAGAATCAAATACACCACTGTCAGAAAACTCACCCTCTTGGGCAACATAGTTTAGCGAAGCAACGAGACCACCTTTACCTTTTTGAGTAGGTTGTTTCCATTGAGCACCAAAACCAGCACCAGTTGCCTTGTTATAGACACCTGGAGTACCAGCAACAGCGAAGAAGTCAAGGATTTCTGACTTATAGGCAGAAGGAACCCACGACATCTCGGTGTTACGAACCAAAGGACCGGCAGTTAGAGTTACACTCTTACTGACTGGGAATTGATAGTACAAGCGGTCAATCTCTACTTGATTAGCAGTAGTTTCTGCTTTATCAAGTTTGAACAGAGAAGAGGAAGAACCAAAAGGATCAGAACTAAAGTTTCCTGAACGGAGACGAGTACGAAGCAAATCCTTACCCGAGAATGAAGTATCAAAATTCAGACGGAGATCATAGTTGAATGCGGTGTTGCCGACGTTTCCACCTTTATTCGTTTCTAGACTAGGAACTCCACCCAACATGAAGTTAACTTCACCTTTGAGTTTAGTTGTAGTTGAGAATTGAGTTGCCTCGAGTTGTCCTACCTTAGCATCAAGGCCATCTACGCGAGCAGTAAGAACTATAAGTTCTGCTTTGAATTCATTTAGCAGACGCTGAAGCTCATCGGTTACCTCGGTAACGCGGTCCAGGCAAGAGTTAAGAAGAGCAGCAGCTTCAAAGCGGGTCATAGATTGACCGCCTTTATAGGTTCCGTTAGGATAACCTGCTACGCAGCCATAACGATCTACGAGATTATTGAGAGCTTGATATGCCCAATCGGTGGGGCGAACATCAGAGAATTGAGAGATGCTGGTAACTTGATCCGATCCGAGCGTATATCGGTTGATCTCAGTCTCAGACGCGAAAGTTGCCAAAGGAGCGAGCACGCTGGCCGCGACAATAGCTTGAAAGATTCTCATAATTTATGTGTTTGTTTTGACTAGTCAAGACCATAAGGGCCTATCAATATCTTGTAACAACCACCGCAGTGGTGTACCTACCTAGTTGGTCTTCCGGGCGGCGATGACTTGCACAAGTTTGCTCTTAAATTCTGCGCGACTGTGAGATCCCTGTATGAAACCTACGAGTAAATTTCGCCACTCCACAAGGTAGACCGGGATGTCGATCGTGCCGTCGTCCGTCACAATATTGGCCTTCATATAGTCCATCAGGCGGGGGTTATTTGGGACATCTGACAGAAGCAGGTCCCGAAAGTACCCGCCTCGAGAGTGAACGACACCGCGATCGAACTTAGTCATCTCAGAGCAGATAGGACAGTCTTTGTCCCAAATCTTCCAGACTCTAATCATACGAAAGCCTCGAGTTCAGGGAATTTTTGCGCGGCTTTCTTCTTCATCGCGTACACATGGGCATTGACCGCGTATTTGGTCATACCGTACTTCGATACACACTCGCAGTTACGAAGCTCTTTATTACCAAACAGTCCGAAGCGATCGATGACGACTTTAGCCCGCTTTGTATGAAGTCCGCCGCAGCTGTCTTCAATGACCTTACGGATGATGCCCTCGGAGACGTCCATCTTTACATCGAAGATTTGAGTTGGGTCCTCGAGGTTGTAAGCACGGGGGCAATCTTCGAGTGAGTGCGGGTACTTGGGCTGGCGACGATCAACCCGTCCGCTTGATGTGATCGCGCCACGAACATGGTAGTATGCCCATGTCATGAATTTAGCCCCGCGGGACGGGTCATATGACTTGATAGCGCTAAGCAACCCGATGTAGCCTTCCTGAGCTAGATCCTCGTGAGTAAAAGATGCGGCGGTGAAACCGTACTTCCAAGCAAGTTTATGAACGAGTCGCTCATACTTTTTGATAATCTGGCGTTGTGCCTGACGGTCTCCGGTTTGAGCGTCAAGGACGAGTTGATTTTCTTGGATGTTTGCCATGTGTTTTGTAATCTAAGATCATCCTACTATGTTTTGCGGCCGTTTAGAGGGGTCCTTGTGCCACTATGTCAACTGACATGCGGCAGATCGAGTTCGGACGACATAAGATTCATAAACTCAAACCGCTTCTGCCAAGTGTCGCCTCCTGTCTCATTCCTCATTGGGTTGATACAGGTCGCGTCTCCCCAATTTTGACATACAAGACCCGCAAGATCCTTGGGGTCTCCCGGCTTTCCGGTCGCCCAGTACAGCCGCCCCTCAAAAAATTTGGCTCCGCACTTCGGACAGACCTCGCTAAAAGGCTGATCTTCATTCATTGTCGACTCCATCATTAACGATTTCGATGCCAGCCTCGAGTAGTAAATCTCGTGCTTTTTCAAAACTATTCTGCCACCTCTCTGGAGCCGATTCTACCGATGGACATACTATCTTTTTAATTCCGCCTTGTATGATCGCCGCCGCGCAACTTACGCATGGGTGAAATGTGACATACAGGGAGGATCCTTCGGTCTTCGCTCCGTTTTTTGCTGCGTTTAATAGAGCGTTGACCTCCGCGTGCACAGTGTAAGCGAGTTTTACCTCTCGGTCGGCGTATCGCTCTGGAGTGTCCTCAATTCCCAACGGAAAGCCGTTGTATCCTGTGGCTAAAATCCGCCGATCACTGACTAGCACAGCACCGACAGTCGTCCCCGGGTCTTTGCTCCACGACGAGACAAGGACGGCCATATCAAAGAATCGAACATCCCACTTGCTCAGATCCAAGGATTCATCCCCATATCTATGAACGGCACCTCATCCTCAAGCGTCATCAAAAACTGTGAAACCATCTCTTTTTCTCCTTCGTATTCCTCATGAAAGTACATCGCGATGTCTCGAAAAGCGTCCCAGGCGGCCATCATCGAGTCCTGCCCGATCTCCACACGAATAAAACTTTCGAGAAGGCAACCGTACGAGGTCTGACGCATCACGCGGATCAGACGGTTGAAGTCAATTGTCTCGGGGTGCACAAGAGCGATATTCATTTTAGAGAATCCGACACTCGGGTGACAATACAATGTCCCATATCAGCGCTAAATCCCCGCTTTGTGTAAAAATCAGATGAATGCGGTGTGACGATAGCCCGAATGATGTCCGGTCGCTCAGTCGCCTCAACCAACTCTATCATCATTGTACCATAACCATTCCCCCTCTTATCGGGAGTGACCCAGAGTCCTGTGATCACAAGTTCGGAGTCCCTGACAAAATACTCGATAAAACCTACTGCGTCCGAATCGCGTTTCTCCCCGACGGTCAACACCCAGCTCTCCCGCACTCCCATCGTGGGAAGTAGCCGATCGTCAGGGTAGCGCACTTCCATCGCAAGAAGATCGTTATCGGTGGCCCGTCGAAGATTGACGGTGATACCAGGTGTTCTACGGTAAATTCTCATTAGAAGCGCTTCGGAATTTGTTCTGAAATATCCTCGAGAAATTGAGTCATATCAATCAGGGTGTTGATCTTGACGATAATCTCTGAGATCACGGCGGGAACGTGAGATTTCTCTGTTCGAGCTGCATAAGCCAACGCTTCTCTGAGATTTTTCTCAGCTTCTCGTAAATGTTCTACTACTGGTTGGGAGATTGCCATACGGTTTTGATGGATAAAGGCTGCGGATCTAGAGATACTATACTATGTTGGCAGTGATTAGGACGGTTATGTATGCCAGTTAATAAACTGTCCACTGGTCATGCCGTCTATAGCGTGTTGGCATGAGATGAACGTTTTTATACTTTTGCATGTGTGTTTTAGCGTACTCCTCCGGATCAAGGCTTAGCCATTCCTCGGGGTAGCTTACGGTAAGCATACCTTTCTTATCCATATAGTCCCGGATCTGCACCACAAGATCCGCTCTCTCATCCCGAGATCCGTAAAATGATTGACCCATGTACTGACCCAATTTAGGCAGTTGTCTGTTCTCGTATTCTACTGGCCAGGGTAGTGAATACTCGACTTCAATATCTAGCGAATCACCGAACTCCTTCCACCTGTCATACATCCACTTCCAGTCAGCATTAAGTCGAAGGATGTGAAAGCGTACGTCGATATTCCCAAGGACCATCGTGATACCTCGAACTTGCGGGCACTCCTTTAATACCTGCCGGGTAATGGCGAAGTCTGTACGAATCTCACCCCACAAAGTCTTACCGTCATTCTTCGCGGTCATTGATCCTGGCGGTGCCCAGGCCGCCACATGACTATCACCTACGGTAACCCAATCAAGTCCCAAGTCTGTACTTCGCAGGACCTTCGCCCGCTCCTGCAACCGTATCAATTCAGGAAGTAGATCCTGATCGGTAAAATCCGATCGCCCTGACAGAAACTTTGCGTAATTCGGCACAGGCACATCGAGAGACAAAACGGTCTCCGCCTCAAACGCCGCAAGCAACTTTTTTCTGATCTTCGGCCCCTCACGTGGCCACCCATTCGGTATATTCAGCCGATTGTCCCAAGGATGCGGTCCGTGAAAGAAATACATCTCCTTCACGGGGTGATTGTCGTGATTGAGCGTTAGTCCTGTATTCTCAGCCCACGTTCGCGCCCACCCGTGGGAGTGCCATCCTGGATCCTTCGAGATCGTGGCAAACACTCCGGTAATCGCGGCTGTCTCCCCACCCGCGCTCGCTATTGACTGCATCATAAATAGTCTCGTCTTTAAGTTGCGGCTCAGTGCCAACGTTCCACATTAAGATGTCGCGGCTTGTGTTTTTGGGAATGTAGCGCCACGCCTTCGCGTCATAAGTAAGAACTGACGGGAATGGTGGTATATCATCGCCTTTAATAGCACTAGTGAATTGTTCCGGTGCGGAGATAACTTCCGCTCGACCGAGTTCCCCGGCTTTAAGATTTCGAGCGACGGCGACCGCATGAAACTCCGCGTTTGGCCACGCGATTTGCATCGACCGTGTAAGAACGCCGGTTGAGATCACACTCCAGACTTCCTCTGGTTCGGGCATTCTCGACATTGTTTTCACAAAACCGGCAGTCACGAGCTCATGTTTCAGTCCAAGAGGGACAAAAAAGCAGTTTGGTCGTTTCTCAGCCCACGACTTTGCGATAAGATTTAGGTTAGGCATCGCCGCGATCCTTGCGAATTTTGCCGTCGCCCCACGCTCAAGACAGCAGGCTTGGTGATGCGAGATTTGTTTCGATGCCGGCATGAAGAGCACCACTTTCTTTCCGTGACGTTTAGCCACATCGAGGATTGATACACCTGCCAGACCAAATCGGGGCTGAACATACACTATCGTGTCTTGATCCGGTGAGATCTTTGAGATTAAACAGTCGCCACCACGAACTTTCGATCCAGTGATGAGATCGTCTCGAACTACTCGAACGCCAGCGTGTGCGGTAATGACAGGATCGCCGTAAGGATCCTCCCAGTCTCCCGCGAGATCAAGATAGTACTGCTTAGACCTCCCGATAAGATCCTTGTTTATGCCATCGATGATATGTTTGTTGTGCGTCATACGGCCCTAAGGGAGAAATCATCGGGAAAGATCCAGATTCGTGGAAAGGTTCTCGCGGGGGGCTTATGCCCATGCTTTCTCTCTACAAACTTACTGAACCAACAGAGTTGATCCTCATGGTTCAACATCTTGTTGGTGTGAATAGGGTCGCCCTCCCAACTCGCGAGTGTCTCCATATAGGATAACCACGTCGCAGTGTGTTTATTATCGGGAATCAACTGCCCCAGCGAATCTATCTTATATTTCAGTTTGCCGTCGATATTCGGTGGGCCAAACACGTACATCATCCCACGAAAGTGTCCCGTACCACCGACCAGAATTGAGTCAGGATCCACAAGATCCGGGCGAGGCATAGCGATATACCGAGCTGTGTTCTTTGATGGATACAACGGAGAGCGAAAACCAAAGTGGTCCTTCAACACTCGCTCCTGTATCTTCGCGAACTCCATCATCGACAACGGACGGTCATATGCTTCAACTATGGGAGCGAGGATCTTCGCGATCTTCGGTGGTTCGGTGATCAGCCACTCTTTGACTATGGTACCCTTGGGATAATAGATCTGGAATAGATCCGAGCGGGCATGTCGCTCCGTAGCAAAAAGATCCCGCAGGGCATCCCAGCCTTCGTCAAGAATCGTCGTCAGGTTGGTCCACTTCTCATTCGAAAAGCTGAAGTGAATCGTGACGGCGATGCGCTCCTCAAGACTTAAATCCGCTTCACGAAGACGCCACACCGCCGGATGTTCGTGCCAGTGAAGTCGATGGGAGAATCCCTCGACGAGATCAGGATCCTCTCGGAGGTCAAACTTACGATTGAACTCCATATATTTTTCGATTCGTTCCTCGAGGGGCCAATGTCTAAAGTATGAGTCCTGCGGCTTTCCGTTCTTTCCGATTGGAATGTTGGAGTCGGTGTTCTCGAGCTCGATTAACCCGCCTGTGATACTCTTCTCGGTCGATTCCCGCGCGGGAGATAACGTAATCATCGGATGGGTGAACGGAAAGTGTGTTGAATGAGTCGATTAGACCGAGTTTGAGCATCGGCTTCTGACGACCGTAGGGATGATCGTGAATAGAGGAGGAATTCCAGATCCTGTCACGGTTAAGGTGGTCGTAATGACTGCCGGGTTTGATATAGTTCTCGACCCAACGGATGTAGTCGCAGCAGACATCCTCAGCGTTGTACGGCAGTGAGCCGGTCTCCCGATAGATCTCTAGCATCACCTCATCAAGAAACTGCTCTTTCGGCATCCTCACCTTCGGTTTTGCCAGATAGGAGATGCACTCGATCGCATTTGTTCCGTAGTAGAACAGACTGTCACGTTCGACATATTCCGGAAACCAGTCAGCGATGTCCGCGACGAACGCAGCGTATTGGAACCTATACTTTCTCAGTCCGTGTTCGACATTCCACTCAAACAACCAATCGCCCATCTGACGAAACGTCTTAGGTTTGCCGCTGCGAACCCAGTTCGTGAATGCTCGGGCAAGTTCAGGCGCGAATTCGCAGAGGTAGTAGTCACCACCACGTCTATAACCTTCAGGGGGCTTCGGAAACGCGGGGAACTGATACCCGACTGATGTGTAGAATGGTGTTGGATGGGTCTTAACAACCTCCGCCATCTCCTCGATCGTATCGCACTCGTGAAGGTGAAAGAGAAGCGTGTTATGATAGCCGGATGGGATCTTTGCGTAGTTGATCGCGGAACCTGTCACGCGGTGAAGCAGCATGAGATAGATCCAATCCGCTTCCTCGAGTTGTTTTCCCGTCCAGTTATTTGCCACCTCGCGCCGTTGGTCAGTGACGAAACCCGCTTCCATCTTCTCGTAGTAGGGATGAGAGTCAGTCCAACCGTAAAAGATGTCATTGACGATCTGGCTGAAGCCGGCGTATTTCCGCTCGACCACATCGTACAACTCTACATTTTGCATAAGGGCATCCCCCACCCCGGATTTGGAGTGAGGGACCACGCCGAGATTACTAGTCTCCTGCTGTGTCTTCGCCTTCTTGTAGTAGTCGAGAAAGTCGTAGTAGTATCTTGTCTTATCGAGAAGCGGTGTCATCACCCGACCCTCTGGGCACTCATCGCTCTGTAGCCGGGGTACATATTCTCGGCGAACTTACGCGCTTCGGGCTGGGTGTGTGCCTGTACGGTTGTCTCAATCACCCGACCTTGGTTGATGAGTTTTACGAAAAATGTGCTCTGAGCCATCAGTCCCGATCGTAATTATTATTGGCAAACCTAGCAGAAGCGCACTTCCCGGCGAGTTCCTCGCTCGGCGTGGCATTCACCTTTTCCGAACCGTTCACATTGTGATCTTTTCGGACCTGATTATACGCCTGTTTCTCAGCAGCGATCTCTGCGAACTCCTCTCCAGTTACGCCAGCATACGCCAGGATAGCACGGTGAAACAGTAGGATGTCGTAGAGTTCAGCAATGAATTCCTTTCTCAGCTCGGGGCTGTCGAGATAGCTTTGCTCGCCATTCTTCCAACTACGGCGAGGTACATACACTCGGGCTTCGACCGCTTCCTCCATTAAGTGACCGAAGTACTCGATGATCTTCGCGTAGCGAAATTCTAAGTCGGCCTCATGAAGCTTACCATTGATCTTCTCAATCAGCATTAGGCCAGTCGGTCCGGGATCACCGACCTTCTTAGCATATTTCTCCTGGGCGTCGAAGCCCTCATTGACAAACTTGACGTAGTCGAATTCCATGTGTTGTTTTCTTTGAAGTATTGTAGCCGATCAAGGCAGACGTAAATCTAGCGCGGTATCTCGATCTCAAATTCTACTAATTGCTCAGCATCGTCCCACAGCACATAGGCGTAAGCGACATTAAAGGTGACACTACCGGGGCTTACTTCGAGTTGTTCGGCTAAGGTACGTAGAAACAATTGGCTCGTAAGCACGGTTTGGGGAAGTTCGTTCGTCACATCAGCCGCCGCGACGACAACTGTCATATCGATACGCAGCCCGTTCGGTCCCAATTCGGCAGGCTGTGTTAGAAATGCGACTACACCTGACTCAACCTCAGTGTCATTTGTGAAGATATTACTCGTTTCGAGATCATAATAGCTGATGTCGAAAGCGTCAAGTAGAATCTCTAAATCCTCGCGGCTCTTCAGTAAGTTGCTATCTAACGGGACGTCTAGTGAGGAAGCGTCAGTCCGAAAGAAGATATTGTCAAGGTGAATCTCCTCTCGCCCGGAGCGACCCACCGCCTCGACAGATTGCTTGATTCCATCGAGGATCGCCGTGATGTCTTGGTCCATTGTTGTTTGGTCGATGCGAAGTGACTTACCCCTATTTCAGTGGAAGGCGCAATGCGGGAACGTACTTTCCTTCACCAACCCTTCGTACGCCGATGACAAATCTTCCTGAGAAGGTGTCGCCGGGAGCTGGCACTTGATACAACCACTTCACGATCTGATGAAGGGGAACCAAGTGAAATGAATGTTCGACCTGCTCAGTGCCTTTCACGAATAACTTGCACAGAAGCCGCGGAGTCCACATCTCGCAGATAGCCATGATCTCCGCTGTCTGTCCGATAATCCTTTCGAGACCGGCCGGATCATCCGCGAGAGTGTAGCCTTCGGCCACCAATTCGTCGTAAAGCCGCTTTTGTTTATCCTGCTCGTAAATGTAGGCGTCCATGGTTTCGGGGTCTTCAACTTCGCCCCGGAGGTGGGGCTCTGTTTGCTTTACCCTCTTCGGCTCACGTCGTCGTACTTCAAGGCGGTGAACGCTGCTCGCAGTGCCTTCGCCTGTGGTGAGTGATACGGCTGAAACTGCAGGAGAGAGATGATCTCCCCCTGACTCAAATTCCTCCATTGAAACCCAATTAGCTCGTTTAGATTCATCACCATCACTCCATGTCTGGTCGGATCTCTTCCGCACGATCGGGAGAGTAATTGGGATCGGATAGCCAATCGCGGGTCGGTTCGATGCTACGGTCACAGAGTCGTTCACGTTGTGTCTTAGAGATGGTGTTTGTAAGTGATTTCGCTTCTTCGATGACTTCTCCGACGGCGTATCGGCACGTATTCCAGTCCTCGATCACGTAAGATAAGCCTGTTGAGATCTTGAACCCGTCGCGCATCACGAGTTTGCCCATCACCTCCTTGACAACCTCACTCGGGGACTTACCGCCATAATGCTGCGCATTTATGAAAGTGTCGATGGCGAGCTGTACGGACTCCCAGCGGATCTCGCGAAGTCCCTGATAGAAGTGTGTGGATGGTCGACCAGCCTCCTCCCATCGAATCTTCATGTTGGTCATAAGCTTTTTACCGCTCTTGTCGACCCCGATGAAGAGAAGATCACGAAGGTGTCGTGTAAGCACCTCCGGTGTAAGTTCGGGCATGCTGTATCCCGAGTCTCCTGACCGGATGGCTGCGCAGATCGCCATCGCATTGACCAGTGCCTGTGACGTATCGGCCTTAAACCGGATACGCTGGCGGGTCGTCCAGTATCGAACTTCCAACTGTAAACGATTGATAGTTGGGTCCGCTACATCGTTGATTATCTCCCAGAACCTATCTGTAGCCAGGCGTAGGCACCAGAGATACAAAGCGTCAGTAGATACACCAAGCTTATCAGCAAGGAAGGGGATGTGGGTGCGAGGACGAAGGTCAGGAGTACCATCACTAACAGTACCCGCCAAAGTCTTACGGTTTTTAAGTACTTCATACTCGCGATAGGTAGAAAGGATCTTGATACGGTCAATGATGCCCGGATCGAGATCATAAGCGAAGTGAGCGTCCCAGTCGTTGGAGTTGACGATAAGAACACACTGGGGCCAGATCTGCTCAGCGTTCTGGAACTTCTCTTCAGTCTGAAATAGTCCGTTGGTGATAAGGATCTTAGTCTCTTCCGCAGCAAGGAACTGCTTAAGCGATCTCATCGCCGTATCGTCCTTGTATGCGATATTGGCGAGAGCCGCTGCTTTCAGGCCGAAGCGATCCTCCGTTGATTTGAAGGTGTGAGTGGCAAATCCGCACTTTGACAGTGCCGCGGTTAGCCCGTTGAAGACGGTTGACTTACCAAGACCAGCGTCTTTACCTACAATCACCGCTGCCATCCGGGCGGTGTGGTCGATCGGCTTAGGAAAGTTCGGTGGCTGGTGATTGGACCGTCCTACACCGACACGACCGAGAATCATCTTCAGCATCTCTACCTCCGCCTCTGGGAAGATAGTGAAGACATCTTTTAGCGTTACGCAATGCAGCCTCTCATCAAACCACGCTTTCGCAGGAACCCACACTCGCGGATTACGTACGAACCCAAAACCGCAGATCGCACCGTCAGGATCGAAGGTATGCCCGTAGTCAAGTGTCTCGTGAATACTTATGTTTTGCTGGATGCGCTTCATCGACAGCAGTCTGACAGCGAAGTTCCCTAGGTCGGTCTCGCCGCCCTTCGGTCGAAATAGTGGGGTCCAGAAATCACGGACTTCGCTCTCAGCTGACTCGAATGCTCGCTCGATACGCTGGAAGTCTTCCAGGGTCGAGACATCCTGTAATGGTTGAAAACTTGCCGGATAATTGATGCCTAAGATCTGGGTTGGAGCCGCTGGCTTTAGGATCCGGTGCTTGATATGATCGCCGATCTCGCAGAGTTCAACATGGAAGTTGAAAGTCCGCAGGTGCTCTACACCCTTGTTGTATAGCTCAGATAGGTTGGTCGGTGCTTTCTTCTTATCATCTCCCGCCTCATCCTTTTTCGTAGAGAAACGCCGGGCTTTCGCGGTGCGGCGGATAGTATCGCTCTGCGGGTCAGTGAATGCTTTTCCGCTGAACTTATCAGTCATTCGTTACCTTCTTTTGAGTTGTTTCTATTATGCTTGATCTGTTGTTTAATCACCCATAGTCGCCAGGCAAACCACGATGAATCCCACGTTAGTCTGAGCCAGAGACGTACTCTGAGCGGCAGGCTTCTGATCCATAACCAGATCTCCTGTATCCAGACATCAACGAGATCAAATGCGACCGCGATATCGTCAGGTGATACAGCCGAAATGATAATCAATGCTGCGGTTAATGAGAGCCAGAAAAAGTTCATATGAAAAGAGGGGCACTAAGCCCCTCCGGTTAGCCTATAGCCGATCAGAAGTCAATGTCGAAGGAGCCATCATCCTGCTTGAATGCGGAACACTTAAGAAGCACTTTTGCCGTCTTAAATCCATTCCACTCACCGTGCGCCGTCACCTCTAGAGTTCCGGGATTAGCATCGTCGATGATAGGTTCAGCGGCGAATAGCTTCTTCAGTGCTGTGTTAGGCTTCACAATCGCGAAACCACTCACCTCCACCTCGGCATCACCCCACTCCTCAGTCGCTTCGTCTTTTACCCGTGTAGTAGCTACGAAGGGTTCGTCCACGATCGCTTGGATCATGTAGTCCGTACCGTAGGAAGTCTCCCGAACGCGGTAGCTCGTGATGGTGTAAGTGCCGATAGGAAGCTCGGCGACTTTGATGATGTGACCTTGCAGTCGAGGACCGCCAGTGCCCTCACCACGCTTAGATGGATCCGAAGCGACGGCGATCTGTTCGGCGATGGCGTCGGGATTCTCATCGAGGAGAACGTCGAGAACGTCCGGACTTACGCCCGCCTCCCAATCAGCTGCCTTCACCGGAAAGGGCATCGTGTACAGTGTACCATCCTTAGCGATAGACACACTCAGCACGGTCTCGCCGTACTTACCGATTTGCTCTTCCTTGAATGCGAATTTCGTCTTCTTGTCGGCATTGACAGCGCCGATCTTACCGCCGGTGACGGCAAGCGGAACATCGTCAGTGCCCCAACGGATAATCAGCCCTTTCTCCTCAGTGGAGAATACTGTGGGGCTATACAGTCGCTTGAAAGTACCGGACGCGTCAGCGCGAACGGTGAAAGTACTGCCTTCCTCAGGCAATTCGTTCCCGGTTAGCGCCGCGTGAATCACACTCAGCTCCTCTTTGAGGCCGGCAGGAAGCGCGCGATTCGGCACGTCGACGTAAGCCCGATCGTAGGACTTAGTTTCGAGACGCGCGCGATTGCGTTCGTCCAAGGCGATGTTAATCTTTACGTTTTTCACGTTAGACTCTTAGTAGAAAGCGTCGTTGGCCCGACCCTATTGCCGGCAACGCTCAAGGACATTATACAACCGGGACCTGGCGGTAAACTGCTTCACTCTCTCGAGATCGAGAGAAGTTTCTCAAGCGCGAGCGCGTTACGCACTCCAATATAGATTGTGCCAATCCTTAGTTGTCTTTAGAGTTTTTAGTACATCTTCGACCGCTTTCGCATCGGCCTCGGCGAGAACCAGGCCCTCACCTGGAAACGGACGCGTACAACTCACTCCGATCTCCACACCACCCTCATCCTTCTGCTCGTAAGACACCGTCTCAATGATCCAATCCTCGAAGTAGGGGTCGTCAGCATTGAGGGAGGGAATACACAGGAAATCGCGCGGCTTAACACCGACCAGGTAAGGCACCATGAAGAAGTTCCCGTTCCCGGTTGTAGTTGATTGCTGTGCCCAGGCAGCCCGGGCATCTTTCAGTGACGCGGCAGCTTTCTCAGTGCCGGACTGTGCGTAAGACGGTTGACTTTGACCGCCCGTCGCCGCTGTCGCCGGTGCTTTAGCTGCGCTAGCTCCCGACTTCGTATTAGTTTGGACTACCTTCGCATTGTCCTGCTCAAAGGCGACAGGCGATGT
>CALGUV010000019.1 GCA_937920245.1 uncultured Microbacteriaceae bacterium
CGTCCACTTTCGTGTTTGCAGAGTGCTGTGTTTTTAATAAACAGTCGCAGCCACCTATTCTTTGCAACCCCTTTGGGCTCCCCTTGTACAGGTTCACCTACTGAGGGCACACCTTCTCCCGAAGTTACGGTGTCAATTTGCCGAGTTCCTTCTCCAGAGTTCTCTCAAGCGCCTTAGAATACTCATCTCGCGCACCAGTGTCGGTTTGCGGTACGGTCAATTACAAGCTGAAGCTTAGTGGCTTTTCCTGGAAGCAGGGTATCACTCACTTCGTCTGCAAGCAGACTCGTTATCACCCCTCATCTAAGCCCGGCGGATTTGCCTACCAGGCATGACTACAGGCTTGAACCAACATATCCAACAGTTGGCTGAGCTAACCTTCTCCGTCCCCACATCGCACTTGTAATCGGTACAGGAATATTGACCTGTTTCCCATCAGCTACGCATCTCTGCCTCGCCTTAGGGGCCGACTCACCCTACGCCGATGAACGTTGCGTAGGAAACCTTGCGCTTACGGCGAGGGGGCTTTTCACCCCCTTTAACGCTACTCATGTCAGCATTCGCACTTCTGATACCTCCAGCATCCTTCACAAGACACCTTCACAGGCTTACAGAACGCTCTCCTACCACTTGCAATAAATTGCAAATCCGCAGCTTCGGTAACTGGCTTAGCCCCGTTACATCTTCCGCGCAGGACGACTCGATCAGTGAGCTATTACGCTTTCTTTAAATGATGGCTGCTTCTAAGCCAACATCCTGACTGTTTTAGCCTTCCCACTTCGTTTCCCACTTAGCCAATTTTAGGGACCTTAGCTGGCGGTCTGGGTTGTTTCCCTCTTGAGTCCGGACGTTAGCACCCGGTGCTCTGTCTCCCAAGCTGTACTCTGCGGTATTCGGAGTTTGCCTTGGTTTGGTAAGTCGCCATGACCCCCTAGCCAAAACAGTGCTCTACCCCCGCAGGTAATACTTGAGGCACTACCTAAATAGTTTTCGGAGAGAACCAGCTATCTCCAAGTTTGTTTAGCCTTTCACCCCTATCCACAGCTCATCCGCTAATTTTGCAACATTAGTCGGTTCGGACCTCCAGTACCTGTTACGGCACCTTCATCCTGGCCATGGATAGATCACTTGGTTTCGGGTCTACACCCAGCGACTAATTCGCCCTATTCGGACTCGGTTTCCCTACGCCTTCCCTACTCGGTTAAGCTTGCCACTGAATGTAAGTCGCTGACCCATTATACAAAAGGTACGCAGTCACCCCTTACGAGGCTCCTACTTTTTGTAAGCATACGGTTTCAGGATCTATTTCACTCCCCTCCCGGGGTTCTTTTCGCCTTTCCCTCACGGTACTTGTTCACTATCGGTCGATGATGAGTATTTAGCCTTGGAGGATGGTCCCCCCATATTCAGACAGGATTACACGTGTCCCGCCCTACTTGTCGTTAGCTCAGTACCACACGTTGCTTTTCACGTACGGGGCTATCACCCGCTATGGCCGACCTTTCCAAGTCGTTCCGTTAAACATCGCGCTATCACTAACAGGCTCTTCCGATTTCGCTCGCCACTACTATCGGAATCTCGGTTGATTTCTTTTCCTCGAGCTACTGAGATGTTTCAGTTCACCCGGTTCGCCTCCAGACCCTATGTATTCAGGTCAGGATACCCCTAAGGGTGGGTTTCCCCATTCAGACACCTCCGGATCAAAGCTTATTTGCCAGCTCCCCGAAGCTTTTCGCAGGCTATCACGTCTTTCGTCGCCTATCATCGCCAAGGCATCCACCATATGCTCTTATTCACTTGACCCTATAACTTTGAATTCTCTTATCTAGCAGCAAGCCACCAGACACGAAACACCCAAAGCCAACATCAAGGAACGAATTCACGTTATATATGCCGTATTCAATTTCACGTAAACACCAACAACACACAAGGTGTTATCAATATTTGCGCAATCGAAATATTCGTTGACGCAATCAAAAAAATTGTCGCTGATAGCTTACTTGCACTTTAAACCTTTACGAATTAGTGCAACTATCAGCAACGCTGATTTCGACTCTATGAATTTTTAAAGAACAGCCGCGCTACTTAGAAAGTAGCGTTGTAATTAGTTAATCAAGATTAACCAACACACAAACACCCTCATCACGAACGACAAGGCACTTGTGTATTGACTCTCAACACAACAAACAGATAAGTCACCAGGCCACAGCAAGACTGCAGCGAAGCGATAAGAAATTGGTGGAGGATGACGGGATCGAACCGACGACCCCCTGCTTGCAAAGCAGGTGCTCTCCCAGCTGAGCTAATCCCCCGATATCTAGCAGTCGATGGGATGGTGGGTCTGGTTGGTCTCGAACCAACGACCCCCGCCTTATCAAGACGGTGCTCTAACCAACTGAGCTACAGACCCAAGCCGGTCGCAACTGGTGCGCCAACATAGATCGGCCTTGAAGCAAAGCTCCTAAGCTTCATGCTAGCCCAACGGCAACAACCTTCCAACAACCGATAAGTGTGGACGCCTGAAATCAGCTTCACTGATTTTTCCAGAAAGGAGGTGATCCAGCCGCACCTTCCGATACGGCTACCTTGTTACGACTTCACCCCAGTCACGAACCCCGCCGTGGTAATCGCCCCCCTTGCGGTTAGGCTAACTACTTCTGGCGAGACCCGCTCCCATGGTGTGACGGGCGGTGTGTACAAGACCCGGGAACGTATTCACCGTGACATTCTGATCCACGATTACTAGCGATTCCGACTTCACGTAGTCGAGTTGCAGACTACGATCCGGACTACGACTGGCTTTATGGGATTAGCTCCCCCTCGCGGGTTGGCAACCCTTTGTACCAGCCATTGTATGACGTGTGTAGCCCTACCCATAAGGGCCATGAGGACTTGACGTCATCCCCACCTTCCTCCGGTTTGTCACCGGCAGTCTCATTAGAGTGCCCTTTCGTAGCAACTAATGACAAGGGTTGCGCTCGTTGCGGGACTTAACCCAACATCTCACGACACGAGCTGACGACAGCCATGCAGCACCTGTGTTACGGCTCTCTTTCGAGCACCAAGCCATCTCTGGCAAGTTCCGTACATGTCAAGGGTAGGTAAGGTTTTTCGCGTTGCATCGAATTAAACCACATCATCCACCGCTTGTGCGGGTCCCCGTCAATTCCTTTGAGTTTCAACCTTGCGGCCGTACTCCCCAGGCGG
>CALGUV010000020.1 GCA_937920245.1 uncultured Microbacteriaceae bacterium
AGCCTACGCAGCCGCGCTGGCGGGCTTACGTCCACGCGGCTTAGTGGTGCCGGGCTCAGGCTTGGCGGTGGCCACTAGGTAGCAGCCCGTCATGTCGGCCTTGCGCTTCACGGAGAAGCGCACCGTTTCGGACTTAGCAGTCATGGTGCTGGCCACCTGGGTGATGGTGGTGGGCCGATACCCTGCCTCGGCATCGAAGTCGTCATAGGCAACTTCGATTGCCTCACCGACCTGCAGAAGAGCAAGCGCATGACGCAGAGGTGTGGTCTTGGTAACACGGTTATTGCTCTGAGGAATGTCAGAGGCCGAGATCACTTGAAAACTCATAGGACTGATGAGGTAAGCCTAAGACTACCGCAATAAGGGGAACTGCTGCTATGTGCGGCCAGAAGTGGGGGCAAAGGCCTAGCCAACCCAGTCTCCGCACCACTCGTTACTGCCGGTGACCGGCCACACAGCAATAAGTGGGAAGCTCATACTGTGCTCGCTGTGCGCCGTAGCAGCAGGAGCATTCTTTCGGCACGTACCAAAACTAAGCGCATCGCTATCTGGCAACGGCGCTACGTACTGCCAGTAAGTACAGGCTTCGCAATTAGCGGACGGCCTTTGCATTGAACTAGACATAAGGGCTAAGCAGTGGAACGAATAAGGCCTAGCGGTTGCCAGGCCTGCGCTTAGCTTATCACATTAAGACCTACGCTGGCGAGGTCTTGCGCCCCTTAAGTCGCCCTTCCACTTGGCGCTGGATCGCGGCGCGGCGCTCATCGGCGTCCTGCGTAAACGCTGCCTGATACTCCCGATCTCCAGCTGTGCGCTCCAGCTCGGTGTAGATCAGCTCCCGTGCGTAGGCCGCGGCCTTGAACCCTCTCCGCGTAGCTTCTAGCTCCAGCAACGCAGCACGATTCGGGTCTATCAAAACCTGAAAGTGCTTTTTGGTTCCGTGGGGCTTAGTCATAGGAGCTAGTACATCATGAACGCTTAGCCTACCACCTTAAGGTCGGGTCAATGTGCTTCCGCCACCCCTGACTCTGCACTCGCCTTGACTTGGCCCTTTGCTTACTGCACCCCTTCCTTATTTCACGCGCAAACTCCAAAAACTGCGCAGCCCTCTGTAAATCCGCAACAGTGGCCAGCCGCATCTCCTGACGCAGCCAATCCACCATTATTTCGCGCCCCGTACGCCCCACTAAGCTGCGCCAAGAAGTAACGCCACAGTAGGCGCCGCCGCGCTACTTAGCGTCGGCCCACGTCTTACCACTATTGGCTTCAGCTAGGGGAGGTATGTCTCCCAGCCAGTCAGCCTCGGCGCTCTCCATAACGCTCTGGAGCGTTGACATCCACTGCTCTTCGGTGCCCTCCCTAACTAAAAGTAAAATTTCGTCATGCACTACTGCACTAAGTCGTGCTGCGTGCTCGCCGGCTGCAGCCAGCAGCAGCCACAGTTTGCCCAGGGCCGACTTCATAACTGCGGCACCGGCCCCTTGAACGGGCGTATTGCATCTAACCGTAACCCTGTTCATATCGCCAGGCAAAAATCGGCGCATCCCACTAACAGGTATGCGTACCTCCGCCCACTTGTCTCCCCGCGTACTATCCGAAGTTATAGCGTTGTCCCTCTGCCACTTGTTTATCCCCTTATAGGTGCTGTGGAACGTATCCCTCACCTCCTCAGCTTCCTCAATAGTCATAGTGATTCCCATAGCGCCTGCATAGTTCCTAAGACCCTTAGTAGAGGCACCAAATAGGAGGCCGAAGTTGGCAGACTTGGCTACCTGTCTACGCAGCTTCAGCTCTTTCTCGTTCTCGGTGGGCTCGGTGTAGATGGCGCTGGCTGTCAGCGTGTGCAGGTCCATGTCGTGCTTGAACGCCACGATCATTGTCTCGTCCACGGCTTGCGCAGCGGCTAAACGCAATTCCATTTGTCCAAAGTCTGCGCACACAAAAGTCCACCCTTCAGGCGCCTCAGCAGCCGCACGAAAAGCATTATCCCTAGGCACTTGCTGCAGGTTCGGCTTAGCGCAACTCATACGCCCCGATTCAGCGCCAAGCTGCATATAACTAGCGCGAATAAAACCATCGGGAGCCTGATGCTCAAGCAAACTAATTACCATTTGCCTACGCTTCTCTGCTCGCTTCCACAGCAGATAAATCTGAATGACCTTGTGGTCCGCCGCATAGTCCCGCAAGGCATCCCTAGCAGCACTGGGTTTCCCCTCCTTACCTACCGGCACCACGCCAAGCAGCACCGTGAACTTCTCCACCAGCTGCTTCGGCGAGTTGAGGTTGAAGCCCGCCTGCCGCTTCGTGCCTAGGCGAACCGCGCCCTCGGCCTTGCTGCGCAAATTGAAGCTGCCATCCTCGTCCCGCGGCAGCTTGTGCTCCTCGGGCAGCGCCGCATCGAGGTCCGCAACGAACTGCTCGCCGTAGCGCCCAATATCCGCCTCAAGCGAGGCCTGCAGCTCCTCAAGCCTGGTGCGGTTGAACGGCAGCCCGGTGCGCCACATCTGCGCCATCGCCGGCAGCGCCCTGCACTCAAGGGAGTGCGCCTTCATCAGCCGCGCCGCCCCTAAGCGCTCGGTAAGCACCAAGTCAAGGTCAAGGAGTGCCTGGACGTCGCCGGCCGCATAGGTGAGCTGCTCGGCGCTAAGCACTGGCGCGGACCAGTCGCTTACCTGCATCTCCTTGCTCAGCTCCCTGCCTAGGTAGCGCTCCACCACGGCAGCCAGGCCGTGCTTCAAATTCGGCACCCCGTTGCTAATCAGCTTGCTGGCCATCATCGAGCACATAACATGCCCGTTAGGCCTGATGCCATGCTCCTGCAGCCAGCCCAGGTCAAACACAGCGTTGTGCGCCAACCAAAAGCGCTGCTTGGCCTCAAAGAAGTCCCGCACCGCCGCCCAACCGGCCTTATCCAGCTCCCAGCAGTCAATAAGCACAATGGGGCAATCTCGGGCGCCCAGCTGCAGTAAACGCAGACCGCCCTCCTCGGGTTGCAGCCCCGTCGTCTCCGTATCAAACGCCACGGTCATCGCCGTAGCCAGCGTGTGCAGATGCCCAACCCCTAAGAGGAAGGTGGGCTCAGTAGTAAGCGGCGTTGCAGTCACGTAGTAGCTAAGCAAAAGAATGGGGCTCCGCATTTCCAGCGAAGCCCTAACACCTTAGCACAGCATAAACTTGGCGCTACGCCTTGAGTCCTCCAGTACGTGGAGCGGAACCAGGCGGCCTCGCTGCCTCGCGCCACCCTGTAGGCGGCTCTGGCATCCACTCCGCAAGCGACACAAGGAAGGCCTCGATGCGCTCCAGGTCGGCCTGGCGCCGCAGCTCAGCGGGACTTAATCCCATGACGCAAACACATCACGGCGCATCGCCTCCAGCTCCTCCTGAGAACGTTCCAGGGCAGAGCCTGGCCGCGGCGATTCGTCCTCGCGTGCGCGTATAGCTTCCGTATCTGTCGCTTTAGGGGCTAATCCCTTGCGCCACAAGGGTTTACCAATGGGACACCCCTCCTCTTGGCCGCTATGTGTCCCAGTGCTCGCCCCCTGCGACTCGGGGTTTTCCACAGCCTCTGGGGATTTTGTGGAAAACGTCCCAGGGTCTACCTCTTGAGCAATGAGACACTCCCCCTCTTGTACCCCCCTGTGTCCCATTGCTCCGCCCTTGCTATCACTGGGATCTTCCTCAAGTGGACACACATATACAACCTCTCCCCGCGAGGAAGAAAGAATCGCCCTGTAGACGTGTAACGGCCTACCTCCAGTCTTACCTTGCGTCTTACCTGAGACAGAGATGAGACCCCGCTTCTCCAAGCGCTGCAGCGCCTTCCTAATTGCCGTGACCCGGCCCCCAACAATCGGGTCGGCATTCAGCTCGATGCGGGTACGCCCCTCGGGGTACGCCGTGCGCAGCCGCGCCAGCACACGATCCGTAATCCCGCTTGGCCCCGTCTCGGTCGGGTCAATCTCTGGTGCGTAGTCACTTAGGCAGAAGCACAAGTCCTCGTCGATCTTCAGCAGCAGCGAGGAGCCCCCGCGCCCGCTCCGAGACTTCTCGATGCCTATGAGCCGTGCATTGGCGCCCACGGCCTCCTGCTGCCGCTCCGTAGGCCGCCTCAGCGCCCACACCTCATCCACAGCATCCCTAATTGCCGAGGTTCCCCTAAACCCACCCTGCTTATTAGCGTGGTGAATAATAAGTATGGTTGTGGGTGGGAATAGGACGCCGTTATTCCTAGTAAGCCAGTATAGAGGCGTCGCAAAGTCACTCTTATTTTCATCAAACGCCTTACCGCCACTACACCCAATAAGCGAGTCAATAACTACCAACTTAGGTTGCACAGTCTCCATGAGCTTTATGAACTGCGCGTAGCGCTGGAGCGACCAGTCGGTCCTGATCGTCACAGGCGCGTAATCGGGTATCTCCACCTCCTGTAGCTGCTCCTGCAACTGCACCAGCGGCTGATCTCCGTTGAGCAGCAGCACAGGCCCCTGCTGGACCGGAACAGGCTTGCCCCTGACCACAAACGGCTCGCCAGTCGCCACATGCTTAGCCAGCGTCCAAGCCGCCATGGACTTGCCGTCTCCGCCGGCCCCGTACACCAACACAACCGAAGGCGACGGCAGCAGATCGGGAATCAGGTAGGTGCGCTCAAACTGCCGCTCAAGCAGCTCCTTGATCGACATGGTGTCGCTCTCGCCCTCGTACTGCATCTGATCGACCAGCAGACGCTCCAGGCTCTCCTTGTCGCGGTAGCCCGACTCCACTGCCAGCGCATGAAGCCGGTAGTTCATCTCGGCAGGGTTGTCCAGCTCAAGCAGTTCCCTGGCACGCCTAATTACCTCTGGGAAGTCCAGCGCAACGTGGCGGTACTGCTGTACTTGCGTAGCCTCGACTTCCTCAAGCGTTCGCCTGCTGGAGTCTTGAAATCGCTGCCTCTGGGGGTCGTACTCATCGGCCAGCTTCACCAAGCTGCCCAGACCCATGTTCCCCGGCTTGCCGGCCCGCTCCGCCAGGCGGGTCCACTTCTCAGCGCACGGGTCGCCCTTAGACCAGTCGTCCTCAAACGCCGGGTCTGTTGCGCTCCACGCCGACCACAGCGCTAAGCCCAGGTCGGTCGGCAACGACTCCGCAACCATCGCGCCGATCTGCCACCACTGATCCTCACTGCCGCGGCCTAGGTGTGGCAACACCTGGAGGCAGTCATGCACGATCTCGGCAACCTCGTCCTGCGTCCGCCCCGAGAAGTCCAGGCCGCGGCGATTCTTGACCAAGCCGGCCACAGGAGCCTCCTGCAACTTCCTGGCCCGCATCTCCGCCAGCAGCCACTCCGGCGCCTCAGGAATTGCATCGAAGCTGCCTGACACCAACTTGTAGACGCCCGGCTTTGCCGTGCCATCCCTCGAACCGGGATAGGCCCCCGCAATCACCCCCTGCATCCCCCACAAGACTTCGTAGCCCTTTCGCGTCTGGCTAAGCGTTAGGCCTTTGACAAGCGACCGCTGATCCGCTGGTACGCGAAACACAAACTTGGCGGCGTTGGACTTGGTGCTGACCACCTTGGGGGCCGACGAAATCGAGTCCCCCCACTTCTTAAGCAGCGTCGACAGGTTGGCGTCGACATCGAGAATCACGATCCCGTCGCTGCGAATCCCGGTGAACAGGCCAATAGCCTGGAACGTATCCGGCTTCTGCTCAAGCAGCAGCGCCACGTCCTCAGGGCTGAATACCCGGTGGTGCGAAAACTCATGCGGCGTCTTGCCTTTCGACACCGATTCGCTCTTACCAAAAACAACACCCTCTGCATAAATCGGCGCGTAGGCCGGCCCAACAGGCAGCGAACGAACAAAGCTAATCAGTCCCGAACTGCGACTCATCTGATAAGATTGCGAATGGATAGTGTTGATATACCCCGTCTAAGCGCTTTACAGGCGGGGCATTTTCAATGCTAGGTCGGGTGACCTGCGCTACAACACTTAGCACAGTGTTGCGCAGCCGTGCAGCGTGGTGCTACACTGCTCAAGCAACCAGCACCGCCACCTAGGCACCGCTAAGCGCATCCACCCCACGCCTTTCCTATGGCCCTCTTATCCAAGTCCGCACAAGCCGCAGTAAGCGGCGGCGGCGCGTACCTCTCGCCTAGCAAGATCGCTGCAGGCTCCTCCGTCCGCTTCGCCCTCCTTAGCGACGAGCCCCTTGAGTTTTACGAAGTCTGGGCAGAAGGCCCCGACGGCAAGTCGAAGCCATTTCGCTTTGCCTCTGAGCCCAGCCCCGACGACATGACCATCGCTTTCGGCGACTTCACCCGTCGCATGAACCGCGAAGGCACAGGCCCCGAACCCATCAAGTTCGCCCTCGCCCTGCCCGTCTACAACTTCGAGGCAGCCCAGGTGCAAATCCTGCAGCTAAGCCAGAAGTCAATTATCCGCGAGCTTGACAACATAAGTCAAATGCCGGATTACGACGATTTGACCGCCATTGACTTCATCCTTGGCAAAGAGGGTGCCGGCCTAAATACCGAGTACAAGGTCACTCCTGTGCCCCGTAAGAAGGGCGCCGACAAGGACATCGCCGCAGCCTGGGAAGACTCCCGCGCCGCCGGCTTCGACATAAGCCGGCTGCTCGAAGGTGCCGACCCCTTCAAGCCCGAAGCTGCGTAGCCCGCTAGGCTGCGTCACTTAGCCGATGCACGGGTAAGCGGTTCACGCCGCTTGCCCCTTTCCTTTGCCCAGCTGCGCCGCGGCGCCCCTATGCCCTCACGCCGCCCAGCCACCCCGCCCGATGCCGCCAACGCCCACGACGCGCTTAGGGGCCTGGCTAAGTGGCAGCTGGAGCGCGACGACGTAAGTGACCCTAATGGGCGTATTTATCGTGACGCTAATGGTGAGGTATATCATAGCGTTACGCGCATCCTTAAAGAGACCAGTAATAGCAAAGCAGCCCTGGCGGCGTGGGTAGCCCGCCTGGGCGAGGAGCTGGCCAACGTCGAGCGCAACACGGCAGCCGAGCGCGGCACCCGCACTCACAACGCCGCCGAGTACGTCCTCCGCTCAGCCAAAAAGCTGGCCATCGGCGCCGCCAACAAGCGCGGCACTCTCTACGAAAAGCCCGATGGCCTGATCCGCACCCCCGCCCCACTCACCCGCTGGGCCCTCAAGCAGGTACTACCTAGCGCCCCCAAAGTCGGCTTCAGCGCCTCCGGCTACCGCCGCGGCCTCCTCGCGTGGATCGAAGAAAACGTCACCGCAATCCACGCAATAGAATTTAGCGTTCATCACCCAGCAGGCTTCGCGGGAACTTGCGATGCCCTTCTAGATGTAAATGGTAAAGGGCCTGTAATAGTCGACTGGAAAACAAGTTTCAACAAGCGCTCCGAGGAACTACTTGAAGACTACATGGATCAATTAGGCGCATATAGTGTCGGCCTGCGCCACCTCACAGGCATCCAAGCCAAGGGCGCCATTGTCGTTGTAGCTCGCCGCGCCGGCCCGCCAAACATCCGCGAGCTAAGCGCCCTGGAGCTGCGCGGCGCCGAATCTCGCTACCTCGAACGCTGCGATAAGTACTTCGATGAGCTGCATAGACTGCGCAGTGACGCACCAAGCAGCTAAGCAGCGCAGGCCATGGCGACCCAGATTACCTTCGACGCCGAGCGCATAATCGGCCGCTTAGGCATCCTCGAAAAGGCCAACTTCAACTACGCGGGAGGCCAGGCCATGAAGCGCCTCGGCTTCGGCCTGCGGCAGCACCACGGCCTGCAGATGGCCGGCCGCTTCGAGAACCCAGTCGCCTTCACCCTGGCCTCGCCTCGCTACGAAGCCGACGGCCTCCAAGTGCGCCTGTACCTCAACCCCGACGGCCCCAAGGGCACCGCCCCGGCCACCTACATCTACCCCACCGATGCAGGCGGCGGCGGCGGCAAACCCGCCTACCTCACCCGCTTCGGCCGCGCCCTAAGCAAGCTAGGCGTCACCAGCCAGTTCCCCATTCCCAACATTGGCGGCCGCGGCGTTCGCACCAACGCCTATGGCAACATGACGCCCGGCCAGTACCAAGCCACCCTCGCCGGCCTCAAACGCGAAGACGGCACCTACATCAGCATCCCCGACAACCGCCGCACCTCTACCCGCCGCACCACCCTCAAACCCGGCATCTACCAGCGCCGCGGCCGCGGCCTAAGCCGGTTGTTTGGCTACCTCCCTGCCCCACCTACCGTCCGCACCACCTACGACTTCGGCAGCATCACTCGCCGCTACGCCGATCAGCAGCTGCCCAAGCTGCTCCGCGAAGAGCTAAGCAAAGTGCTACGCCGCTGAGCTAAGCTACGCAGCCACGTCACTGCGCAACCGCGCAGCCCATGTACAACTCCCTTAGCGCTGCAGTCCCCTGCCCCAACTGCGGCGAGCACACCCTCGACATCATCGAGTCCCGCCCCTCCGGTGAATCCCGCCGCCGCCGCAAGCTCTGCCGCAGCTGCGGCCATAGGCTGGGCACCCGCGAAGTGAGCGAGCAGTGGTTTCAGCAGGCGCTACGCGACCGCGCTCTGCTGGA
>CALGUV010000021.1 GCA_937920245.1 uncultured Microbacteriaceae bacterium
TGGGCCGGAGTATTGCCCTTTGGCCTCTTCCTCACAAATGCCGTGGCAGCGGCTTTAGTTGGTTACATTCACGCGGGAAACCTCGCACAGGATTACCTGGTAATCGGCATTGTTGGACTAGCTGGCGGCCTATCTACCTTCTCGGGCATAGCTAGGGCTGGCTTTGATTTCTACCATCGCGGCCGAATAGCCCAAATGCTTTTGACCGGGGCGATCAGCATAGTTGTTCCACTACTTACCCTCACACTGGCTTTGAGGTTCACTTAGCCCTGTTAGAATTTGAGCACAGATTCCCACAGGTTTCCTGGGTAGCGGTTTTACCCAGATTAGTTAGAGAAAAAGGGGGCTCGCCATGGGGCGTGGCCGTCAAAAAGCTAAGAACACCAAGGTTGCCAGAGAGCTTAAGTACTTCAGCCCGGCAACCGATTACTCTGCGCTTGAAGCAGAGCTCAGCCATGTCCCAGAGGGTGAACCTGAATATGAAGACAAATGGGCTGACCTTTATGACGATGAAGAGACCGAAGAAGAGCCTGCCTAGTTACCAAGCAGTTGCAGCAACAACCAGCCCAACTAAAATCTCCAGATTGATCCTAGAATCCGAGTAGTCCTCGGTCATTGCGAAACTTTCACCATCTTCAGAGGCAATCCGAACCGTCAGGCCCGCATTCTCAAGATAAGCCATTGCCTCTTGCTTGCTCATTCCAATCACTTGACACCCGGCCAACTTCGTCTCAGCATGCTTTTCGGAGAACTGATCGGGACTGGTGTCAATGAAGCAAAGCTCGTTGGGCGAATCAAGAATGCTTGAAACCGAAGCATTGCTTGCGCCGGTTATCAGCCCAATAACAAATGCGGCCGAAGCCAACAACAGACCAATTACCGCGACAACGGCAGTTTGTTTATTTGGCATACTCCCCAACTAGTCGAACCGAGCCGCCGTGCGTGCCCTTCGCGGAAGACAAATAACCTTTTGCTTCTGCGTTTTCGGGCTTTGGCTCGATGACGCCCAGTTGCCAGCTCGAGACACCAAGCTCTCTCAGGCTTCCCATGATTGCGGGAGCACTGTCCTCACGAACCACAATTGCAAAGCCAAGACCAAGGTTCCAAGTTGATTCCAAGTCAAACAGGTCAATACCTGCTGACTCGGCAAGAACCTGGAAGACCGGTTGTGGCTGCCAGGTGGAACGCTGAACATCCAAGGAGACATGAGCAGGTAAGACCCTAGAAAGGTTTGCCGCAATTCCGCCCCCGGTGATGTGGCTCATGGTTGAAAACTTATTTTGGTAGCGAACATCTTGAAGAAGCTTGTTTAGAACACCGGTGTAGAGGGCAGTTGGCTCTAGAAGCTCCTCGCCCAAAGTTCTTCCGAACTCCGCAATCAGATCGGTGTATTGCCAGTTGTTATCAGCGACAATCTTTCGAACCAATGAGTAGCCATTTGAGTGCAGGCCCGATGATTGCAGCCCTAAAACGACATCGCCAACTTGGACTTTTTCGCTAGAAAGAATCTTGTCCTTTTCAACGACTCCGACTGCGGCCCCCGCCACGTCATACTCGTGTGGCTTTAGAAGTCCCGGGTGTTCAGCTGTTTCGCCGCCAACTAGGGCCACATCCACAGCCCTACAGGCCTTGGCGATACCTCTGACAATGTCTGCTATTCGAGCCGGCTCCAATTGGCCGCAGGCTATGTAATCGGTCATAAACAAACTGCGAGCGCCGGTTACCACGATGTCGTCAACAACCATGCCGACTAAGTCTTGGCCAATGGTGTCGTGCTTATCCATTGCCTGAGCGATAGCAACCTTTGTGCCAACGCCGTCGGTGGAGGTTGCCAGAATTGGGTGGTCGTAGGATTTCAAGATGCTGGCATCGATCATGCCGGCAAAGCCGCCAAATCCACCGAGAACCAGATTGTTGTGGGTGGCGGAAACAGCTTGTTTCATGAGCTCTACGGCCTTGTCACCGGCTTCAGTGTCAACTCCAGAGGCTGCATAGGGATTGGTCATGAGTTGTGCACGTGCCCCTCTGCCTCGATGGTTGCCACTGAGCGTTCCAACAAGTTCTTACCCAAACGATCTGCGGCGGGGAGCTCTATTGGATATTTACCGGTGAAACACGCGGTGCAGAGCTTTTCCTCTGGTTGGTTGGTCGCTTCGACCATCCCATCCTTGGAAAGGTAACCGAGCGAATCCGCTCCGATTGATTGCCTAATGTCATCCATGGCAAGACCAGAAGCTAACAATTCCGCTCTCGATGCAAAATCAATACCGTAAAAACATGGCCAGGTGATTGGCGGGCTAGAAATTCGAACGTGAACCTCGGCCGCTCCAGCTTCTTTCAGCATCTTCACTAGAGCGCGCTGGGTATTACCTCTAACGATCGAATCGTCCACCACAATTAGGCGCTTGCCAGCAATTACCGCCTTGAGCGGATTAAGTTTCAGCCTGATACCCAATTGGCGAATTGTCTGGGAGGGCTCAATGAAGGTTCTGCCGACGTAAGCGTTCTTTACTAGTCCATGCCCAAAAGGAATACCAGACTGTTCGCTGTAGCCAATGGCGGCAGGCGTTCCGGACTCTGGAGTCGGCATGACCAAGTCGGCCTCGACTGGATGCTCCTTGGCTAAGGTTCGACCCATTTCAACTCTTGCCTCGTAGACCACGCGACCACTTATCGCCGTGTCGGGTCTGGCTAGATACACATACTCAAACACGCAGCCGGCTCGTTTTTCCTCAGCAAACTTAGAAGATCGAAGTCCATTTTCGTCAATAGCAATCAGTTCGCCTGGCTCAACCTCGCGAACGTAAGAAGCTCCAACAATATCGAGTGCAGCCGACTCGGATGCAACTACCCAGCCGCGCTCTAATCGTCCAAGAACAAGCGGCCTGACGCCTTGCGGGTCTCTTGCCGCATACAACGTTGACTCATCCATGAAAACCAGGCAGTAAGCACCCTTGACTTTTGGCAGCAGCTCAATCGCAGTTTGCTCAAGCGAACTATCCGGGTTTCCAGTTAAAAGCGCGGTCAGCACGGCGGTGTCAGTGGTATTCCCCCCGCGAAGTTCTGATTCGTGGTTTGGGTAACGCTCATCGAGGAGTTCCAGTAACTCAGCGGTATTGGTTAGGTTGCCGTTGTGACCAAGTGCGACAGTGCCGTAGGCAGTCCTGCCAAGGGTTGGCTGAGCATTTCTCCAATGCGAAGCGCCAGTGGTTGAGTAACGAGTGTGGCCGACGGCAATGTGGCCCTTAAGGGATTCCAGTGCCGCCTCGTTGAAAACCTGTGAAACCAGCCCCATGTCTTTATAAACCAAAATGTTTTCACCGGTTGAAGTCGCAATGCCGGCAGACTCTTGACCTCGGTGCTGAAGTGCGTAAAGACCAAAATAAGTAAGTTTTGAAACTTCTTCGCCAGGCGCCCAGACTCCAAAAACTCCGCACTGATCCTGTGGACCCTTCTCCCCGGGAAGAATGTCGTGGTTTAGTTTTCCGTCACCGCGCATCACTGGCTCACTCTATTGACAACCGCTCGCTTGGTGCGACGAGACGAAATTAGGTCAAAGGCAATTGCAAAAACAACACCCAGGCCAAGCCCAAGGCTTCCAAGGGCCACCAGCAACAAGCCAAGAACGTTCGCATTAGATCTCGTGGCATCAGGAATAAGCAGGTTCAAACCAAAAGCCAGCAAAACCCCAAGCACCGCGCCTGTTAGCGCGAAGGCTAGAACCTTGGGCGCGCGACGGATTTCTACTTCCTCGGAGTTATCTTGATTTTTTTTGGCCACGTCTCAATATAATCACTCAATTGCCGCTTGCTACCGAATCAGAACCAAACGGCTAACTTTTGGATGGAAAAACCCTTGCTAGCTCACCCGTTTTTTCGCCAGAAAAATAGCAGCCAGGCTTTGTTCTAGCTTCGTCAAAAGTCATGTCAGCGAAGCAAAGTGCGATGAAAACCTCGGGGGTAAGCTCCACAACATTTGGTGGGGTGCCCCTGCGGTGATTCATGCCCTCGATGCATTGAACTGCCCCAAATGGTGGCACTCGTAATTCAACCGTTCCACCGCGGTGGTTTTTTTCAATCTGCTGCAGCAAGTATCGAACTGCAGTTGGCATTTTTTCCGCAAGATCGGCCATGGCAGCCTGCCCATCGGATTGAGAAATCTGTTTTCCTGCCATCTAACAATTATGGCGAGTGTGGCCGGACTTACTCGAATTGGTAAACTCTTGCAAATGAAGATTTTGGTCGTGGGTTCCGGTGCAAGAGAGCACGCGATTATCAAAGCGCTTATTAGAACCGGCACCGATGCCAACGACATCGTTTGTGCTCCAGGAAACAAATACATTGCTAAACAGGTCGAGGTTCGAGCCCTTGATGATGCCTGCGACAAGCTTGCCGTCACCAGAATTGCCCTCGAAGAAGCAGTTGACTTAGCCATTATTGGGCCAGAAGCCCCGCTGGTTGCGGGAGTGGCGGACGCACTTCGAACCCAAGGAATTCCAGTTTTTGGGCCGAATCAAAAAGCTGCTGCCCTAGAGGGCAGCAAACAGTTTGCCAAAGAGGTAATGGCCGCTCAGGACATCCCAACCGGCATGTCCAGACGCTGCGACACAATCTCTGAAGTGCAATCCGCAATGGACCAGTTTGGCGCTCCTTATGTGATTAAGGCCGACGGACTTGCTGCAGGAAAAGGCGTCATTGTCACTTCAGACAAACAAGAGGCCCTTGATCACGCAGCTAAGTTTTTGGACGAGGGCGTTTTAGTCGAGGAGTTTTTGGAGGGCGAAGAGGTAAGCCTGTTTTTCCTATCCGACGGAACGAACGTCATGTCACTTAGTCCTGCCCAGGATTACAAGCGGGCATTTGATAACGATGAGGGCCCAAACACCGGTGGCATGGGTGCCTACTCGCCCCTTCCTTGGCTTCCCGAGGGCTTCGTCGAGGAAGTCACAAAAAGAATTGCTCAGCCCACAATCAATGAACTAAAAAAGCTAGACGCTGAATTCATTGGCCTGCTCTACTGCGGACTGATAATCACAGACCGCGGAATCAGAGTCATTGAATACAACGCTCGATTTGGTGACCCGGAGACTCAGGTTGTGCTGGCAAGGCTGACAACAAATCTTGCCGAGTTACTAATGAGTGCCGCCAGCGGCAAATTAGATGTTGGACCGGTAGCCGAGTTTTCAGACAAGGTTGCGGTCACAGTTGTCTTGGCCTCCGAGGGGTACCCAACGAGGACTGCACCCGTGCGTGACGTCACCGGCATTGAAAGTGCCGAAAGCATGGACGATGTTGAAATCTGTAAGGCCGGTGACACCGGAAGAGTGCTTTCGGTTGTTGGCCTTGCCGATTCATTTCCAGAAGCTAGGGCACTTGCCTACGAGGGCATGTCCAGAATCAAGCTTGAAGGCTCGCACTTCCGCACCGACATTGCGCTAAAGCTTCAAGAGAAAGCTGCCGGCTAAATGGAGATTCCAGGCTTTAGTCATCTCTACTCGGGCAAAGTTCGAGATCTTTACACCCCAGAGGCACCCCAGTTCCAACACCTGGTCTTAGTGGTTGCAAGTGATCGCATCAGCGCTTTTGACACTGTCCACTCGCCCGAGATTCCAGGCAAAGGCGAAAACTTAACCAGGCTCACTAACTTTTGGTTTGACCGGCTCGATGTCCCAAACCACAGAAGCGACGAACTGCTAGTTCCAGAGATCGTAAAAGACCGGGCGATGATTGCCAAGCGCTTAGACATGTATCCGGTTGAGTGCGTAGTCCGGGGTTACATTTCTGGCTCTGGCTGGAGCGAGTATTTAGAGACCGGATCAATTTGCGATGTCGAACTCCCTGCGGGTCTCCAATTTGGTGACAAGCTGCCGGAGCCGATTTTTACACCCGCCTTCAAAGCTGAGCTCGGTGACAAAGATCAGAACATAAATTTCGAAGAGACGGTCAAACTTGTGGGCAAAGAAATCGCCGAAAAACTTCGCGAAACCAGCCTAAAAATCTTTGAAAGAGCAAGTCAGATAGCTAGCGAGTCTGGGCTGATTCTTGCCGATACCAAGTTTGAATTTGGCAATGACCCAAAAACCAACGTTCTTACTCTGGGCGATGAGGTCTTGACTCCCGACAGTTCTCGCTATTGGGACCAGGAACTTTGGATTCAAGGAGTAAGAGACCAGAGCTTTGACAAGCAAGGTGTTAGAAATTGGCTGAAGGAAAACTGGGATCTGAAAACCGCTCCACCGGTGCTGCCTGATCAAGTCGTCAGTGGAACTTCCGCCAAGTATGAAGAGCTCTCTAACCGCCTAGGAGCTATCTAACGTAGACTTAGCGTTATTCGAGGCGCAGATTTACGCGCCCACCCCTGTCCGGCAACCAAAGAAGCCAAGAATTTGAATTATTTAAACACAAAACTACGCGCGCTTGTGTCACGTCCTGATCCTCGCTATCGTCCACGTCCAACCGTTCGTGAGGCCCTGAGAAGCCCAAAGCTGCTGCTTAGAGAATCCCTGGCTGGCCTAGTGGTTGCACTCGCACTGATCCCAGAGGCAATTAGCTTCAGCATCTTGGCTGGCGTCGACCCACGAGTCGGACTCTTTTCAAGCTTCGTAATGGCAATCACGACTTCGATTCTTGGTGGCAGACCGGCAATGATTTCAGCTGCTACCGGCGCAATTGCGCTGGTGATTGCCCCGGTTGCCAGAGATTATGGCCTTGACTATTTGCTTGCAACCGTCATCTTGGGTGGGGTTTTCCAACTGGTGCTAGCCGCTCTTGGAGCCGCGAAGCTCATGCGCTTTATCCCACGAAGTGTGATGCTCGGGTTTGTTAATGCCCTTGCAATTTTGATTTTCATGGCTCAGCTGCCGCACCTAATTGGCGTGCCGTTCGCGGTGTATTGGTTGGTGGCCCTCGGCCTGCTTGTAATGATCGGCATGCCGCGTCTCACCAAGGTAATCCCAGCGCCACTGGTTGCAATTGTTCTTGTTAGCGCAATGGTTTTGATTATGGCGATCACGGTTCCTACCGTTGGTGACGAGGGTGAATTGCCACAGTCACTGCCAGAGCTATTGACACCAAACGTGCCACTAACTCTTGAGACATTCAACATCATTGCTCCATACGCGCTTGCCATGGCGTTGGTTGGTCTATTGGAGTCTTTGATGACTGCCAAGTTGGTAGATGAGATTACTGACACTCACAGCCAGAAGACCAGGGAGTCGCTTGCTCAGGGCGTTGGAAACATTCTCTCTGGCTTCTTGGGCGGCATGGGCGGTTGCGCAATGATCGGTCAAACGATGATCAACGTGAAAGCATCCGGGGCCAGAACCAGAATCTCTACTTTCTTGGCTGGTGTGTTCCTGCTGATCTTGGTGGTTAGCCTCGGAGACATCGTGGCTCAGATTCCGATGGCGGCTCTGGTAGCGGTTATGTTGATGGTCGCCTTTGGAACCTTCAATTGGCACAGCATTCAGCTAAGCACGCTCAAGCGGATGCCGGTGAGCGAAACAACAGTCATGCTGGCAACCGTTGCAGTTGTGGTCTGGACTCACAACCTTGCAATAGGCGTGATAGTCGGCGTAATTGTTGCCATGGTTGCATTCGCTAGGCGAGTTGCCCACTTCGCCTCGGTCACCAGAACCGTTGGTGGAGATGATGAAGTGTCAGTGGCTTATTACACGGTTCAGGGCGAGCTGTTCTTTGCCTCGAGCAATGACCTAACTACTTTGTTTGAGTACTCCGATGACCCTGATGAGATTGTTATTGATGTCACCGATTCGCATATCTGGGACGCATCGACAATTGCTGCCCTTGATTCGATCACAACAAAGTACGAAAACATGAACAAAAACGTGTACATCAAAGGCATGAATAAGGCCAGCGAACGCCTTCACGGCAAACTAACTGGAAACCTCGGTCAGGACGGAATTTAGTTTCAAAAAAGTGACTAGTCTTTTTAGGTGCTGAATACACTTCTGAAACTAGAACATGACAAGCTGGGTGCCAGTTTCACCGAGTTCGGTGGCTGGGAAATGCCCGTCCGATACGGCTCAGACATTGACGAGCACCACAGTGTCAGAAATAGCTGTGGCCTTTTTGATATCAGCCACATGGCAGAAATCAGAGTGACCGGCCAAGCCGAAGAGTTTCTTGATTACGCGCTAATTTCCAAGCTGTCAGAAATCGAAAACGGCCGCGCGAAATACACCATGATCTGTGACGATCAGGGCGGCATCATTGATGACCTGATTGTTTATCGCCTCGACGATGATGAGTTCATGATCGTTGCAAACGCAGGCAACCAGCACCAAGTAGTTGAGGCGCTAAAAAATCGCCTAGAAAACTTTCCAGACACCAGGGTCGTTGACGAATCTGGCCTCTGGTCACTGATCGCAATGCAAGGCCCAAAAACCAAGGAGATACTGGGGAGCCTTGTTGATGTCGACCTTACGGTCCTGAAGTATTACTCGATTGCAACTGCGGTACTGGATGGCAAAGATGTTTTTCTAGCCCGAACCGGATACACCGGCGAAGACGGCTTTGAAATCTTTGTTGAGGGAGACCCAAGCGGTGTCTGGCAATTATTGCTTTCTCAAGAAGGAGTATCGCCATGCGGTCTAGCTTGCAGGGACACTCTCAGGCTTGAAGCCGGCATGCCGCTTTATGGTCACGAACTAAATAAAGACCTCACACCCTTTGCTGCAAACCTCGGCAAGGTCATACGTTTTGATAAGCCAAGCTTCGTTGGCAAAGACGCCCTTGAGCAACAGAAACATCCAAAGCAAAAACTCTTTGGCCTTCAAGGCGATGGCCGCAGGGCTGCAAGAGCCGACTACGAGATCTTTTTGCCTGGCGGAACTGATCCAATCGGAATGGTTACTTCTGGAGTGTTGTCACCAACCTTGCAGGTGCCGATCGCCTTGGCGCTCCTGAACGCCGATGCCGGTTTGGAGATTGGCTCCGAAGTAGAGGCAGATGTTCGTGGAACGAGAATTTTTTACAAAGTAGTTGAGTTACCGTTTTATAAGCGCGGAAGGTAAATAAAAAAATGGCCAATCCTGAGAACTTGAAATACACCAAGGAACACGAGTGGATTCTTATCGAAGACGATATCGCCACCGTCGGAATCACCAAGTATGCAGCTGACGCGCTTGGAGAAATCGTCTACGTGGATCTTCCAAAGGTCGGTAGCGTCGCTGCTCACATGAAGATTTGTGGCGAGATTGAGTCCACCAAGTCAGTTGGCGAACTCTACGCACCAATGGACGGCGAGATAACCGAGGTCAACGGCGCACTTGACCAAGCACCCGATCAAGTAAATCAAGATCCATTTGGGGATGGATGGTTGATAAAAATTCGTTATACCTCTTTGCCGGACCTTCTTTCATCGACCGAATACGACGCATTAGTTGGAGAGTAACTGTTGCTAGATCACCACAATTTTCGCAATCGCCACATCGGACCAAATGCCGCCCAGCAGCAGCACATGCTGGACTACCTTGGAATCAAAGACCTAGCGGAGCTAATGGAAGCAGCGCTTCCAGAAGCGATTCATTACCGTGGGGGCAGCACTCTTCCGGACGCCATCAGCGAGGATGAGGCTCTTGATCGCCTGAAGGGCATAGTTTCAAAAAACCACATAACTCAAACTTTTATTGGCCTGGGCTACTACGGCACCAGAACCCCTGGGGTTATCAAGCGCAACGTGCTAGAAAACCCAAGCTGGTATACCGCCTATACCCCTTACCAACCGGAGATCAGCCAGGGCCGACTCGAGGGAATTCTAAATTTCCAAACCATGGTCACCGAACTAACCGGCATGAAGACGGCTAACGCTTCGATGCTTGATGAATCAACCGCAGTGGTTGAAGCGATGATGGTTGCAAAGCGCAGCTCCGACAGTGATTCTGGCGTTTTCTTCGTCGACAACGATCTCTACCCACAAACCAAGGCGTTGCTTGAGCACCGAGCAGAGCCGCTTGGCATTGTCATTACCTACTTTGACCCGACCAAGCTTGACCAGCTAGACCAAGAGTGCTTTGGCGCAGTGGTTCAGTACCCAGGAGCAAGCGGCCGGATCATCGACTTTGATGGTCTGTTTGCAAAGGTTCACGAGTTCGGCGGTCTAGCAATTGCGAGCGCCGACCTAATGGCGTTGACTCTCTTGCGCGCACCGGGAGAAGCCGGTGCTGACGTTGTTTGCGGTACCACTCAAAGATTTGGTGTCCCAATGGGCTTTGGTGGCCCGCACGCCGGATACCTAGCGGTTCGTGAAAAGCTAGAGCGCACAATGCCCGGAAGGCTTGTTGGAGTGTCAGTGGACGCCGAAGGCGCCCCTGCCTATCGCCTGACCCTGCAGACCAGGGAACAGCACATTAGGCGCGAGAAGGCGACCAGCAACATTTGCACCGCCCAAGTTCTACTGGCTGTGATGGCTGGAATGTATGCGGTTTACCACGGTCCAAATAACCTCAAAGCGATTGCCCTAGAAATCCACCACAAGGCCTCGGCGCTCGCAGCGGTTTTGGAAGAAGTTGGCTTCAGTCTTCAGAACGATAAGTTCTTCGACACCATAAGAATCACTGACACCGATGCGGAAAAGTTCTACCAAGCCGCTCGGGCCAAAGAGCTCACCGTCTTGAGAGTAGACGACACCACAATCGGCATCTCGATTGATGAGAGCACCTCTTGGGATCACCTGGCAGAACTCGCCGGTGCTTTTGGGGCCAGAGCCCCTAAGCAAGAGGATGCTACCGATCGCTTGAGAAACCACCGCACTAGCGCGTATCTTGAGCACCCGGTGTTCAACACCTATCACTCTGAGACCGCAATGATGCGCTACCTCAAGAAGCTTGCTGACTACGATTACGCGCTTGACCGCGGAATGATTCCACTTGGTTCCTGCACAATGAAGCTGAACTCCGTAACCGAGATGGAAGCTGTCACCTGGCCAGAGATTGCCAACCTGCACCCATTTGCCCCTGCCGAAGACACCCAGGGCTACATGGAGCTAATCAAAGAACTAAGCAGCTGGCTAAGCGACATCACCGGCTACGAAGCGGTTTCCCTGCAGCCAAACGCAGGCAGCCAGGGCGAACTTGCCGGCATGCTTGCAATCCGCGGCTACCACCGATCCAGGGGTGACTACCAGAGAAATATTTGCTTGATCCCATCCTCTGCCCACGGCACCAACGGAGCTAGCGCTGTCTTGGCTGGCATGGAAGTAGTTGTTGTCAGCTGCGATGCACAGGGAAACGTTGATGTTCTTGAGCTAAAGCAAAAGATTTCCGAGGCCGGCGACAAGCTTGCGGCCCTAATGATTACCTACCCATCTACTCACGGTGTTTACGAAGAAGCAGTTGTTGAAATCTGCGACCTTGTTCATGCCGCAGGTGGCCAGGTCTACATCGATGGTGCAAACACCAATGCGGTTGTTGGCTATGCGAAGTTCGGTGAGTTCGGTGGTGATGTTTCACACCTAAACCTTCACAAGACCTTCTGCATCCCTCACGGTGGTGGCGGACCGGGTGTCGGACCGGTTGTTGCAAGGTCTCACCTTCAAGAGTTTTTGCCGGGCCACTCAATGGCTCAAATCGAGCTTCCAAACTACGGACCGGTTTCCGGTGCTCCATTTGGATCCCCAAGCATCCTGCCAATCTCATGGGCCTATGTTCAGATGATGGGTAGCGAGGGCTTAATGCGTGCAACCGCAGTTGCGGTACTAAGCGCAAACTACGTGGCCAAGAGACTCTCCAATGCCTACCCGCTTTTGTACACCGGGAAAAACGGACTGATTGCTCACGAAGCAATCATCGATATTCGCCCGCTGCAGGCTTCGACTGGAATCGACAATGACGACATTGCTAAGCGATTGGTCGACTACGGATTCCACGCCCCAACAATGAGCTTCCCGGTAAACGGAACCCTCATGATTGAGCCAACCGAATCTGAGCCATTGGAAGAGCTTGATCGCTTTATCGACGCAATGCTTGCAATCAGGGCTGAGGCTCAAAAGGTTCAGGACGGGCACTGGCCAGCCGAGGACAACCCGCTGGTAAATTCCCCTCACACCGCCAGCCAACTGACCGGAGAATGGGAGCATCCTTACTCCAGAGAAACCGCAGTGTTCCCCGTTGCCGGACAGGCTAAGTCGAAGTACTGGCCTCCAGTTAGACGACTTGATGGCGCGTTTGGTGACAGAAATCTTGTTTGCAGCTGCCCTCC
>CALGUV010000022.1 GCA_937920245.1 uncultured Microbacteriaceae bacterium
CGCACAAGCGGTGGAGCATGTGGTTTAATTCGATGCAACGCGAAAAACCTTACCTATGCTTGACATACTTGGAATACTTTGTAATGAAGTAGTGCCTTCGGGAGCCAAGATACAGGTGCTGCATGGCTGTCGTCAGCTCGTGTCGTGAGATGTTCCGTTAAGTCGGATAACGAGCGCAACCCTTACCCTTATTTGCCAGCGATTCGGTCGGGAACTATAAGGGGACTGCCGGTGATAAACCGGAGGAAGGTGAGGACGACGTCAAGTCATCATGGCCCTTACGCATAGGGCTACACACGTGCTACAATGGAGAATACAGACGGACGCTAAGCCGCGAGGTGGTGCCAATCCTAGAAAATTCTTCGTAGTCCGGATTGGAGTCTGCAACTCGACTCCATGAAGTCGGAATCGCTAGTAATCGCGAATCAGCATGTCGCGGTGAATACGTTCTCGGGTCTTGTACACACCGCCCGTCATACCATGGAAGTGGATTGCACCAGAAGTAGATAGTCTAACCTTAGGGAGGGCGTTTACCACGGTGTGGTTCATGACTGGGGTAAAGTCGTAACAAGGTAGCCGTAGGGGAACCTGTGGCTGGATCACCTCCTTAACGAAACTTTTCGTACTAGAAGACCCACACGAGTAATCAAATATATTAAAAGAAGTTATTTATAAGTTTTGGTATGTAATTTTCTAGTGTATAAATCTTTTAAGATATATACACCAGTGTCATATCTTTTTATTAAGATATGTACACGATAGATCACTGCATTTAATAGAAGAAAAATTTTATTAAGTTATTCTCAAACAATAACAAAAAAACTTAGTCTGCAATAAAAAGGTCGACTAAGTATGTAATCCTTTTTTAGGGTTATATGATCAAGTAATTAAGAGCACAAGGCGGATGCCTTGGCAGCTGAAGGCGATGAAGGACGTAGTAACTTGCGATAAGCTTCGGGGAGGTGGTAAACAACCTTTGATCCGGAGATTTCCGAATGGGAGAACCCAGTGTGCATAAGCACATTATCTTATACTGAATACATAGGTATATGAGGCAAACCTAGGGAACTGAAACATCTAAGTACCTAGAGGAAAAGAAATCAATAGAGATTCCGGTAGTAGCGGCGAGCGAAACCGGACCAGCCCTTAAGCTTTTTTAAGATTAGCAAAACAGACTGGAAAGTCTGGCCATAGTAGGTGATAGCCCTGTATGCGAAAATCTTTTAAGAGTGAAATCGAGTAGGTCGGAACACGTGAAATTCTGACTGAATATGGGGGGACCATCCTCCAAGGCTAAATACTCTCAGCTGACCGATAGTGAACTAGTACCGTGAGGGAAAGGCGAAAAGAACCCCGGCGAGGGGAGTGAAATAGAACCTGAAACCTTGTGCTTACAAGCAGTCGGAGCAGACTTGTTCTGTGACGGCGTACCTTTTGTATAATGGGTCAACGACTTAATTTCAGTAGCAAGCTTAACCGCATAGGGGAGGCGTAGGGAAACCGAGTCTTAATAGGGCGCTCAGTTGCTGGAATTAGACCCGAAACCGGGTGATCTATCCATGGCCAGGGTGAAGGTTAGGTAACACTGACTGGAGGCCCGAACCCACTTATGTTGAAAAATGAGGGGATGAGCTGTGGATAGGAGTGAAAGGCTAATCAAACCCGGAGATAGCTGGTTCTCTTCGAAAACTATTTAGGTAGTGCCTCATGTATTACCATTGGGGGTAGAGCACTGTTTCGGCTAGGGGGTCATCCCGACTTACCAACCCGATGCA
>CALGUV010000023.1 GCA_937920245.1 uncultured Microbacteriaceae bacterium
CGGACGAGAGGCTGGGACCAAAGTAGATCTCTACCGGCTAGCAATTGAAGACGGCCTAATTTCCGGCGAGCACCTCTAAATCATGAACACTCCCTCCACTGCCGCTAGGGGCAAGCTAGAGAACTTTACGAGAAAATCTTACGCAGGTATTTTGGTGTTTCTTACTCTGGAGTTGTGGTCGAAGCAAGCCGCTCAGTGGGAGCACTTCAGCGTGCTAGCCGATGTCATTATGGTGCTTGTTTGGATAATTGTTTTGGCAATAAATGTGACCGCTTGGATGGGGCGAGGGAACAACGTCATGCTTATGGCCCACGGCTTCACTGGCCTCTTATCTGTCTTGCTGCTGCCTGTGATGACTTTAGACACATTCGCTACCTCCGATTACGATCTCCCGTGGGTCTGGTGGTACGTGGGTTTAGCGGCCCTAAGTATGGCCTTAAGGTGCGGGCTTAGGGCCAGCTTTTTGAGTTACCTGGCGGTTCTTTTGACCGCATGGACGGCCGTTATAACGCTTGAATCCGTTGGTGGGGCGAGCCTCGGCGAGGCTCTTCAAGGCTCCGTTTATGTTGCTCTTCTTACGATTGGCGTGGGAGGCCTGGTGTCGCTTATGCGCAACTGGGCAAATGAGGTCGATTTCGCACACACTGGTTATCTTGCCAGTGCCCTTGAAAGAGCCAGGGTCGATGCTGTCGAAAGAGAGGAGCAACGAGTCAGCGCATTGGTGCACGACAAGGTGCTTCACACCTTCTTGTACGCAGCTGCTGCAAGCACACCAAAGGAGCGGCGGGCCTCAGTGGAGCTGGCTGCCGAGGCGGTTGACAGTATCACCAAGATGCAAATAGGTTCTGCGCCTCTGGGGACCACTACACCGTCTAGTCTTTTTTTCTCGCTCAGGAAGGCTGCTCTTCGGCATAGTTCCCGAATTCGAGTTTCTGTTTATGTCTCGGGGTCGGATCTAATCCCGATGGAGGCCGCGCAGGCAATCACCGAAGCTGCCCTTCAGGCGATAGAAAATTCCGAACGGCATTCGAAGTGCACAGTTTTGGAACTCAAGCTCAACTCACCGGAGGCCTCAGTGATCAGCGTCCAGATTGTTGATAATGGCAGAGGCTTTAGGCCGGATCGAGTCCCTCGGGCCCGACTTGGAATCCGCGGATCAATAGTTAATCGCATGGCTCTTGTGGGCGGGACCGCCAAAATAACATCTATCCTGTCGGTCGGCACGGTTGTGACTCTGAGGTGGCCCGAGTGACTGACGTCGGCCATTGGCGAGCGGCCATTTTTGCTTTGGGTTTTGGTTTGTACCATGCGGTAATCGGACTCATTAATTTTGCTAACTACGAAAAGCCGATACCGGCAGCGATAGCTCTGTTTTTATATACTGCCGTCCTAATCTTGGTAACTCGGTTTCGAGATGACCTTAGGCTCCCAAATGCCGTTACTTTCGGTGTTGCGGTGGCAGCCTCGGCAATTCTGATTTTGACTCTTTATGCGATCGGTGAAGTGAGCGACTATCCAAACCAACTTTGGTTCGTGGTGGGCATTGGCTCAATTATGGCAATCCTGGCCTGGCGCAATCGGGCGGTAGTTGCCTGGATCGGAATAATTGCCCTGGTGGCCGGTCTCTTAGTTTGGGGTGGAACAGAGGTTCTAGTTGCCAGCGGGGTTGTCGGGTCGCTGGCGATAGTTGCTGCCTCCCAGGGAGCAGCCATGGCGCTGAAATCGTCCAAAAAATCGTCTTTTGATTTTCTGCAGCGGGAACTGGCGACCAATTTGGAGAGTCGGGATCTCACCAGCCGGAGAGCAGGTTCCCAGCTCCGACTAAAGACAGCCCTTGACTCCTCACTGCCCCTGCTTCGTATGATTCAGGAAAAAGAGGGCAACATAACCTCTTCGGATGCCAAGAAACTACTTTTGTCTGAAGCTGGAATCCGAGACCAGATTCGGGCCCGGGGATTTCAAGATTCCTTGCTAATCGCGGCAGTTTTGAGTGCTCGTAAAAGAGGCGTAGAGGTGCAGCTCGCCGACGATGGAGGAATCGACTTGTTGGACGAGGAGAAAAAGAGCCGCATCTTCAAAGTACTGGCGCAGACCGTGAGTGAAATCAAAACCGGAAAAGTCGTAATTCGCAGTGTGGCAGGGGAAACTTGGACAGTGAGCCTATTTGCATCTGACTCGAGTGCTACAGGTCAAGACATTTTTCTACGGCTTTGATCTGAGTCAAATTCGACTCTTCTCTACGATGCGTTTGGGGTTGTGGTCAGGAATTATTTACGAAACTCATTTGCCCAGTTTCCAATGTGTTGACCGCGGAGCTGACCGTTGCTGCGGTTCCAAGAAGATTTTGGTGTCCCTGTTGCAATCCGACCTAGGCGTCTTGATTCGATAATCGACT
>CALGUV010000024.1 GCA_937920245.1 uncultured Microbacteriaceae bacterium
AAGTCCGTTGCCACTTGATCAATGTCAAGAAACAGGGTTGCCCGTTCACGCAAGCGTCAATCGACGCAAGGTGTTTCGATAAGAGCAGATAAGTTGGTTGCCCACGGGGCTAGTCGGTTGAAAAACAAACTATTAGTGAGCGTGAGCTCCACGCGAGTACTCGTAAACAAAGCCTAGAACCGCAACAATGGCTAAAGGAACGGCAATGAAGGTCACCCACCAGCCCACTGCTAGCGACAAGAACAACATTGCGCATGCCAAGCCAAGAGCCAGCGGCCACCAGCTCCAAGGGCTGAAGAATCCAACCTCGCCCGAGTCATCTGCGATCTCGCCGTCAAGACGGTCCTCGGGCAGCTCCGAGTCCTTGCTCAGCCCGCTGTATAGGAAAAAAGCAATCAACAGCGAAAGAAGAACTGAGAAACCGATAACGATGGTCCCGATTGGCTCGACGTATCCGAACACCAGGTAGGAAACGATCACGTAACCGACCGTGGCAACCGCAAGATACGCGGCCATCACCATCTGCAGGCCGATGTTAGAGCGCATTAGGAGATGCCCTCTTTGCTGTATGAAGCCTTAGCTTCCGGTGCGGCATACTCTGGGTAGTTCAGGTCAAAAGCAGGCGACTCCGAGCGAATCCTAGGGATCGAATGGAAGTTATGGCGTGGAATTGGAGATTCGGTCGCCCACTCAAGCGAGCGGCCGTAACCCCATGGGTCCTTGAGCTCAACCATCTTGCCCTTACGAGCAGTTATCCAGACGTTGAACAAGAACGGGATCATGGAAAGAGCTAGCAGAGCAGCACCGGCGGTGGAGATGAGGTTCATCTCCGTAAAACCGTCCTCCGGAAGGTAAGTGGCGTAACGCCTTGGCATGCCCAAGACTCCAAGCCAGTGCTGAACCAAGAATGTGGTGTGGAAGCCTACGAAGAGGATCCAGAAGTGAATCTTTCCTAGCCTCTCATTCAACATCTTGCCGGTGAACTTTGGCCACCAGAAATAGAAGCCTGCAAACATAGCGAACACCACTGTTCCGAATACTACGTAGTGGAAGTGAGCGACTACGAAGTAGGAATCAGAAAGCATGAAGTCAAGAGCAGGAGAAGCCAAAATCACTCCGGTCAAACCTCCGAACACGAAGCTAACCAAGAAACCAAGGCTCCAGAGCATTGGAGTTTCGAAAGTAATCGATCCGCGCCAGAGAGTTCCAATCCAGTTGAAAATCTTCACTCCAGTTGGCACAGCGATAAGCATCGTGGTGAAGGCGAAGAACGGAAGTAGGACCTGCCCGGTGACATACATGTGGTGAGCCCAAACGGTCATGGACAGCGCAGCGATAGCGATGGTCGCGTAAACGAGGGTCTTGTAGCCAAAGATCGGCTTCCGACTAAATACCGGGAAGATTTCTGACACGATGCCAAAGAACGGCAGCGCAATGATGTAAACCTCCGGGTGACCAAAGAACCAGAACAGGTGCTGCCAGAGCATCGCTCCACCGTTTTGCGGATCAAAGATGTGAGCGCCAAATTGACGGTCAGCACCAAGCGCGAACAAAGCCGCGGCCAAGGGAGGGAACGCCATGATGATAAGGATTGAAGTCACAAGAGTGTTCCAGGTGAAAATCGGCATCCGCCACATTGTCATTCCGGGAGCGCGCATTGTGATGATTGTGGTGATGAAGTTCACTCCACCAAGGATTGTTCCGAATCCTGAAAGCGCAAGACCAAACACCCAAAGGTCTCCGCCAATTCCCGGTGAGAATGTGGTGTTAGAAAGTGGCGCATAGGCAAACCATCCAAAGCTAGCAGCACCCTGAGGCGTGAAGAATCCTGAGACCGCGATGAGGCTTCCAAAGCTAAAGAACCAGTACGCAATCGCGTTTAGTCTGGGGAATGCAACGTCAGGGGCTCCGATTTGCACCGGCATCAAGACGTTTGCGAACCCTGCGAAGAGTGGTGTTGCAAACATGAGCAACATAATTGTTCCGTGCATGGTGAACAGTTGGTTGTATTGCTCTTTTGTGGCGACAATTTCAAGCCCTGGCAATGCCAGCTGCGCTCGAATAACTAGGGCCATGACGCCACCTAGCAAGAAATACAAGAATGATGTAATCAGGTATAGATAGCCGATTTTCTTGTGGTCAGTCGTGGTGATCCAGTCGACAATTACTTCACCCTTGCTTCGCTTCGGCTTGAAGGTCGAAGGGTTAGTTCTGGTTGGTGTGATCGTAGCCATGATCTCTAGCCTCTAATCGTCGGATCTCCGCCAGGGAGGTTTTGGTTTCGGTCGTATTCTGTTGAAAGCTGCCCTACGTTTCCTTGCGTGGCCAGAGCGCCCATTCTGGAGTCATACTCGGACTGAGACACAACTTTGACGTTGAACAACATCATCGAGTGGTACTCACCGCAGAGTTCTGCGCATTTACCTACGTAGGTTCCCTCTTTCAAAGGGGTGAAGTACATGTTGTTCGTGTGCCCAGGGAACATGTCTTTTTTATAAAGGAAGTCAATAACCCAGAAAGAGTGAATTACGTCTCTGGAATTTAGTTCTATCTGGACAGACTTGCCAACCGGCAAGTAAAGAGTCGGCAGGGTCTCGAAGATGTTCTCTTCCTTGCCGGTGAATTGTGCCTGGATGCCGCTGTCATAGACATTGTCATCAACGTAATTGAAGTCCCAGCTCCATTGCTTGGCAATTACTTCAATGTGCACATCTGGGTTTTCTACCTTGGCCTCTATCGCGGTCATGTCTCTTGCGGTGAACGCGAAGAAACCCACCACAAGAATCAATGGAATCACGGTGAAAAGAGTTTCGATCGGCAGATTGTAGCGAAGCTGAGACGGGATGCCAGTCTGGCCATTACGACGTCGGTAGACAATTAAAGCCCAGGCCATAAGACCCCAAGAGACCACTCCCACAGCCAGAAGCACGATCCAAGATGTGGTCCACAACCCAATTATTCGGTCGGTGTGATTTGTAACTCCAGAGGCGTCCGGCAAAAACCCTCGTTGGAGCTCCGCACTGCAACCGCTCAGCAGCAAAGCCATGCTTGAAACCAGCGCTATAGCCGCGAAGCGAGAATGGTTTTTACTCAATTTAGGTCCTTCAATGGTTATCTTGAACTCATTAATTCTAACCGATGAGGGCTAGGAAACTGCCTGAAAACCAAGCTTTAGCTAAAAGAGTCTCCGCATGCGCAGCTTCCGTCAGCATTTGGGTTGTCAATCGTGAATCCTTGTTTTTGGATTGTGTCCTCAAAGTCAATTGACGCACCGTCAAGGTATGGAACGCTCATTGGGTCCACAACCACCTCGACCCCGTCAAAGCTAACAATCGCGTCAATTTCCTCGAGCTGCTCATCAAAAAACAGCTGGTAAATGAGCCCCGAACAACCGCCCGGCTGAACCGAAACCCGAAGACGTAGGTCGTCTCGACCTTCTGCCTCTAGCAAGGAGCGAACCTTGGATACTGCGAAATCTGTGAGCTTTACGCCGTGCGCTAATACCTGTGTCATTTGGACCTCCGATGAATAGTTTAACAGTTATCTAACTAAGTCATTCCCGTTGAGCAGAATCAAAGTTTGAGCCAGTATTGCTCTTTTCAGAGTTGGCAAATGCTGTGACTCGTTCGGCGAATGCGCCCTTGAATCTGGCTCCTCTACACCGGTTACCAGAATTTCAGCGTTTGGAAAAGCTTGAGCAAATTGCGATATGAAAGGTATGGAGCCGCCTATTCCCATGTTCACACTGGGTTTGGGCCACACAGCAGAAAAGGCCTCGTGGGCCAACTTGGAGGCCCAACCATCTTTTGCCAGGTATCCAGGACCGGTTTCATGCCTTCCAAACTCTAACTCTGCGCCCACAGGCTTATAGCGAAGTAAATGGTCTCTGAGGGCTTCTAGCCCACTCTGCGGGTCTTGAGACGGGGCTAAACGCAGCGAAATCTTTGCCCGGATTGCCGGCTGCGCTGTATTAGATGCCACGTCTACTGCCGGAAGGTCCAAACCGATCACTGTTACGGCCGGTTCTCCCCATATTTGCTGAGTTACAGATTTAGTGCCAAGTCTCTCGACCCCGGGCAATAGCCCTGCGACTTGACCAAATTCCTCATCGGAAAGCTCTGGTCCGTCTATGGAGACCGAATCCAGACCTGAAATTGCGACGCTTCCCTTTTCATCGGTCAGCGATGCAAGGAGCCGAATCATCGCAGTCGTGGCATCTGGCAACGGCCCCCCATACATCCCCGAGTGCAAAGCGTGATCCAGAGTCTTGAGAGTGAAAGTTTGCGAAACCATGCCTCGAAGTGAACTTGTAAGAGCCGGAATGTCCTCGCTCCAGTTACCACTGTCTGCAACAACTATCAGATCGGCAGCTAAGTCAGCGTGGTTTTCCCTCAGAAACTCTGGAAAGGATTCCGACCCCGCTTCCTCCTCGCCTTCAACGAATACTGTGACGCCAATTCGAATCTCAGTGGCAAGCTCAATAAAGGCCCTCAGCGAGGTCAGGTGAGTGATGATTCCAGACTTATCATCCGAGGCGCCTCTTCCAAAGAGCCGATCACCCTTCAGGGTTGCCTCGAACGGCTCAGTGTCCCAAAGAGACCTCTCCCCCGGTGGCTGAACGTCGTGATGAGCATACAAAAGCACATGTGGTGCGCTCGGGTCGCCAGATTTCCTTGCAACCACGGCTGGAGCACCGGGATCACCAGATGGCTTTGCAGCTCTCCGAATTTCGACAAAGTCGAAAAAGCCCAGCTGACGGAATTCATCCGCAACTTTTTCCGCCGAAATCTCAAGATTGCCAGGATCAAAACTCGGCCAAGCAATTCCCGGTATTTTGACTAACTGGCCCAATTTAGCAACAGCTGCCGGGAATGACACATCCACGAATTTACCGGCGGGTTTAACCCATTTAGGGTTCATTGAGCTAGAAGAAAATGACATGCCTGTAATCTAAGGCATATCAGATAAGAGGATTCAATGACTCAAGAAGACAACGCCCAGGCTGGCAAAGGTCGCCCAACCCCGTCAAGAAAAGACCGCGAGCTTGCTCGTAAGCGCCCATTGGTTGGCGATCGCAGCAAACAGGCCAAGAGCGCGGACAAAGAAAAAAACCGTGCTGAGCGCCAGAAGGCGCGAGAAGGCATGATGGCTGGCGAAGAGCGCTATCTGGGAGCCCGAGATAAGGGGCCTCAGCGCAAACTTGCCCGCAACGTGGTTGATGCTCGCTTCACCGCGGGGGAACTCGTTCTGCCGATGTTGTTTGCGGTAGTGCTAATGACTTTCATCGACTCGTACGAGATTCAAATCGTGGCATTGTTTGCAATGTGGGGACTGTTTGCCGTTGTAGCTGTGGACTCCTATTTCGTAGGTAGAGCTGTGAAAAAGAAGCTTGGCGACAAACTCGGAGCTGAGAATTTGGATGGCGGCTTAGCCTGGTACGGAGCAATGCGTTCAATACAGATGCGAACACTGCGGATACCCAAACCACAGGTAGCAAGATTTACAAAATTAGAGCTTTAGACCGTCGGCACCACTCAAAAGGAGTAAGAAATGCAGCACAGACACCTAGGTAATTCCGGGCTGAAGGTTTCAGAAATAATCTATGGAAACTGGCTGACCCACGCCTCCCAGGTTCAAGATAAGCAGGCCATTGAGACGGTTCACGCCGCTCTCGAGGGCGGAATTACCACTTTTGACACCGCAGACGTTTATGCAAACCAGGCCGCAGAAACCGTTCTTGGCACAGCGCTAAAAGGGCAACGCCGCGAAGGCCTAGAAATTCTAACCAAGGTCTACTGGCCGGTTGCCGAAAAGGGGCCGAACGATGTGGGGTTAGGCCGAAAGCACATCATGGAGTCAATAAACGGTTCGCTAAATCGCCTCAATACCGATTACGTCGATCTTTATCAGGCACACAGGTTCGATTACGAAACCCCCCTTGAGGAAACGATGCAGGCGTTTGCCGACCTGGTCAAAATGGGCAAGGTGCTCTATGTTGGCGTCTCCGAATGGACCGCCGACCAAATTCGCGAAGGTCAAGCTTTAGCGACCCAGATGGGTTATCGACTCATCTCAAACCAACCCCAGTACTCAATGCTTTGGCGAGTAATCGAGGGTGAAGTAGTTCCAGCAAGCAAGGAGCTGGGTCTTTCCCAGATCGTTTGGTCTCCCCTGGCTCAAGGTGTGCTGACTGGCAAGTACCTTCCTAATGCTGAGTTGCCGAAAGACTCAAGAGCTGCCGATTCTGAAATCGGCGGCTTCATGGAAAAATTCATGACCGAAGACACGTTGACCAGAGTCCAAAATCTAAAGCCACTCGCCGACGAACTAAACCTGACAATGGCCCAGTTTGGAATTGCATGGGTCTTGCAGAACCAAAACGTTGCAGCTGCAATCGTCGGAGCATCAAAGCCCGAGCAAATTGCTTCAAACGTTGCAGCAGTTGGAGTCGAGATTCCAGCCGAAACCATGAAAAAAGTCGACGAGATCTTGGGTAGCGCGGTCGTAACCGACCCGAGCCTTACCAAGAGCCCAAATCCAAGGCCTACCGGGCAGTAAGACGCTTAGCCCATAGCGGCCCAGCGTAGACAAATCCGGTGTAACCCTGCACCAAATCAGCACCCAGAGAGATTCGGGATAAGTAATCAGATTTGGTTAGCACTCCTCCCACCGAAACTACCGTCATGGTGGCGGGGAGGAGGCTGCGAATCAGCTTTAGAACTTCGGTTGACCGTTCGGCCAAGATGGGGCCACTAAGGCCTCCAGGCTCGGCAGTGTTGCTCTCTGCAATCAGATTCTCGCGAGAAATCGTGGTGTTCGTAGCGACCATCCCGGCCAAGTTCATTTCAACTACCAATGCGGCTATGGCCTCGATGTCAGCATCGTTAAGGTCCGGTGCGATTTTTAGCAAAACTGGGACATTTCCAGCTTCAGCCAGGACAGCACGAAGGATTGGGCGAAGTTCAGCCACTTGTTGCAAGTCCCGAAGCCCGGCTGTGTTGGGTGAGGACACATTTACAACCAGGTAATCCGCGACTGGTGCAAGTGTTTTTGTCGCGACTCCGTAGTCCCTATGCGCAAGCTCTTGACTGGTTGCCTTATTTTTCCCAATGTTTATGCCAATAATGGGCAGTCGCTGATTGTCTTTACGCAATTTAGCTATGCGGACCGCAACCGCTTCGGCTCCCTCGTTGTTGAATCCCATTCGATTTATGAGGCTTTGATTCTTTGGCAATCTGAAGAGGCGAGGCTTTGGGTTTCCTGGCTGCGGTAATGGGGTTACGGTTCCGATTTCGACATGGCCAAAACCGAGTGCGTGCAAAGGCTTTATGAGAATTCCGTTTTTATCAAAACCAGCGGCCATTCCGAGCCTGTTCTCAAACTGGAGCCCCGATATGTTGATGTCGTCGCGAGCCTTGCCGGCTCTGATCAGTCCCAGACCACTTAGCAGCCTCAGCCCAGTTACCACCAACTCGTGAGCAAATTCGGGATCAAGTCGGGTAAAAAACGCCTTGAAGAAAAACCTGTATAACAACTGGTTAGCCCCTCAGGCTCTCGATAGCCGATTGGAAGTCATCAAGCGAATCCCAGGCCTGATATACGCTTGCAAAACGCATAAAAGCGACGTGATCTAAGTTTCGGAGCGGTTCGAGAATGGCGAGACCAATGTCCTGAGCCTCAATCGATGCCGCGCCCGTGGCTCGAAGAGCCTCTTCCACCTGCTGCGCCAGCAAAGCCAAGTCCGCGTCGGTTACCGGCCTGCCCTGGCAAGCCTTCCTCACGCCCGAAACAATCTTGTCCCTTGAAAACGGTTCGGTCACGCCACTTCGCTTTGTAATCATCAACGTGGCGGTTTCTATAGTGGTGAAGCGTTTTTGACACTCTGGGCACTGACGACGACGACGGATCGACACGCCATCATCGCTGGTTCTCGAGTCAATAACTCGAGAATCAGAATTTCTGCAAAAAGGACAGTGCACTTTTACTCCTCCAGCCTTATCGAACCCGCTCGACCATGAGCACTTAGCCTCTCGGCCTCAGAAAACACTCTAAGGCTGTCTGCCACTTTGGCCAAGGCGTCGGCCGAATAGGTCACGTGCTGCTGAGTTCTTAAAAATGTGAAAACTGAGAGACCAGAACTGAACTTCGCTTGTTGACCAGTTGGAAGGACGTGATTCGATCCAGCCAAATAATCGCCCAAGCTCACCGGAGAGTAAGCCCCCACAAAAACGGCTCCCGCGTGACGAACCTGACGCGCCAACTCTTCGGGATTAGCAGTCTGGATTTCTAGGTGCTCAGTCGCATATTCGTTCGCTACAGCCATGGCCGCGTTCATGTCAGCAACTAGAACTAGGGCAGACTGAATGCCGCCCAAAGAGGCTTCTATACGGTCGCGGTTTTTCGCTAGACCCACCTGAACCACAAGCTCCGCCTGCACTTTCTCAATTAAACTTGCCGAATCGGTTACCAAAACCGCCGCAGCGTTTTGGTCGTGCTCAGCCTGTGAAATCAAGTCGGCAGCTATAAATCGTGGGTTCGCGCTTTCATCGGCAACTATCAAGATCTCAGTCGGCCCTGCCTCCGAGTCAATTCCGATCACGCCTCTTAGCTGGCGCTTTGCTGCGGCCACAAAGATGTTTCCGGGACCAGTGACCATTGCAACGGGCTCAAGGCCGATTTCAGGCACGCCATAAGCAAAAGCGGCAATCGCACTGGCTCCCCCAATGCCATAGACCTCTTCGATACCCAACAGAGCGCAGGTCGCCATAACGCTCGGACTCGGAAGTCCGTTTTCCTGTGCTGGAGAGCTAACTGCAATCCTCGGAACATTCGCGACCTGAGCCGGCACCACGTTCATAACCACGCTGGATGGGTAAACCGCTTTCCCTCCGGGTACGTAGAGGCCTACCGAGTCAACCGGAATGAACAACTGCTCGACAATCGCACCCTCATCCAATTCAACCCTGACTGAGGATGGCATCGTGGCCATTGAAACTGCACGAACTCTAGTGATTGCCGTCTCGATAGCTTCCCTAAGGGGCTTATCAAGCTGGTTTAGCGCCTCTACCAATACTTCCTTGGGGACTCGAAACGAAACGTTTTTCAGCCCGTCGAAACGTTCAGCATGAGCGTCTAGAGCCCTAATCGAATTTTGTTTCACTTCAGCGATGATTTGCGACACTGTCTCGGATACCGAATCGATGCTGACCGATGCTCTGGGGAGTAATTCGGCAATCAGGGCGGGTGTTACCTGGCCTGAAATCTCGATTTTCCGCACGTTAGAACCCCACTAAATAAATCTGGATGAACTAACCTTATCCCGACATGACTATAGACAATGATTACTTTGACCTATCTGGGCCAGAAGGCCTCAAGGCAGTCTTCCGCAACCACGCAACCGGCATCGCCATAGTTACTGCGGCGGACAGTGACCTGAAGCCAATTGGTTTCACTGCATCTTCCGTTACCTCGTTGGGTTCAACCCCTCCGCTGATTTCGCTGAATATTTCCCAAGGGGCTTCGAGCTACCCGCACGTGTCCACTGGAAAGCTCGTCGCCGTTCACACGCTAGATGCTCAACTACTGGGCCTCGCTCAGAAGCTAGCTGGGCCTAAGGAAGAACGCTTTCTTGGTGATGACTTTGAAATAGGACCCGAGTCGGTGCCCATTTTTACGGGAGCCTCCAGCGTCATGATGGCAAGAGTTATAAATAAAATCGAAGTGGAATCAAACGCGGTGGTGATTTTGGCGCTAGAAAGCGCTCATGTCACAAGGAGCTGCGAGCAGCCGCTGGTTTATTTTCAACGCGGCTATCACACGATAGGCGACCGATTGCAGGACAATTTCTAACTAACTGAATCGGTCCCAAGCAGAGCTTTTAGCTCACCAAAAAGGTCATGCCCCACGGAGACCCGCTGCGGCAACATAAAGTGGCGATCCGACGCTCCCACCAACCTCACCTGCACTTCGCAAGGTCCTGGATTGGCGTCCAGAATCGCTCCGAGTTTCAGCAACCGTTCCTTGGTAGCCAGGCTGTCGCTAATTTTTAGTTTCAATACCCCACCCTGCTCTCGCCCGGCGTCCAGAATGTCTATTGAGTAGGCCTGCATCATCATTTCCTCGTCGCGGCGAGACACTCTTCCACGGACTGAAACAGTCTGGTCGGCAACCAGATGCTGTCGATTTTCGAGATAGGTCTTACCCATAAACATTATGGAAATTTCCCCCGAAAAATCCTCCAGCGTAATCTGCCCGTATTGATTTCCACTGGTTCGAGCCACCTTATGCTGAACCTGAGTGATGAGGCCAGCCAGCGTCACAGTCTCGCCGTCCTGAATGTCGCTTTGCTTGAGGGCGATCGTGCCCATATCGCTGTTGCGCATCAGCATGGACTCTTGCCCCGCAAGCGGATGGTCCGAGACATAAAGGCCAAGCATATCTCGCTCATTGGCAAGCAGATCTCGCTTAGTCCACTCTGGAAGATCGGGAACTTGAACGACGGAAGGATCATCGTCAAGGATGCCTCCGAAAAGGTCCACCTGGCCATTAGCGGTTTGCTTACGCTTTACGCTGGCGGTTTCAATTGCCTCTTCAAACACCGCCGTCAGTGATCGTCTGGTGTGACCAAATGAATCAAATGCACCTGCTTTGATCAGAGACTCGACAACTCGCTTTGTCGCGGCCTGCTGACCCACGCGAGTTAGGAAGTCATCGAAACCGCTAAACGCTTCTCCAGTGCGCGCCTGAATGATCGATTCAACCACGTTGTGACCGACGTTTCTAACTGCTTCGAGACCAAAACGAATGTCGTCTCCAACAGCCGCAAAAACCCCGATGGATTCATTGACATCCGGAGCCAAGACCTTGATTCCCATCCTGCGGCACTCGTTGAGATAGATAGCTAGCTTGTCTTTAGAATCTCCAACGGAAGTCAGCAATGCGGCCATGTACTCTGCAGGAAAGTTCGCCTTTAGATAAGCGGTCCAGTAGGAAAGGACGCCGTAGCCAGCAGAATGTGCCTTGTTGAAGGCATAGTCGGCAAACGGCAAGAGAGTGTCCCAGAGTGCGGTGATGGCCGGCTTAGAAAACTCATTCCGAGCCATGCCCTGACTGAAAATTTCGAATTGCTTCGCCAGCTCTTCAGGCTTCTTCTTGCCCATTGCCCTTCGAAGAAGGTCCGCCTGTCCAAGCGTGTAACCAGCGACTTTTTGTGCCGCAGCCATCACTTGCTCTTGGTAAACAATCAAACCGAAGGTTGGACCAAGAATTTCCTTGAGCGGCTCCGCTAACTCCGGATGAACTCCATCAATCTCCTGCAGTCCATTTTTGCGCTGCGCATAGTTGGTGTGTGAGTTCATGCCCATTGGTCCCGGACGATATAACGCAATGACGGCAGAAATATGTTCAAACTCACTGGGCTTCAAGAGCCTCAGCAGTGATCTCATATTGTCGCTGTCCAACTGAAAAACTCCGAGAGTGTCGCCGGAAGAAAGTAGGTCAAAGGTATTTTGATCTGAGTTCAGATCTAGGCTCTCCAAAACCACCGTCTGGCCTCGGTTTTGCAAAATATTCTGAAGTGAATCGTCTATCACCGTCAAGTTTCTCAGTCCTAGAAAATCCATCTTCAAGAGACCCAGTTCTTCGCAAGGAGGCTGGTCAAACTGAGTGATTATGGCCCCGTCTTCCTCGCGCTTCATTATTGGTATCACGTCCATGAGTGGCTCTGCGGACATGATAACTCCGGCCGCATGCACGCCCCATTGTCGCTTCAAGGACTCGAGGCCCTTGGCTAGCTTGAACACTTCTTGACTCTGAGGATCCGTCTCAATAATTTCACGGAACTCCGCCGCCTCTGAGTAGCGCTCAGAGTCGGGGTCCACCAGATCATTCAGCGCAATGTCTCTACCTAAGACCATCGGTGGCATTGCCTTTGTAAGTCGCTCCCCCACAGAATATGGCAATGCCATAACGCGTGAGGCGTCCTTGAGGGCCTGTTTGGCCTTTATGGTTCCAAAAGTGACGATTTGTGCCACTCGATCATCGCCGTATTTCTGAGTCACATACTTGATGACCTCAGAACGTCGGCGATCGTCAAAATCAACATCGATGTCCGGCATCGAAAGCCGCTCTGGATTCAAAAACCGCTCGAAAATCAGATCATGTTTTAGCGGGTCAAGCTCGGTGATACCGAGGGCATACGATGCCAGCGAGCCAGCCGCAGAACCTCGACCCGGGCCAACTCGTATTCCTTGGGCTCGTGCCCAGCGTATGAAGTCAGAAACCACCAAGAAATAACCAGGGAATCCCATGGATTTAATTACGTCTATCTCGTAGGCAGCTTGCCGCTTGTGCTCATCGGAGTATCCGTCTGGGAAACGAGTGTTCATGCCGTCCCACACCTCTTTTTCCAACAAACCAGCTTCAGTTTGACCCTCGGGTACTGGGAATCTAGGCATGAGGTCGCGCTTAGAAAAATCAATTTCGCTTCGCTCGGCAATCAGAAGCGTGTTGTCGGCTGCCTCTGGAATTTCAGCAAAGAGCTCTCTCATTTGCTTGGAAGATTTGAGGTAGTACTCCTCAGATTGGAACTTAAACCGATTTGGGTCATCGAGATTCGACCCAACCTGCACGCACAATAAAGCGTCGTGAGCAACCGAATCTTCCTTCTCGGTGTAGTGCAAATCATTTGTCCCTACCAGCGGCAGCTTCAAGTCCTTTGCAAGGCGAAGCAAGTCGTCCCTCACTCTTTTTTCGATCTCAAGACCATGGTCCATGACCTCCACGAAATAGTTACCTTCGCCGAAAATGTCTCGGAATTCCGCCGCAGTGTCCAAAGCCTCTTGATATTGACCCAGTCGCAGTCTGGTTTGAACCTCACCACCGGGGCAACCAGTGGTCGCAATAAGCCCTTTTCCAAACTTGGACAGAAGCTCGCGGTCCATGCGTGGCTTGAAGTAGTAACCAGAAAGATACGCCTCAGAGGAGAGTCGAAATAGGTTCTGCATGGAGTCATTATTTGTGGCCCACATGGTTAGGTGGCTGTATGCGCCACCTCCAGAGACATCGTCTCCCCCTCCGTCGCCCCAGCGAACTCGAGTCTTGTCTTTTCTGCTACCTGGCGCCAGGTAGGCCTCGATGCCAATAACCGGGTTTATGTCGTGGGCTTTAGCTTGCTTCCAAAACTCATAAGCGCCGTGGTTATTTCCGTGGTCGGTAATAGCGATGGCTGGCATTTCAAGTTGGGCAGCCTTTGCGACGAGCTGCTTTATCCTGGCCGCCCCATCGAGCATGGAATATTCGGAGTGATTATGCAGGTGGACGAATGACTTATCAGACATTTTCCACCTTTCTTAGACCCCTATGTTAGATGCGAAAGTCGACATCGCGGAGGCGATTGAGGGCGATTTCTAAATCAATTGGATATTCACTTTCGAATTCCACAAATTCCCCTGTTGCCGGGTGATCAAAGCCAAGGCGTTTCGCATGAAGCCACTGCCGATCCAGATCAAGAGAAGCCGCGAGCTTCGGATCAGAACCATAAAGAGGATCACCGACCAATGGGTGCCGAAAATGAGAGAAATGAACCCTGATTTGGTGGGTCCTGCCTGTTTCCAGACCCACCTGCATCAGTGCTGCTGCCGGAAGAACCTCAATGGTCTCGTAATGAGTCACTGCGGGCTTGCCTGCGGCCGAAATAGTGAACTTGTAGTCATGTTTGGTACTGCGTCCAATTGGCGTGTCAATGGTCCCTCGGGATGGCTCTGGGTGCCCTTGAACTAGAGCGTGGTAAGTCTTTTTTACAACACGGTCTCGAAAGGCTTGCTTGAGAACCGAATATGACATCTCGGATTTTGCCAGCACCATAAGGCCGCTGGTGCCCACATCAAGCCGCTGAACGATACCTTGACGCTCTTGAGCACCCGAGGTGCTCAACACGATACCTCTAGCCATCAGCACGCCTGGCACAGAAGGCCCTACGAACCCCTGAGACGGGTGTGAAACAACGCCGGACGGCTTATCAATGACAACTATGTGTTCGTCTTGAAAAATAATCTTCAGAGCTTCAACATCTTCTGGTTGCACCGAAATCTCCCTGGATACTTCCTCGAGGATGACTTCTAGCACAGCATCAGCAACTAACCGATCAGACTTTGCAACCGGGGTGCCATTCTGACTGACAGCACCCGCCGCAATCAATTCTGCGACATGGCTGCGGGAAATGCCCAACATTTTGGCTATCCCGGAATCAGCTCTGGATCCGGCCATGTCCGGCGGGACAGGCAGCAATTTAGGCTGCACGCCCGCCACCTATTTCATCTCCGCGAGCGGTTTGTATTACCGCCAAAATCACTCCGATAACCAAAAAAGTGTCGGCCAAATTAAAAATGGGGAAATTAAGTGGAATTTGAATGAAATCCACCACGTGGCCATTGAAAAACTCTGGAGCCTTGAAGGCCCGGTCTATCCAGTTACCCGCTGCTCCCCCAAGAACAAAGCCGCCTATCAAGGCCCAATAGCCTGTCTTGATCCGTGGACCGAGGACAAGCATCGCTATCACGGCGACCGTTGAGATAAGAGTTAGAACCCAAGTTGCCCCGACCCCCAGCGAAAACGCAGCCGCGTCATTGTAGGCAAGCCGGAACCTTAGAAGGTCACCAATTACCTGAACCGATTGGTTTGTGAGGTTTGCTTCAGCCCAAAACTTGGTGGCTTGGTCGATTGCAACGATGCTGGAAGCGGTCCCAAGAAATAGCAGTGATTTCCTGGCTCCGCCCTTAGCTGTTTTCACCCTCGGAATCATCAACTTCCTGCTGGGTCAAATCTTCTGACTCAACAGAAGTGATCGAGTCGCTGTCTTCTTCGACAGGAGCGACCGTCGCGGCCGCCTCCTCGCGAGTTAGCTCATCCAACTGATCTTCGATGTAGCGACGAAGTTGCTCGCGGTACTCTGCCTCAAAGAGTTTCAACTCTTCAATTGCCTCAAGAGCGTTCTTGCGCTCAATTTCAAGCTTGCCGAGTACCTCTCGAGCTTCAGCCTCAGCATCTCTTACCAACCGGGCAGCTTGCTCTTGACCATCTCGAACCAACTGGTCGCGCTTGACTTGACCATCTCGAACGTGGTCCTCGTGAAGCTTCTGAGCCAATTCAATAATGCTCTTGGAGGAGTCTGTTCCCTCTAGTGAGCCATCTGCGTCAGAGTCGCTTGCCTCAGGAAAAGGCACCGCTTTAGCCGGTGCAGCAAGGGATTCGCCCAGCTTGTTGCCGCCAGCCTTGAGATCTTGGTTTTCTGTAACGACACGTCGGAACTCAACAACTACTTCGTCCAGGAAGTCATCAACCTCGTCCTGGTCATAGCCCTCGCGGAACTTGGTAGTTAGAAATCTCTTGCTGAGAATGTCCTCGGGCAACAGCGCCATCATTAACCTCTTCTAAATTTTTCAACACGGTGAGCTGCCCCTATGTTATTGGCAGTTAGAGTCCTCTTGCAAAGCTCTGAAGAATTAATACCGCAATTAGCAGAACGGTCCAAGCCAAATCCAACGCTATCGGGCCAAGCCTGAGCGGAGGAATAAAGCGTCTAGCGAACTTCAGTGGCGGGTCAGTGACGGAGTAACAAAGGTCAAATACGGGTAGCAACAGGCCTTTAGGTCTCCAGCCACGGTTTACGCTCATCACAAGCTCAGCGATAAAGCGGATTATCATGGCGTAAAAAAACAGCTGTAGCACCCAATAAAGAGTGAGTCCGATTATTGACATGCCTCTAGGAAATATCCATGTTGTCAGAATCAGAAGAGCCGGATTCGGCGTCAGACACGATCACGTGAGATGGGCTCAGCAGAAAAACTTTCGGAGTGACTCGTCGAAGGTGACCCTCTAAGCCCTCTTTGAGGCCAAGCATAAAGTCCCGCATTTGTTTCGCGTCCGCTTCGCTCATGGCACCGATGTTCACGATGACCGGAACTCCGGTGCGGAAGTGCGAAGCAACCTCCTTGGCGTCCGAATACGTTTGCGGCTCAAGCGTGATGATTTCAGACATGTCCGAAGAGCGACGCGGCCGAGGTGCGCTTGCCCTCGGTTTTGCTGTATCCGGCTTAGCGCTTTCAGAGCTGCCGAAACCAAAGTAATTCATCGTCGAACTAAGAATGCCCATTTACTACTCCTAAAGTTAGCTAAAGACTATTAGTTGTTTCCGCGTGGGCCGGTAATTGCGCTACCAATCCGCACGTGTGTCGCGCCAAGTTCAATTGCAACTTCGTAGTCAGCGCTCATTCCAATCGACAATGCCTTTGCCTCCGGAACAATTTCCCGAAGTTCATGGCTTATGCGAACGGCAGTTTCAAAATCAACCCTTGGGTCAACGTCTAGACCGGCAACTGCCATCACTCCGAGCACCCTAAGACCTGGCACCTCAAGAGCCGACTCGGCGAACTGCCTAATCATCGAAGGATCCAGACCACCGCGATTTAGGTCCTGTGTCAAATTCAGCTCAATGTAGCAATCAATTTTAGCCTGACTTGAGGCAAGCTGCTTTGCTATTTCCTTGAGCAGGCTTGGTCTATCTAGCGAATGAATAGTTTTGGCATAACTCATCGCGCTTTTGACCTTATTTGACTGCAATTGACCTACGAAATGCCAATCAAAATTGATGCCCGGCCTAAGAACATCAAGCTCCATGGCCTTCGGCCTGGCTTCTTGGTCCTTATTTTCGCCAAAGCTACGGTGGCCCAGGTCTGCGAGTTCAGCAACAACAAGAGTCGGATGTGTTTTGGTAATCACTATTAGCTCTACGTCCGACGCTTGACGGCCGGATAACGTAGCTGCCGCCGAAATCCGGTCTTGAACTTCTTTGTATCGAGTTGCTAGTTGGCTCAACGGAAGAATTCAGGCAGGTCCAGGTCGTCTCCGAAATACCCAGGCGTTGAGACTTTTTCCTTGACCTCTACGGGCTCTTCTGAATCTTCAACAAACTCAAAGTTCGGGGCAGCGACTTCTTCAATTACTAAGCCCTGCTCTTCCTGCTCCACTGAAGACGCAGTCGCGGTCTCAGAGGCTGAGGCTAGCGCTGCAACACCCAAAGCACTTGCTTCAAACTTGCGATATTTTGGCTCGCCGCCGTCAAAGCCGGCCGCAATCACGGTAACCCTGACCTCGTCGCCCAGGGTGTCCTCGATAGTCGCGCCAAAGATAATGTTTGCCTCTGGGTGGACTGCTTCTTGGACCAGTCTGGCCGCGTCGTCGATTTCGTGAAGGCCTAAGTCTGAAGCTCCCTGAATTAGAAGCAAGACTCCGTGAGCACCCTCGATTGTTGCTTCCAAAAGCGGTGAGGAAACTGCGATCTCAGCTGCTCTCACGGCCCGATCTTCGCCCTTAGCAGTTCCAATGCCCATGAGGGCACTACCAGCGCCCTGCATGACCGACTTCACGTCGTTGAAGTCTAGGTTTATAAGACCCGGCACCACGATTAGGTCGCTAATGCCTTGGACTCCAGCACGCAAAACATCATCCGCGGTCATAAAGGCCTCTAGTGCTGAAATTTTCTTGTTGGTCATTTCCAACAGACGTTGGTTTGGAACCACGATCAGAGTGTCGACTTCCTCGCGAAGCGCGCTGATGCCCTCGTCAGCCTGAACTGCTCTTCTTTTGCCCTCAAAATTAAATGGCCGGGTTACTACACCGACCGTCAATGCACCCAGTCTCTTGGCGACTCTTGCAACGACAGGGGCTCCACCGGTTCCAGTCCCTCCGCCCTCGCCAGCGGTAACGAAGACCATGTCGGCACCCTTGAGGGCTGCCTCAATCTCGCTCTCGTGCTCCTCAGCAGCTCGGCGTCCTACCTCTGGATCCGCTCCGGCACCGAGTCCACGGGTTATGTCTCGTCCAATGTCCAGCTTTACGTCCGCGTCACTCATAAGCAGTGCCTGAGCGTCAGTGTTGATAGCAACAAACTCCACGCCACGAAGGCCAGATTGAACCATCCGGTTCAAAGCATTAACCCCACCGCCGCCGACGCCAACTACTTTGATTACGGCCTGGTAGTTCGGGATTTCTGACAATTCTGCCTCCTAGCGAAAACCCTCAAGCTAAGGCTGAGGCTTAGCTTTTGGCAGGGTATTCAATTTGCCGGTAAAAATTAGGCTGTTATCCCTTGAAATAGCGCCAAGCGCTCGGGCGTGTCGGAAACGAAGATTAGGCCCACTAATTCGGGTACTGGACCACTGGGGAATTGGGCGAGCTAACGTCAATGGTGAGCGCGTCCTTTACCCCTGTTGCAAGGAGAGAATCGAGAACTTTGGACTTCAAAAGACCCTCATCGGTGGAACCCCAAAAAACCGTGAGATTGCCCTTTCTAAGCACGAGCTTGGAAGTAAGAGATTCGGACACTTCCACCGAGAAAACCTGACTATAAGTCTCCAAGGGCAGTGAAAACAGTAATTTCACCGCGGTTGAGAATCTAGGGCTCTCTATCGGGTTGCCATCAAACACGAGAAACGGATACTTCGAGATTTCTTCGGTGGCGGCTATCTGAACACCAGCAGCGTCATAGAGGTAATTCTTTCCAGATCTCACAAGTATCAGGATTGGCTGTCGTTCCCTTATGCTCACCCGAAGAGTGTGGGGAGGTTCGGCCTGAGAAGTAAAAGTTTCGATGAGCGAAAACCCGCTAAGCAATTCAGCGATTTCTTCGTCACTAATTGTTGTCATTGGTCGGTCATAAAGCCCCGATAGGGCAGACTCTAAATCTGCGACCGCTATCCGTTCGTTTCCAACGAATGTAATTTTTTCCACCGCGAGCATGGGGGTAAAAAAACTCGCCAATACAACCGCAGTCAATGAAACTGGCGCCACCACTGTCAGAATTCGCCCCCAGAGACCAAAGGCCCCAATCCTGTTTCGTTTGCCCGGGCTTTTAACGCCACGAATTCGCCTTCGCTCCTGGCCTAGTAGCTCGCGCTCGGGACGCTTCACTCAAACGTCCAGGGCATCAAGTAGAGCAGGCACCATCTTATAAATGTCACCGCAGCCCATTGTGATTATGAAATCGCCAGGCATTGCAATCGCTGCTGCTGCTGCTGGAACATCGTCCCAGTTGCTCACCAGTCTTATTCCGGGAGCTTCGGTGGCTGCATTTGTGATCAGCTCGGCAGTCACACCCGGCTCCGGGTCTTCCCTGGCAGCGTAAATAGCAGTGACCAATGAAAAATCACTAATCTTCAGTGCTTCGGCGAATTCCTTGTAAAAGATCCGGGTTCGACTGTAAAGATGAGGTTGAAAAACAGTAATCAATCGGCCTTCACCAACACTTGCCTTAGCAGCCCGAAGCGCAGCAGCCACCTCGGTTGGGTGGTGAGCAAAGTCATCATAAACGCTTACCCCACGCCGATCCCCGTGCAGCTGGAACCGGCGATCGGTGCCCCCAAAGCTGGCCACTGCCGCGAGCGAATCAGCCAGGTCAAACCCAAGTCCCAAAAGAACAGCGACAGCTCCGGCGGCGTTTTGCGCGTTGTGCTCCCCCGGAATCTTTAGCACGGCTTCGGCACTCTGATTTTCGTAAGTCAGGCTAAAGCTAACCTTCGCTCCGGATGCATCTAGAGAGGTGATCTTGAGATCGGCGAAATCAGAGACTCCAAAACTTATTATTTTCTTGTTCTGGATCATTTTTGCGACTTGTACCGCACCAACGTCATCTGCGGAGATAACTATAAAGTCACTGGCGCCCTCGGCAAACTGAACGAACTCCTTCTGAAAAGCCTCCAGGGAACCGAAATGGTCAAGGTGATCGGGGTCAACGTTTGTAATAAGAGCAATCGCTGTTTTGTAGTGCAAGAAACTGCTGTCGGACTCGTCAGCCTCAATAACAAACTGCGCTCCACCACCAAAGCCACTTGATGCGCCAAAATCCTTTATTACCCCGCCGTTTACAAAACTAGGGTCAGCCCCAAGTTTTGAAAGAGCGGTGACCACCATTCCGGTTGATGTCGTCTTACCGTGAGCACCGGCGACAGCAATCAGTGAGTACTTAGAGGCAAGATGAGCCAGCAGCGCTGAGCGGTGCAGGACCGGCAAACCTGACTCAATCGCCGCCAACAGCTCCGGATTTGTTTCCCAGAGCGCGGAGGTGACAACGACCGTGTCGGCGTCGCCCAAATTAGAGGCATCGTGCCCAATAGCTATCAGAACACCGAGGCCCTCAAGGGCGTCGATGTTTGGGCTAGTCCTAACATCGGAACCCGTGACCCGCAAGCCCATCTGAACAAGCAACCTAGCGATTCCAGACATGCCGGAACCACCGATTCCTATGAAGTGAACGGTTCCCAAATCATCAGGGATGGGCTGGCTAAAATCTGGTTTAATCACGAGCCCTAGTATCCATCGCTTCGAGAACAAATTCTGCAAGCCGCTCGGTTGCATCGATAATCGCCTCGGATTTTGCAGCCTTAGACATTGAAATCAGGCCCTTCTTATGAGAAATAAGCGGGATCAGAGTGCTAGAAACATAATCAGCATTAAATTCGGCGTCCGCAATGATTAGACCGCCGCCGGCCTTAACAATCGAGGCCGCATTCAACCGCTGTTCACCGTTGCCCACGGGATAAGGAATGTAGACAGCGGGTAGGCCAGTTGCTGCGAACTCTGAGACCGTTGAAGCACCGGCCCTAGAGACAGCGAAGTCACTCGCTGAAATAGCAACGTCCATCGCTTTGCAGTAGGCCATACGCCGATAGCCATCCTGAGAAATGTCCTCAAGATTTGCCCGGTCACCAACTATGTGCAGGACTTGGATGCCTGCCGCATTTAGCCTGCCTAGGCTTTCGGCAATCGAGTCATTAATGCTCTTTGCCCCCAAAGAACCTCCGGTGACCAAGAGGGTCGGCAACATCGGATCTAACCCGAGTTCGATTCTCGCCTGCTGCTGATCATACGACGAGGCTGAGGCCACTATCTCTTCGCGAATCGGCATTCCAGTCACCCGCGCACCTTGCAGGTTGCTGTTGGGGAACGTTACTGCCACGAACTTAGTGAGCCTCGCTCCCAATTTATTTGCGAAGCCCGCCAAAGCATTTGCCTCATGAACTACCAGAGTTGTTCTCGTGAACCAAGCCGCCAAGTAAGCCGGTGCAGAAGCGTATCCCCCAAAACCAACTACGCAGTCAATCGAGCGGGCTCTAATCAGCCTGGCAACCTGAAAGCTTGCAGCCGCTAGCCGAAATGGATAGCTAAAACTATCTAAGGACAGCCTTCTAGGAAGCGGAAGTCTGGGAATGGTAACAAGCTCGAATCCGCGGTTTGGGACCAACCTGGATTCGAGACCCTCTTTAGTTCCTAGAGCAATTACCTCGTGCTTCTGATCCCGAAGAAGCTCTCCAAGCGCCAGCAGCGGATTCACGTGCCCTCCGGTGCCGCCACCGGCCAATAAAAATCTACTCATCCATTACTCCGGCCAAGATTCAGTGTTCGATCGCGCTCGACAGCCAGCACCACGCCAATGCCAGCCAAAGTCGCAATCAGCGACGAGCCACCAGCTGAAATAAGAGGCAGCGGGACGCCCAAGACTGGCAATAACCCAAGAACAACAGAAATGTTGATAAAGGCCTGCAAAACGACCCAAAGCATGACCCCGACTACCAGGTTGCGACTAAAGGCATTGCTCTGGTGCTTAGCAATTGAGAACATGGTTAGCCCGAGCGCAAAAAACAAAAGGACCACGAATAAAGCACCTATGAGTCCAAGCTCTTCACCGATTACGGCAAATATAAAGTCATTCTCAACTTCCGGGATCCAGCTCCACTTGAGTTTGGAGCGACCGAGTCCAGTTCCCCAAATGCCGCCCGAAGCCAGAGCCCAGGTACCCTTCTCGTACTGCCACATAACCCCCATGGGGTCCGCAGCCCCTGGATTGAGCCAGGCACTGAAGCGAATAAGTCGTGAAGGCGACATCATGACCAGGCCAAAAGCTGCTACTACTCCAGCTATTGCTATTCCAAGGAAATATGCCCAGGGCATGCCCGCGATCAGAAACAGTCCGATTAGAGTCACAGCCATTACAGCTCCGGTCCCCAAGTCTTTCCCCAGTACTGCCACTAGAAACAAGGCCCCGACGGAAAACATAAAGACGCGAACCCATATTTGACGATTTCTGACTGGGTCATCGGTCAACTTCGCCAACTGATTAGCAAATGCCAGAATCAACCCCAGCTTCAAAAACTCAGAGGGCTGGATGTTGGTGAACCCGATATCTAGCCAGTTTCGGTTTCCATTTATCTCAACACCGAAAAAAACCGTCACCACTTGCAGGCCCAGCGTTAAGTAAAGAGCCACCAAGCTGGTGCGGCGAAATAGCCCGATTGGGAGGCTGGCAACTATAAACATCGAAGCCATGCCGATGATTGCATACAGACCCTGTCTCAGAAAAGTACTGCCGGCATTGGCGGTTTCCTTGAAACTATCCACGGCCGACGCGCTTGCAACCATCGCCAAACCAAATAGCACAGTCAAGATTGTGAGGCCCAAAAGTAGGTAAAACTGTCTGGATTGAGCGCGAAAAGACTGGCTGGTGATTTGCCTCAAGTCGGTCATTTCACACCGAGCTTTCTGGCTGCTTCGACAAACTTGTCCCCACGCTCGGCGTAGTCCAGAAATTGGTCCATGGAGGCAGCCATAGGTGCCAGTAGGACCGTGTCCCCGGGTTTAGAAATTTCGAACGCCGACTGAACAGCTGAGCCCATGGGATCATTCTTCGCCGCCAACACAACCGGCAGTGCCGGCAAATGTTCGCTGAAGAGGCCCTCAAGTAGTTCGGTTTCAGCGCCGAGCAAGACAACTCCGCGAAGTTTGGCTCCGTGCCGAATGATTAGCGGCTCTGGGTTTACGCCCTTTAACAAGCCCCCGAGAATCCATACAACCGATTCAGATGCGCCTAACGAAGCTTCGGCGGCATGCGCATTCGTGGCCTTGGAGTCATTGACGAAACGAACTTGACCCACCTGTCCTAAAAATTGCGCTCGATGGGGTGCAAGCTGAAAAGATCGAAGAGCCTGCTTCACGTAAATCGGTTCAACCCCGCACGCTCTGGCGATGGTCGCTGCCGCAGCTGCATTGGCTAAAAGGTGACTGGAAGCTGACGATATCTGCTCAATGTCAGCAATTTCGCAAACTTCAAGCGCAGTATTTGCCCGATCGCTCAAGAATGCCCTGTCAACAAGAAATTCTTCAACGTAACCGACCGAGGACATCGCCGGCGCCCCGAGACTAAAGCTGACCGCGCGGCAGCCGACAGCCACTTCTGCTTGTTGAGCCGCTTCAAGCGTCTTGGAATCTTGTTCGTTGAAAACGATCACGTTCGCCGCGTTCTGATAAATCTTGGCTTTTGCCCCCCAGTAGCTATCAAAGTCACCGTGCCAGTCGAGGTGGTCTTCGGCTATGTTCAAAAAGGCGGCGACATTGAGCGAAATCTGTCCCAAGTAGTGAAGCTGGAAGCTGGAAAGCTCTACAACAAGGTAGTCAAAACCCACCGGATCCCGTATGGCATCGAGAATTGGCACTCCGATATTGCCGCAGGCAATTGCCGTTTTTCCGGACTCCAAAAGCATTGCCTGAGTCATTTCACTCGTGGTTGTCTTACCGTTGGTGCCGGTCACGCCGATCCACTCGGCGACTTTGTCGTGCTTGTCCCGAAGCCTCCACGCCAATTCGATGTCGCCAATAACAAGGATTCCCTTTTCCTCGAGCTCCCGGACTAGCGGGTGACTGGGGCTAAAGCCGGGCGAAACAACTGCAAAATCTGGCTGAAATCCAAGCTTCGATAAAACCTCTGGTGACTCGGAAGCTAAAAATTTTGATCCAATCAGGCCCACCAAATCCACAAGCTCTGGCTTTGCTGTTTTTCCAACAACCGCAGTCTCCACTCCAAGCTCAACCAGCGTGTCGACAACCGAAAACCCTGACTTGCCAAGCCCAACGACTACAGCCTTTAGGTTTGGCCACGAACCGTGCCAGGAGTCGGGGAGCATCATATTCCGTAGATCCATTCAAAGTAGAACAAACCAACCCCCGAGACCACGCACAGGGCACCAATTATCCAGAACCTAACCACAACGGTAATTTCTGCCCAGCCTTTGAGTTCAAAGTGATGATGCAAAGGGGACATCAGAAAGACTCTTCTGCCAACGCCGGTTCGCTTTTTGGTTAGTTTGAAGAACACTCTTTGAATAACAACCGAACCGGTCACGATTACGAATATTCCACCGATTAGAACCAACAGCAATTCAGTTCTAGACACGATGGCTAGAGCGGCTAGCCCTCCGCCGAGGGCCAAAGAACCGGTGTCCCCCATAAAAATCTGTGCTGGCGAAGTGTTCCACCATAGAAAACCGATGCAGGCACCCACTATTGCGGTGGCGACAACCGCCAGATCTAGTGGGTCACGGACTTGATAACAGGAGGCAAGGTTCTGAGTCACGGTTGCACAGCTTTGGTTGAACTGCCAAAAACCGATAACGACGTATGCGCCCATCGAAATAACAAGCGAACCCGATGCCAGCCCGTCAAGGCCGTCGGCGATATTCACGCCGTTCGATGCCGATGCGACCAGCAAATACACCCAACCTATGAAAAGCGCCATGCCGATAAAGCTGCCCCAAAAAAACAAATCAACTGGCAAGTCGCGAAAGAGTGATATCGAAGTCGAAGCGGGGGTCAACCCTCTTTCATCTGGGAACTGCAGAGCAAGAACGGCAAAAGCAACTGCAACAATGCCCTGCCCACCAATTTTCGCCCAGCCGCCAAGACCCAGGCTGCGCTGGTTCTTCACCTTTAGGTAATCGTCAATAAAGCCGATCAGCCCCAAACCAACCATCATAAAAAGAACCAGGAGGGCTGAGGCCGATGGCGTCTCGCCATTTATCAACTTTGCCGTGAAATATCCGGCGACTGCGGCGAACAAAATAACTATGCCGCCCATTGTTGGGGTACCGCGTTTTGTGTGATGAGCCTCAGGACCATCGTCACGAATGAATTGACCCCAGTTGAGTGACCTAAATAAGGCTATAAAAGCTGGCGTTGCTAAAAGTGAAATGAAGAGCGATATTCCTCCGGCGGCTAGCAATGCTCTCATGTCACACCCGCCAAATCATCGCCCAAGAATCTAAGTCCAGAAACGTTGCTGGATTTCACCAAGACCACGTCTCCTGCCAATAGCATTCCACGAATCGCCGGCAAAGCAGCCTCGACCGAGCCGTAAAATGCAGATTCACCATCCCAGCTCCCTTCTGCTGTTGCCGATAGATGCAGGATTTTGGCGTCCTGACCAACAACGATTAGCTTGTCAATGTTGTATCGAACCAGCAACAAGCCAAGACTGCGGTGCTCCTGGTCAGATATTTCACCAAGCTCGGCCATTGAGCCCAGAACCGCTAGGGTTCTGTGTCCACTCCGACCAATCGTCGCAAGGGTTTGAAGAGCCGCCCTCATGGAATCGGGCGACGCGTTGTAAGCATCGTTGATGACGTACACGTCCTGAGATGTCTTCGTAAGCTGCATTCGCCAGCGTTCGGCAAGCTCCATTTTCTCGAGTGCGTCAAAACTTTGCACGCGGTCTAACCCGAGATATTCGGCCACCTCTAGGGCAGCTGCGGCATTCATGGCTTGGTGCTCACCCAAAATGTTCAGTCGAAGCACTTCCGGATCGGAATTCCCAATCTGAAGACTGACAACGGTACCCCCGAGCGAGATATCGGTGTCAATGATTCGAGTATGGGCTGAGGAATCAAAGCCGAAACCGGAGAAGCTGGCTTCTCCTGCCGGCAGATAATCTCTGACAATAGGGTCATCAAAGTTCAAAACCACATGTTGCGAAGTGTGGTGTACCAACTCCGCTTTGATTTTTGCGGTCTCCTCGAGTCCACCGAACACGCCCGCATGTGCCAAGCCGACTTTCAATATCACCGAAATGTCCGGCCTAGACCACTCTGCAAGCTTAGAAATAGACCCCGGTCCGGCCGCCCCGTATTCGAGAATTAGGTAGCGAGTATCAAAATCAATTTTCAATACCGTGGTTGGAAGACCGACTTTGTTGTTATAGGAGCCCTTGGGAGCGACCGTGACCCCAACTGGCTTCAGAATCTCGGCGAGCATATTTTTAGTGGAGGTCTTTCCGTTGGAGCCAGTTATACCAATAACGGTCAAAACAGACGAAGATCGGACTCTCGCAAGCACTTCATTCGCCAATGCGCTGAGCGCCTCAACAGTGTCCGAGACCACTATCTGGTCGATGTCTACAGAATCAGAAGGCTCAGAAACAATGGCAAGTGCTGCACCTTTTGAAGAAACTTCGGATAAGAAGCGGTGACCATCGTCGTTCGCTCCAATCTTGGCGAAGAAAATATCTCCGGAGGAAATTTCCCTGGAATCGGTGCTCGAGAACCCGGAAACGAATCCCGACGGATCTCCGCGATAAATTTCACCATTCACCGCGAGCGCTACCTCGGCAAGACTTAGTTCAATCAAGGTCCAGCGCCTTTCTTGCCTGAAGGTATGCATCAAAGGGAAGCTTCTTCCCTTTCACCTCGCGATACTTTAGGTGCCCAGGACCGCACCATAGTATTGCCCCACCGGCGCCAACCAGATCAACGGCCCTTGAGATTGCCAGAGCCGGGTCGTCAATTTCAGAGATTGAGCTGGCTGGACTGACCTCCAAAATCCCGGCCATTAGCGCAGCCCTAATCAAGGCTGGGTCCTCGCTCCTTGGATGCTGGTCCGTTACCACGATATGGTCAGCATATTTACCAGCCGCTCTACCCATTTCAATCCGTTTTCCGCTGTCCCTGTCACCAGATGCGCCGAGTACTATTACCAGCTTTGAATACTTATCACTCAGTTCCTGAGCAGCCAGCTCGACCGCCTGAGGCGTGTGAGCGTAGTCAAGATAAATGTGAGGAGTTGTTTCACTCACTAATTGCAGGCGACCCGGCACTAGCGTTTCCATTTCGAGTGCCGCGGCAGCAACCGCCTTGGCGCTATAGCCGGCCTCGAGGAGCATTACTGCTGCCAGCACCAGGTTCTTGGACATGAGCGGGCCAATGTCTCGAGCCAACAACAGTTCTTGTCTCCCGGTGATTTTGATTCCGGCAGCGGTTACCTCAAAGCTGTAATCCTGATTCTGGCCGATACCAACCGAGCCCTCAAGCGATTCGGCACGAGCAAGTTCTAACATTTGCTCGCCGAAGCGATCCTCTACGTTTATCACCGAACGCCCAGAGAACTTTCTGGTAAACAGCGCTGCTTTGGCGGATAGATAATTCTCCATTGTGCCAAACTCATCAAGGTGATCCCGTGTGAGATTAGTGAAGCCAGCTACGTCGAAAACTAAACCATCAACTCTGTGCCGAACAAGCGCTTGGGCTGAAACCTCCACGACCGCAGCCTTTGCGTCTGAATCTGCCATCTCCAAAAGCAAATGGTGCAGCCTCGGTGCTTCCGGAGTGGTCAAGGCGCTGTCTACCCTGTGCTTGTCGATTTGGGTAAAGGCAGAAGAGGATAGGCCTGCCTTTACTCCCATGTGGAGAAGCAGTTGGTGAAGAAAAAATACCGTGGAGGTTTTACCGTTTGTACCAGTCACCCCAAAAATCTGAAGGCCCAAGTCCATCGTCCCCATAACAAAAGCGGATATGTGACCCGCAATAGACCGTGGATCCGGATGCATCAGAACTGGAATATCCGACTTGACTGGGCTATCGCTCAAAACTGCGGCGGCTCCGGCAGCAATTGCGTCGGATAGGAAATCAATTCCGTGCGCCTTTTCCCCTTGAACGGCTATAAACAAACACCCGGGCACAACATCAAGAGAGCTGATAGCAACCGAAGTTATGTCAACTTGATTGCCGACAAGAATCCCTAAATCAAATGCCTCCGCTATTTCACTAGTCGTTCTCATCTACTTCACCGTATTTATTGGATGGAACGCTTCTAGATTCTGAGGTGGAGGGAGGTATCCGGTAGTGCTTTAGGGCCTGCTGCATGATTGCCTTAAACGGCGGGGTTGCCTGAGATGAGTTTGAAACACCCTCCGGTTTATAGATGGTTATGCCGACAACAAACTTGGGGTCTTCCGCTGGAGCAATTCCGTAGAAGGAGATTGCGTACTCTTCTCCGTAGCCAGAACCATCTTTTAGCTGTGCAGTGCCCGTCTTACCGGCGACTCGGTAGCCGGGTATAGCGGCTGTCTTGCCGACTCCGCCGAACTCAACTACCTTCTCCATGAGTTCAAGATCTAGGTTCGCACTCGCTGTAGAGACAACCCTGGTGGCCTGTTGATTCGGCTCGTAAGCCACAGTTCCGTCTTCGTTTAGGCAGCTGTCAACCAACAAAGGGTCAAGTCGCACTCCCCCATTAGCGATTGCCTGATAGGCGTATGCCATCTGCAAACTGGTAACAGAAATCCCTTGGCCGAATGTGGTCACCAAGTTTGTCATTTCATCCCACTCCGAAACCGGGTGCAAAATCCCCGAGCTCTCACCCTCGAACATCAATGGGCTAACAGTGCCGAAACCGAATTTTTGCAGGTAGTCGTAACGAACTTTTCTGTCTATCTGACTTGCAAAGTTGGTCATGCCGGTATTCGATGAATAGCGAAGCACACCGGCCAGACTTAGTGTGAAGTCTTCGTGGGAGAAGCTGTCCTTGATGTACTCGTTATCGAAATCCAGTTGCATCCGATCTGGTGCAGCCACAGTGTCGTATTCATCCGCGGTTCCGGTATCCAAAACCATCGCGGCGCTTAGTGCCTTCATGATGCTTCCAGGCTCAAAAGCTGCCTGAAAAATTCTCGACCCGCGATCAGCGCTCTCTACGGCAGCCGGATCATTGGGATCAACGGTTGGCGCTTCAGCCGCGGCAAGTATCTTTCCTGTCTCAACCTCCAACACAATCGCAGAGGCCCACTCTGCCGAAAGGTTATTGACCGTGTCAGCCAAAACCTGCTGGGCAAAAAATTGCAAATTTGCATCGATCGTCAAATTGAGTGCTCCGCCGTTTTCGGTTGGCTGAGAGGTCTGACTCGAGGATGGAATACGAACTCCCTCAGCACTTCGCTCATAGGTTTCCTGGCCGTCGATGCCAGCCAGACACGTGTTGTATTGCCGCTCGAGTCCAGCTAGCGGCGTCCCATCGTTGCCTACAAAGCCAAGAATATTTCCAGCAACAGCTCCCATTGGGTAAAGGCGATCCTCGAACTGGTCAAAGAACACCCATGGCACGTTCATATCTCGAATCGCGTTATAGATTTCCGCGTTCACAGTTTTGGCAAGATTTGAATACTCGGAGTCACCCTCAAGTTTCAGGACAAGCTCGCCATAATCGATTCCGAGCAATTGAGATAGGTCCATTGCAATGTCATCGACCGAACGCTCGGTGCGGACGCCATCGATGGTCTGGAAGACCGGACCAACGTGCTTTGGAGCAACATTCACGTCGTAACGGAAGACAGTTTTGGCAAGAACATGCCCGGAAGAATCAAGTATGTCGCCGCGCAGCGAAGAGATAGTTTGAGTAATCTTTCTGGTCTCCAGAGACTGTTCCTGAATCTCGGCTGCCCTTACCACTTGGAAATCAACCAATCTAAAACCAAGAACCGCAACCATCAGAAACAGAAACACCGCAAAGGCGCCTAGGCGGCGGCTCAACTTTGCGTGCGTTCCCATGCTGGCCCTATCTGGTTGGGGATGCCGGTATTAGCCCCGACTGCAAAACTAGGCCAGAACTGGCTAAATTCGCGGTTTCAACACTCACCTCGAGCTCGCCGTTAGCAACAGTGGCCATTGAAAATTCAGAGACTGTGCCTAATGCCGAGTTGGCAACGAGATTCGCACTGGCAATTGCCGTGCCATCAGCCCGTGCGGGGGCAGGTTCTCCAAAGATTTTGTCGTTGTGGATATCAATCATCACCGATGCAGGGTTCGCTACCATGCCCAGCATGTTTGCGGCATCAGCAAGGTTCTGCGGTGAAGACAAAGATGAGACTTCTTCCTGAATAATCTGCACATCGGTAGCTAAGTTTCGTTTTTCAAGCGTGAGAGACCGAAGTTCGTAAGCATCTTGGGTAAGCACCATGTTCAGGGAAATTTGACCAACCAAGACCGCGACAATTCCCAGCACAAAAATAAGCCCAGCCATCAGACTCGGCCTTAGTTTTTTGGCATCTTTTTCCGAGACCATATAAACACTCACTAGAAAACCTCCAGTTTTTCAGCGGCCCGCAGCCTTGCTGAGGCGGCCCTTGGGTTTTGAGAAAGCTCTAATTCCGTTGCCCGCTCGACACCGCGAGTGATTACCTTCAAGGCTGGCGAGGTGCCGGGTAACTGCATTGGCATTCCGATGGGCGTCGACGACACTGCCGCCTGCTGCATTGCGCGCTTTGTGATGCCGTCTTCAAGTGAGTGGTAGGACATGACAACTAGCCTTGCCCCAATCGCTAGGGCATCAATGGCCTGAGGTAAGGCCGACTCAAGGCCGGAAAGTTCATTATTGACAGCAATCCGAAGCGCCTGATAAATCCGTTTAGCTGGGTGCCCAGTCGTGCGACCCGGTGCCATTGGAACTACAGTGGCGACGATTTTGTTCAAGTCCGAGCTGGTAAGAATTTCTGAAACTTCGCGCTCGGAAACGATCCGCTTGGCAACAAGCGGAGCAAAGCGCTCTTCGCCGTAGTCCCGGAAAATTTTGGTTAGTTCTTTTTCGCTGAGCGTCGCAAGTAAATTAGCGGCAGTTTGACCAAGGTTCTGATTCATTCTCATGTCTAAAGGCGCATCTTGAGCATAAGAAAATCCGCGGTCTGCTTCGTCAAGCTGCATTGAGCTAACGCCTAAGTCCATCAAGACGCCTTGAACCGAAGAAATTTCAAGCTCAACCAGCAACTCGGAAATCTCGTCGTATCTGGCGGCAGCGGGGATAAACCTTGTCCCGAAGGGCTCTAGTCGGTCAGTAGCCAGTCTCAGTGCTGCTGGATCTCTATCAATCCCTATGACGGTCAGGTTTTCATGCTCACCAAGAAGTGCTTCAGTGTGACCCCCGAGACCGAGGGTGCAGTCAATTACGACTGGTGAATCTCCGGTGATACCTGGGCGCAGAAGCTCCATGCAACGCTGGAGCATTACTGGACGGTGAAGATCTGAGGTTGAATGATTCATTTTTTATGGGGAATCATTTCCTGCACCTTGATCCTTGTCCGTCTACGAGCTTGGTTTTCGTAGGTCCGACTTAGGGGAAGTAAGCCGGTACGGCCAAGGAACAAAGTGCAGGAAATTAGAAGAGTCCCGGAATCACCTCCGTCGCCTGTTGAGCAAAATTCTCCTCGTTGTTCTTGAGGTATGACTGCCAGGCCTGAGGGTCCCAGATCTCTGCCCTGGAGCCAACGCCGATCACCACCAGTTCCTTTGTGAGTGACGCATAGTCTCTGAGTAGCTGGGGAAGAAGCACTCTTCCCTGCTTATCGGGTGACTCGTCGGTAGCTCCTGACAGAAAAACACGTAGGTAACGGCGTGCTTCTTCCGAGGTAACCGGGGCTTGACGGATCTTCTCGTGGACTTCTTGGAATTCTTTTGCGGAAAAAACATAGAGGCAGTGCTCTTGGCCTTTTGTTATTACAACGCCTTCGTCCAATTCGGCTCGGAATTTGGCGGGAAGGATTAGACGACCCTTTTCATCGAGCTTAGGAGTGTGCGTACCTAACAGCATGAACACTCCTTCCGCATCGTGTTATACCCCACTTTACTCCACTTTGCTCCACTCAATACATTATTGCAAGCACTTTTTGATATTTTTTAGAAAAATAAGTTAAATAAAAAAACCCCGCCTGAGCGGGGTTTTGAAAAAAGCGCCTAGTCGTTATTGAATCTCTGGTCCCAGCGATCCTCGAAGAATGAGGGGCCTCCAGGTGACTTTGCAGATTTGCCTAAGCCGGGCAGTCGGAAGTTACTGGTTGCAACTACGAGGCCAATGACCATGACCATGAATGCCACGACCCCAAAAAAGGCAACCTGAAGCGAAACGGCCAAAATTAGGAGAACCACACCCACCAACATCGTGATGACACCGAGCACAAGCTTCTTACCGTCCTTGTTCGACGAACCAACGTCGCGAACCCGGTTGGCAAAGCCAGCGTCTTCCTCTATGAGATTGCGTTCCATCTCTTCGAGGAGCTTTTGCTCGCGGTCTGATAGTGCCATTGATTGACTCCGTTCCTTACTAATTGTAAACAACTTTCAGCCGCTAAGCTATTCCGCGTGGCTCAAGATTTCCTGTTAGAACTCGTTCAAAACAAACTCGACTCGTTTTGCGATCAGAAGCGCGACGAACTTTCTGGTATTTCCGAGGACTTGATTCCCCTAATTGACTTTACCCAGTCCCTGCTTTCCGGCGGGAAAAGATTTAGAGCGCTCTTCTGTTATTGGTCCTTTGCCTCAACCTTGGGTTCCGAAACGAATAGTGATGAGCTCAATGCCGATTCACCCATCGTTGGAGTAGCAGCGGCTTTGGAAATGTTCCACGCTGCCGCTCTTGTTCACGATGACTTACTTGATCAGTCCGACACTCGTCGAGGTGCACCCTCGATCCACAAGCGATTTGAAAGTCTCCACAAGCAACACCACTACGTGGGGTCTCCAGAGCGGTTTGGCTTGGCCGGTTCAGTTCTGGTTGGCGATTTGATGCTGGCATGGAGTTCCGAAATTTTTGGTGAAGCGCTACTTCATGCTCCGAACGAAAAATCGGAAGCGAACTGCCGACACGAATTCGGCAAAATGCGCTTTGAGGTAATGGCTGGGCAATATCTAGATGTTTTAGAAGAAAATGCTGCACCGACTAGAACCGACGGTGCCGCGGTTGCCAGGGCAAACAAGATAATGCTCTATAAGACTGCGAAATACAGCCTGGAGGCACCACTTCTAATTGGAGCAGCTCTTGCTGGCGCAGAAGATGGCTCGCTTAATGCTCTGAGTGAGTTTGGCATTCCGCTCGGGCTAGCGTTTCAGCTCCGAGACGATGTCCTTGGAGTATTCGGCGACCCTGAGGTAACAGGAAAGCCCGCGGGAGATGATCTCAGGGAGGGCAAGCGCACAGTGTTGATTGCCCTAACTCTGGAAACTCTTCCTAAGTCAGTGGCACGAATTTTCGAGGAGCTGTTGATTTCAGGCGAGATTAGCGATGAACAACTCGAATTTATGAGAAATACCATTGCAGACTCTAGGGCTCTGGAGAAAACCGAACGACTCATTGCCGAGCACTCCACTAGATCTATTGAGTCGTTGGCAGCATTAGAAATTAGTGACCAGGGCAGAAATGCGCTTGCGAAACTAGCAGATCAGGTAATAAACCGAGCTAAGTAACTTTTTTAGCCAAGCCCCTGAGCAGCTCTGCGCACAGGAGCTTTGTGGCCCGCAAGCAATGCAGTAATCGGCTCAGTTCCTAGTTCTGCATTCATCTCATACAGCCAAACGATTGACTCGTCGCGATTCAACCCCAGGTCATTGAGCAAAACTAGAGTTCCGTGAATACTGCTCAAAGGCTCACGATCAATAATTAGATCGGCCGGAATCATCGGCACATTGTCGATTCGATAGGTGAACAAAAAGTGTTCGTCGATTAGCCTGCGTACTTTTCCAGGCGAGGTCTCAAGAAGATCGGCTGCCTGGTCTATGGTTAGCCAGCTTGAAACTTTATCGGTTATCAATTTACGCCCTAGCCGTTTCCACCAACTGCTCAGCCACCAAAAAGGCAAGCTCAAGAGACTGCATGTGGTTTAGTCTCGGGTCGCAAACCGACTCATAGCGTTCGGCAAGAGTGCTTTCGTCAATCAAATCCGATCCGCCTAGACATTCCGCAACGTCGTCACCGGTTAGCTCAACGTGCAGTCCACCCGGGTGAGTTCCAAGGCCACGGTGTACTTCGAAGAAGCCTGCAACCTCGTCCATAATGTCGTCGAACCTTCTGGACTTGTAACCATTTGCAGTCGTCATGCCGTTGCCATGCATTGGATCGGTGATCCAAAGAGGTGTTGACTCGGACTCCTGGGTGGCTTCAATCAGCTTTGGAAGTTCATCGCGAATTTTGCCAGCTCCCATTCGGCTAATGAAGGTCAACCGGCCCGGCTCGCGCTCAGGATCCAACTTGTCGATCAAATCAAGAACGTCTTGCTTGCTGGTCGAAGGTCCGAGCTTGACGCCCAGCGGGTTTCTGACCTTCGAAAGGTAGTCAATGTGGGCGCCGTCGAGTTGCCTGGTTCGCTCCCCCACCCAAATAAAGTGACCGCTTGTGACATATGGAGTTCCAGTTCTGGAATCCAGCCTGGTTAGCGGGCGCTCGTAGTCGAACAACAAACCTTCGTGGGAGACGAAAAACTCGGTTGACTTCAATTCATTTGCGTCTATGCCACAGGCGTCCATAAACCTCATCGCCCGGTCAATGTCCTGAGCGATGCTTTCGTAGCGCTTATTTGCCGGGTTGTCCGTGAAGCCCTTGTTCCAAGAGTTAACTTCGCGAAGGTCGGCAAAGCCACCGGTTGTGAAAGCTCTGATGAGGTTGAGAGTGCTTGCAGAGGTGTTATACGCCTGCATGAGCCGGTTGGGGTCATTCCTCCGCGACTCAGGAGTGAAATCGTATCCGTTTACCGCATCGCCGCGGTAAGCCGGCAAGGTTATGTCTCCGCGAGTTTCGTTATCTGCAGACCTCGGCTTGGCAAACTGGCCGGCCATGCGGCCCATTTTTACCACCGGTAGTGATGAGCCATACATTAGAACTACTGCCATCTGAAGGACAGTTTTAATCCGACTGCGAATTCGATCTGCGGTTGCGTCTGCAAAGGTCTCAGCACAATCGCCGCCCTGAAGGACGAAAGCCTCGCCTCGACTGGCCGCAGCGATTCGATTTCGCAGCGAGTCAACCTCTCCGGCAAACACCAAGGGCGGCTTGGAGGCTAGCTCCTGCTTTACCTTGTCCAGAGTCTCTTGACTGTCCCAGGTTGGTTGCTGCTTAGCCTCAAGGTTGAGGTAGTTATCTAATCCGAACTCTTTCAAAATTCCCTATTCTGCTCTTGCGATTCTGCTTTTGACCGTTGAGGCATACACATCCTCATACTTTTGATTCGAAAGTCGGTGGATGTTGTAAACGATTTGATCGGTCACTGACCTCAAGACCGCTCGCTCACCCTCCATTCCGGCAAACCTAGAGAAGTCTAACGGCTCACCAATCACCACTCCTACTCGGTGAATTTTTGGATACTTCGCACCCAGCGGCTGGACCTTGTCGGTGTCAATCATTGCAACCGGTATGACCGGAACCCCAGCCTCTAGGGCCATCCGCGCTATGCCTGTCCGGCCCCGGTGCATTTCGGAATTGGGAGACCTTGTTCCTTCGGGGTAAATGCCTAGGAGCAAACCGCGTTCTAAAACTCCAAGACCAGTATTCAATGAATCCTCCGAGGCCTTGCCTCCAGACCTATCTATGGGAATCTGGCCCGTGGAAATAAAAAACCACCTGATTAGGGCACCTTTGATGCCCTTGCCGTTGAAGTACTCGCTCTTGGCCAAGAAGGTCACCGGACGCCGTACCTTGAGCGGCAGAAAAATCGAGTCGACGAAAGATAAATGGTTTGAGGCCAAAATTGCACCACCACTTTTGGGAATGTGTTCGGTCCCCCTCGACCACGGGCGGAATAGCAGCCTAAGAATCGGACCCAGAACAAAATTCTTTAGAAAAAAATAGGTCATGAATTCTCCAGTCGTTGCAACAAAGCTTACCGAAGTGATTCACGCGCTAAATCAGCAGCGCCAATTACTCCGGCCTGATTTGAGAATGATGCTGCCAAAATTTTCGCGACCGGTCTAAAGCCCTGTGCGGGTAATTCTCTAAGAAAGCTTTCTCTAATCGGTTCGAGTAGTAATTCTCCAGCTTCGGATAATCCTCCGCCTATTACGTAAACCTGTGGATCAAGAGCGGCTGTAATACTTCCCATAGCTTCTCCGAGGAAGGCCCCGACATCACGCAGCAGTGACAATGTTCCTGGATCTTTGGCCACGAGTGCCTGTCGAACATGCTCCCCAGTTAGTTCATTGAGGTCTTTTTTCAAGTCTGAAAGAAAGTTTCCAGCCGGGTCGCCGCTGGCACTCAAAGCTCTCGCCGACTCCAGCAATGCGGTTCCAGAGGCATACTGCTCAACGCAGCCTGTTCTCCCGCAGCCGCATTGTTTGCCGCCCCGAACAACTCTTATGTGCCCGAGCTCTCCAGCGATGCCGAAGCCGCCCCTGCGAATAGCGCCATCAGAAATAACCGCGCCGCCAACTCCAGTGCCGAGCGTGAGCATGACCATGTCCTTTGAGCCCCTGCCGGCTCCAAAACGATATTCTGCCCAACCGGCGGCATTTGCGTCATTCTCGATTACAAGGCTCCGCTGAATCTTTTCTTCTAATCGCTCCCGAAGCGGTTCGTCTCTCCAGCTCAAGTTTGGTGCGTATAGAACATTGGCTTGATCTGCATCGATAAAACCCGCGGCTGCGACACCAACTGGCACCAGCTCTAAAGCTGCCTGCGCAGAAAGCTCCAAGATTAGGCTTGCCACCTCATTAACCATTAGCTCGGGATCATGAGCGGGCGAAGACACTCTCTTTTCGGAAATGACCTTGCCGTTGTCATCGACAATTGCTCCCAATATCTTTGTGCCGCCGATGTCTATGCCGATGCTGAGCAAGCCGTTAGCTCCTTGGTTGAGTTAGAACTAAATTTTAGGGGGCTAGCCAACCCAATCGAACACAAAGATATGTTTTATTTTCAAGCTTCAATTGGTAATGACCTTCAAAACAAGTTAAAGTATGGATAACTCGACACAGGGAGAGACAATGAAGTTTTACGATGTGCCAATAAAGGTCAACACAGACCCGAGTCTGAACGCCAGCGACCTGCTACTCGAAAGAGTCGCGATAAACCCATCTCATCCGATTTTTAGCCGCCAGAACACAGATGGCACTTGGAGAAATGTGACGTCGCAGGAATTCTTGGACGAAGTCAGGTCTCTTGCCAAGGGCCTTATTGCTCAGGGCATCAAACCCGGCGATGCTGTAGCCATCATGTCTCGCACTCGTTACGAGTGGACAATGATCGATTTTGCTATCTGGTTCGCGGGCGCAGTTGGTGTGCCAATTTACGAAAGCTCTTCGGCAAGCCAAATCGAGTGGATACTTACCGACTCGGATGCCAATGCGCTATTTATTGAAGACGACGAGCATCTGGAGCGCTTCAACCAAGTCAAGTCAAGCGCTCCAAAAGTAAAACACGTCTGGCGTATTGACTCGAAAGACTTTTCCGAACTCCACCAAGACGGCGAAAAAATTGGTGATGATCAGCTAGAAAAAGCTCGCTCAAACGCAACCTTGAGCGATCTAGCAACCATTGTTTACACATCTGGCACCACGGGAAACCCAAAGGGCTGTGAGCTAACTCACAAGAGCTTTGTAGACCACGCCAAGAACGCTGCTGCGGAACTCCCAGAAATTGCGAATGACAAGCAGTCCTCACTTATCTTCCTGCCACTTGCACATATTTTGGCTAGGTACGTGTCGGTTCTGTGTCTTCACTCTGGAATCCGAGTAGGTCACTTGAGTGACTCACTACAAGTGGCTAAAGTTCTGCCCGCATTCAAACCAACCTTCATTTTGGCAGTGCCAAGAGTATTTGAGAAAATTTACAACGGAGCAGAGCTAAGGGCAGAGACTGGTGGCAAGGGCAAGATCTTCCGATCTGCCGCTGAGGTAGCAATCGATTACTCGAAGGCGCTGGATAGCAAGTCAGGACCTTCTCTTGGTCTAAAGGTCAAGCACAAGCTGTTTGACAGGCTTGTCTACGGTAAGTTGCGCGCCGCAATGGGTGGCAACGTGAAGTACGCGATTTCAGGCGGAGCTCCGCTTGGAGCAAGACTTGGGCACTTTTATCGCGGCATTGGACTAATCGTTCTAGAGGGCTACGGTCTTACTGAAACGGCCGCGGCCGCAGTGATCGGCCGCGTTGCCTGGCAGAAGATTGGCAAAGTCGGTCGCGCGCTACCTGGAACCGGAATCAAGATTGCCGACGACGGTGAAATATGGTTGCGCGGAATCAACTGCATGCGCGGCTACTGGCGCAACGAGGCCGCCACAAGAGAAGCGTTTGATGGAGATTGGTTCAGGACCGGCGACCTTGGTGAACTCGACGAGGACGGCTTCCTAACCATCACTGGCCGCAAGAAGGAGATGCTCGTTACTGCAGGAGGCAAGAACGTTGCTCCGGCCCCAATTGAAGACCCTCTACGCGCTCACCCGCTGGTAGGACAGGTCGTTGTGATTGGTGACTCAAAGCCATTTATTTCAGCACTTATCTCACTCGATCCAGACATGGTGATGGTTTGGGCCCAAAACAACGGTATCGAGGAGAAACTCACCCTCGCCGAAGCTACCAAGCACCCGACCGTAATCGCTGAGATTCAGAAGAGCGTCGACGAAGTCAACAAGTTATTCTCGAAAGCAGAGCAGGTGCGTTCTTTTGAGATTCTAGATGTTGAACTGACCGAGGCATCAGGTCACTTGACCCCGTCGCTCAAAATTAAGCGCTCTAAAGTTATGGCGGATTTCGATCTTCAGGTCGGCAGAATTTACGCTAGCGCGTAAACCACGCTTGCTCGCGAAGAGACTTGAAGGCGAGCTTTCGTTCCTGTTTTTCTAAGCGATCCAGATACAAAATTCCTGCGAGGTGATCAATTTCATGCTGGAGGGCTTGAGCCATCAAGCCCTCGCCTGAGATCTCGATCGTCGAACCATCCAGCTGAAGACCAGAAGCCCTAGCAAAACTGTGGCGCATGGCCTGATGCCAGAGACCTGGGACTGAGAGGCACCCTTCCTCCATCGCCACGATATCACCCGATAGTTCTGTAATCTTCGGATTTATTAGGTAGCCGATTTCGCCCTCGATGTTATAGGCGAACGCACTTAGCCCCACCCCGATTTGAGTTGCTGCCACCCCGGCCCGGCCGGAAAGCGACGTCGTGTCGATTAGGTCTTGTATTAGACCCGAAGCCGATGCAAAATCGAGAATTTCCGAACTTGGTGTTACCAGTATTGGATCGCCAAAGAGCCTTATTTCCCTGACGCTCAAGCAGCTAACCCATCAACCACCAGGGCGGCTAGGTCCCTAGCGGCCTGCCTTGTTGCCGGGTGCAACTGATCAAAGTCAATAAGAGCGCCTGCGGCAAGCTGAGGGTCGTAAGGAATTCTGACGACGGCCCGGACCCGGGATGCAAAATGAGCTTCAATTTCGTCAATCTTCACCATCTCCGTTCCGAAAGTTGCGGTATTCAGCGCAACCACGCTATTGCTCACAAGTTCGCTGTAACCATTAGCGTCCAACCAAGTAAGAGTTTCGGAGGCAAGTTTTGCCTCGTCAATCGAACCCCCGGACACAATTACTACCCCTTTTGCTCTCATCAATACCGCACGCATAACGCTGTGGACAATTCCAGTGCCGCAGTCGGTTAGGCAGATGCTGTAATACCTTGCAGCGATGTCTGCCACCACGTTGTAGTCGCCCTCATCGAACGCTTCCGAGATCATAGGGTCGGCGTCGGATGACAATACATCCAGGCGGGACTTGTCGCGTGAGACAAAATCACTAAACACGCTAAAACTTGAAATGCCGCCGGCTCGATTAACTATGTCCCTGACAGTGCGATCGGTGCCCTTTTGAACGCGTTCCGACAGCGTTCCGCGATCCGGATTTGCATCGATCGCCAGTATGCGGTCCTCTCGGACTCGCGCCATGGCCATGCCAATTAGAGCGGTCATTGTGGTTTTTCCAACTCCGCCCTTTCGGGTTAGAACTGGAACAAACCTGGTTTCCCCTGCAAAATCGGCCCCGATCCTTGCATCTAAAGCACGCCTAGCACGCACCTTGGCGTTATCGCCGAGGTTTATTCGACCGAAGCTCAGCTGATAAAGACTCCTTCTGAATGCAGTTTCCGGAATAAAGTTCGGCTTTGCCTTGTCCTGCAAGAGTCGGTCCGCGGTGAGCAAGCTGGCTGGCTCAGGCTCAGCAAACAAATCCTCTACTTCTGGTGCAACGTCAATGGGTATCGAAACTGCATCAGCAGAAACTTGGTTGAGTTGACCAGTCTCAGGGTCTAGCTCCAAGTCGCTAAAGTCAGAGCTTTCTCCTGAGGCATAATCGCGTTCCGGGTTCTTGTCCAAAACAACTCCTATTCAATTACGGCTATTAGGTCGCCGCCTTCAACAGGCGTCGGACCAGTAATACCGAGCCTTACTATTTTGCCAGAGATTGGGGCAGCTATGCTTGCCTCCATTTTCATGGCTTCGATACCGGCAATCGGATCTCCGACCTGAACGCTATCACCCACTGCAACCTTTGGAGTCACAACACCCGTGAATGGTGCAGCGGCGTGACCCTTGATGGCAGGATCGGCTTTTTCGGCAGACGAAGTTGTCGCTGTAATACTGTGGTCTCGAGCCAGTATTGGTCGCAACTGGCCGTTTAGTTTGGCCATTACAGTGCGGAAACCCTTACTGTCCGCCTCTCCGATGGCTTCGAGGCCAACAAACAGCTGCAGACCCTTTCTCAGCTCCACAACATGCTCATTGTCTTGCTCTAACCCGTAAAGGTAGTCAAGAGTTTCGAGGTTATCTAGCTCTCCGTAGGCAGCCTGGACCCGGTCAAACTCCTTGGTTGGACCAGGAAACAAAAGCTCATTTAGGGTTCGCTGAATGCGCTTGTGATCGCTGGATTTTAGGGCCGCTAGGTCATCCGTCGAAACTGGAGTGACTGAGATGTCGGGTTTTTTGCCCTTCAAAACCTTGGACCGGAATGGCTCCGGCCAGCCTCCGGGTAGGTCGCCTAATTCTCCGGCCATAAAACCGATAACAGATTCCGGAATGTCGTAGTTCTGAGGATTGTTCTCGAAATCTTCCGGATCGGCATCCACTGCAACCAGATGCAACGCTAAGTCGCCAACAACTTTCGAAGACGGAGTTACCTTGGGAGGTCTTCCAAGGATTCGATTTGCGGCTGCGTACATGTCTTCGACCAACTCGAACCTGTCACCCAATCCAAGGGCGATTGCCTGCTGCCGAAGGTTTGAAAGCTGTCCCCCGGGAATTTCATGCGAGTAAACTCGGCCGGTAGGACCTGGTAATCCGGACTCAAAAGGCGAGTAGACCTTTCGAACCGCTTCCCAATAAGGCTCAAGATCGGTGACTGCGCTCATCGAAATTCCGGTGTCGCGCTCGGTGTTTTCAAGTGCGGCAACCAGGGAGCTAAATGATGGCTGGCTGGTGGTGCCTGCCATCGGCGCACTTGCCACATCCACTGCGTCCACTCCGGCATCGACTGCGGCTAGAAGCGTCGCCAGTTGACCGCCTGCCGTGTCATGAGTGTGCAAATGAACTGGAAGGTCAAAGCGCTCTCTAAGCGCGCTTACAAGCACGCTGGCGGCCTGGGGTCTTAGTAAGCCCGCCATGTCCTTGATTGCCAAGACGTGAGCACCGGCATCTACGATTCGATCTGCAAGCTTCAAGTAGTAATCGAGCGTGTAAAGATCTTCTTTTGGATCCAAGAAGTTACCGGTAAAGCTCATGCCAACCTCAGCAAGAGACTTGGTCTTGTTCCTTACTGCCGCAATTGCCGGGGCCATTTGCGATACATCGTTGAGGGCATCAAAAATTCTAAAAATGTCCACTCCGGTGTGAGCAGCCTCTTCAACGAAGGCATCGGTCACCTCGACCGGGTACGGGGTATACCCAACAGTATTTCGACCGCGAAGTAGCATTTGAATGCACAAATTTGGAAGCTCTTCACGCAGCTGAGCAAGCCTTGACCAAGGATTCTCCCCAAGGAACCTGAGTGCCACGTCGTATGTTGCGCCGCCCCAGGCCTCAACCGAAAGAAGCTCCGGTGTCATTCTGGCCACATACGGCGCTGCCGCGACAAGGTCGCGACCTCTAACTCTTGTTGCAAGCAGCGACTGATGCGCATCTCTGAAGGTAGTGTCGGTTACCAGCACTTGATCCTGCGACCTCATCCACTTTGCAAAACCTTCTGGCCCAAGTTCCACTAAGCGTTGCTTAGAGCCATCAGGCGCTGGCTTGCCCAAATCGATTTTGGGCAGCTTTAGCTGCGGCTCGGTGCGACCATCTCTGTCGCCATAGGGCTTATTCACCGTGACCTCGGCGAGCCATTGCAGCACCTTGGTACCGCGGTCCTGGGAGACCCTTGCATTCATAAGCTCAGGTCGCTCGTCAATAAAATGAGTCGAGAGTTCACCCGATGCAAACGTCTCGTCATCCAAAACTGCCTGCAAGAAATTAATGTTGGTGGCTACGCCGCGAATTCTGAATTCAGCGAGAGCGCGCTTGCCACGGTCTACTGCTGATCGGAAATCTCTGCCCCTAGTGATTAGCTTCACAAGCATCGAGTCGAAGTGAGGCGAAACCTCGGTTCCGGTAGATACTGTTCCGCCGTCAAGACGAATGCCAGCACCACCCGGGGAGCGATAAGTCGTTATCTTTCCAGTGTCGGGCCTAAAACCCGCCGCTGGATCCTCGGTCGTGATCCTGCACTGCACGGCAAAGCCGTGAGGCTTGATGCTGTCTTGAGTCAGACCCATATCCGCGAGAGTCGCACCAGCAGCAATTCGAAGCTGGGACTGCACAAGATCAACATCGGTGATCTCTTCTGTCACAGTGTGCTCGACTTGGATTCGGGGGTTCATCTCAATGAACACGTGCTTACCCGTGTTCGGCCCCACTGTCTCAATTAGAAACTCAACTGTTCCGGCATTCTGATAGCCAATTTCCTTGGCAAAGCTGACCGCGTCAACGAACAGTTGCTGTCTAAGAACGTCATCAAGGTGAGGAGCCGGAGCTATCTCAATAACTTTTTGATTGCGTCGCTGAATTGAGCAGTCTCGCTCGTGAAGGTGAATTACATTTCCGTGATTGTCCGCCAAAATTTGCACTTCGATGTGCCGCGGGCGTATTACTGCTTGCTCGAGAAATACGTGAGCATCCCCAAAAGCACTTCCAGCCTCGCGCATCGCCTCACCGAGAGCATCGGGCAGGTCGGCTTCTGTGTCAACCTTGCGCATTCCTCGGCCACCGCCGCCGGCAACGGCCTTTACAAATAGCGGAAAGCCAATTTCGCCAGCCTCAGCAATAAGTTTTGCGACATCTTCGGACGATTCGGTGGAAGCCAGAACAGGCACTCCAGCTCGGATGGCTGCGGCTTTCGCGTTCACCTTGTCGCCAGCTAACTCAAGAACTTCTGGAGATGGACCAACAAATGCAATTCCATTTAGCTTGGCTTGTCTTCCAAGTTCGGCATTTTCGCTCAAGAAGCCATAACCCGGATAAATCGCGTCAGCGCCAGACTCTTTGGCAACGCGTATCATCTCGGAAACCGATAGATAAGCCCGCACCGGTGAACCATCGGCTTTTATTTCATAAGCCTCATCGGCTTTAAGCCTGTGGACGGAACCGCGATCCTCATAGGGGTAGACAGCTACTGTCTTTGCGCCTATTTCGTAAGCGGCTCGAAATGCTCGAACGGCGATTTCACCTCGGTTAGCCACCAAAATCTTTTTAAACATAAAACCTTACTGAACCGATGTGGCGCGCCATGCACACGCCTAATAACTAGGTAGCCTATTACAGTGCATGTACTTAGCGTGAGTTCACTCAAGGGTGGCGTAGGAAAAACTACGGTAGCCCTCGGCCTGGCATCGGCAGCTCTCAATCAAGGTATCAACACTCTGGTGATCGACCTTGACCCTCAGTGCGATGCAACCAGCGGACTCGCAGCTCCCGCGGACATGACCTCTTCGGTAGCAGAAGTGCTCCAGACTCCAAAACTTCCAGTCTTAAGAAGGGCGTTGGTGGCCTCCCCCTGGTCAAGAGGCTCAAAGCTTGATGTAATGGTTGGCAGCCCAAGATCACTATTGCTCGATAACCCTGCTCCAACCGTCTCCGACGTTTGGAAACTAGAAGAAATTCTTGCCCTAATCGAAGATGAGTATGAACTGGTTATCATCGACACTCCCCCGTCAATCAACGCCCTCACCCGCACCGCATGGGTGGCAAGCGATCGCGTAATTTTAGTCACAGAGCCGGCCCTGTATTCAGTCATTGCAGCCGACCGAGCACGCCGAGCAATTGCGGAGATTAGCGCGAAGCTGAGCCCAAGGCTCAGCCTCTACGGTTTTGTCGTCAATCGCCTCAGGCAGCAATCGCATGAGCACGAGTTTCGCCTAAATGAACTCCGCGAAATGTTTGGGGACCAATTACTGGAACCATATTTCGAAGAGCGCGCAGCTGTTCAGCAGTCCACCGGAGCGGCAAGACCGATCCATTCTTGGCCTGCCGAAGGCGCCTCCGAGGTTGCCCGGGGCTTTGACCAACTGCTGGCTGGACTGATGGCGGATTTTGACACGAATGAAGCAAAGAGGACGCGAGTCGGAATAGTCGGGCGAACCATGCGCGGTCAACAGAATCTAATTACCGAGTTTGGTCAAACTGCAAGTGAAACTGAAGCGGTCCCCGAATCAAGGCGGACAAGAAAAAAGAAGCGTTGGTTTAGACGCTAGGAGATTTTACGCGCTCTTCTGGCAGCAAGCTCATCGTGAACAGCGGCTTCTTCAGCCGCGAAGTCAACCAGAGTGGCCTCAACTTCGCGCAGCACTCGGCCTATCGCAATACCAAAGACGCCCTGGCCCTGGCCTAGAAGATCGATTACCTCGTCTTGGGAAGTACACAAGTAAACTCTTGCCCCATCTGACATAAGAGTCGTGTTGGTTAGATCCGAGATACCGGCTGCAGCCAGCTGCTCGACTGCAATTCTTATCTGCTGGAGTGAAACACCGGTGTCTAGAAGTCTCTTAACAAGCTTCAAAACCAAAATATCTCGGAATGAATAAAGTCGCTGAGACCCAGAGCCGGTCGCGCCCTGTATGGCAGGAACCGCAAGTCCGGTTCTATCCCAGTAATCCAACTGACGGTAGGTAATTCCAGCTGCCGCAGCCGCTGAAGCCCCCCGGTAACCAATATCGGTGTTCGGCAAGCCGTCAGTGAACAAGACACCAGATTCGTATTCCACCGTTACTCCTAATTTGAACAGACTGCTAAGTCTGCCTTCAAGTTGAGGTTTAGGGTTTCTATTGCGGCTTGGGCGTGTCGCACTATCGTTCTATCTCTTCAATGACTTCGGTTATCAGGTGTGACCTAATTGCCCCGAACCGCTCCGCTATCTCCCTGGAAATGTGCCCGGCCTTTGCCGCGCTGTCAGGAGCCTTTTTCCGAAGAATCGGCTCAGTGACGCCCGTGATTATTCCAATCTCGCGCTCGGATGCGGACTTCAAGCCACGTAAGTGCCGTGGTTGAATGCCAAACTCTTCCAGTCCGACAAGGGCGAATGCAATCTCGACCTCGTGCGAAGAATGAGGCTGGGCCCCAAAAAGACCTAAGTCCGCACCTTCTTTGAAGGCAAGATCTGAAAGACCAGTCTCAAGCTTTAGTTGAGAAGTCGAGAAGCGCTGCCCTTTTCGAAGCGATGACGGACTCGCGGCAGGCAACAGCGGCTGTCTGCCGGAATCCAGTTCATCTAGATACTCCCTAATTACTTTGAGGGGAAGATACTGATCGCGCTGAAGGGTCAGAATAATTCTTAGGCGCTCAATTTGCGGTTCCGAAAACTTTCGATATCCAGCATCGGTGCGCTCCGGAGTAACAAGGCCCTGGTCCTCTAAAAAGCGAAGCTTAGATGGGCTGAGGTCACCAAAGTCTGGCTTTAGAACTGAAAGCACCTGCCCGATTGTGTAGAGCTTGCGGTGATCTTGAAGTCGCGATAAGGAGTTCTCCATGCTCAGCCCTCCTTCTTCGAAGAATAAAAAGTTAGACGAAATTTCCCAATTAGCACTTCAGCTCCATCGGCCAAATTAATCTTGTCTACTCGATCGCCGTCAACATAGGTGCCGTTCATGGAGCCCAGATCCTCCAGCTGGAAGACCGAGTCCTTCCTGGAGACTTGAACGTGCTTTCTTGAAACGGTCACGTCATCCAGAAAAATATCGGCTTCGGGGTGTCTTCCGGCGATTGTTAGATTCTGGTCTAAAAGGAACCTTGATCCGGCCCCGGGTCCCCTGTGTGAAATAAGAAGAGCCGAGTTGGAAGGAAGGGCCGCTACCGCGATCGCTTCCTCGTCAGAGAGGACGGAGGCGTTTTTGGCTATCAGGTCGTCTGAAAAACGAGCTGTGTCGTCACTTCCAAAAGCTTCCTTAGACAATTTAGCCTCCCCCTCATACTTTAGGGGATTTTGGCTTGATGGATGACAAGACTTCGATAACTTGCTTGACATACAACAAGCCCGACAGCCAATAGAGTCCAACGCCCCAATACGCGAAGCCCCAGGCAAGCGGCAGCACTATGAAATCAGCCTCTGGCCAAACATCAACCATCAACAAAAGCGGCAGTGCGTATAGAAGAGCAAAAGTCCCGGCTTTACCCAGGAAGTGCACTGGCAATGGCCCGTAGCCATGGCTTGCCAAAATCGGGTAGACAATCACCAGCATCAAGTCTCTAGAGGCGACGATAAGGGCTAGCCAAAGTGGAATGTTGCCATTGATGGTCAGGCCAATGAGCGCTGCAAAGATGAAGAGCCGGTCGGCAGCTGGATCCAGTAGCTGACCCAGCTTGGTGATTTGATTAAAGCGCCTTGCTATTTGCCCATCTAGCCAATCGGTGGCGCTGGCAACCATCAAAGTAATCAACGCTGCAATAAATTGCCCAGTCAGAAGTAAAACCAAGAACACCGGCACCATAAAAAGCCGAAGGATGCTGAGCATGTTTGGAATGCTTCGTAGCTCCTGCATAACGCCCATGCCCAAATTCTATAGCTCCAAGGTAAATCAACCAGGTCTGCGCGCTCATGGACGAAATCAACATCACAAAACCCCAAGGCTACCTTGGTAGGATAGGAGCATTCGTTGCGCCTGCTTGCAACAAAACCCTTTGGAGATTCTGAGATGATCGGCGTGCGCGACCTCGAGATTCGCATCGGACCCAGAGTGCTGATGCAGGGCGTAAATTTTCGGGTGGATAAGGGCGACAAAGTTGGACTGGTTGGCAGAAATGGTGCCGGCAAGACCACCCTCACAAAAATACTTGCCGGTGACGGCCAGCCCTCTCAGGGCTTCGTCGATCGCCAAGGTGAAATCGGTTATCTTCCCCAGGACCCCCGTACCGGAGACCCAGAACAACTTGCAAGAACCAGAATTCTGAACGCCAGAAACCTTGGCGACACTCTCGAGGGGATGAATAACGCCGGCCTTGAGATGGGAAGCCCAGACCCAGAAGTATCAGCCGCGGCCATGATTTCATACGCGAAGTTCGAAGAGCGCTTCCAGGCTGCCGGCGGCTATGCCGCGGAGGCTCAGGCCGAGGCGATAGCAGGAAGCCTAGGAATCAAAGGGCAGATACTAAACCAGCCTCTAAAGACCCTCTCGGGCGGACAGCGTCGAAGAATTGAACTGGCACGAATCTTGTTTAGCAACGCCCAAATCATGATCCTCGATGAGCCGACAAACCACCTCGATGCAGACTCCGTTGTTTGGCTAAGAGAATTTCTGAAGTCTTATAAGGGCGGGCTGATTATCATCAGCCACGATGTCGCCCTAGTCGAAGAAACGGTAAATCGCGTCTTCTACTTAGACGCCATCCGCACGGTAATTGACATCTACAACATGGGCTGGAATCAATATAAAAAAGCCAGAGAGACCGACGAAGAGCGTCGGAAGCGTGAGCGATCAATCGCCCAGAAAAAGGCAAGCACCTTGCAGCTTCAGGCCGCCAAATTCGGTGCGAAGGCCAGCAAAGCGGTTGCTGCCAAGCAAATGGTGCGTCGAGCAGAATCTTTGCTTGCGAACTTGGATGACGTGAGAGAAGTAGAACGCGTCGCCAAAATTAAGTTTCCTGATCCTGCTCCCTGCGGTAAAACACCCCTGATGGCTGAGAACTTGAGCAGAAGCTATGGCTCGCTGGAGATCTTCACCGCCGTTGATTTAGCGATTGACCGCGGTTCAAGGGTCGTCATCATCGGGCTAAATGGAGCAGGAAAGACCACACTGCTAAGGATTCTTGCAGGAGTGGACAAGCCGGACACCGGCGAACTGATTGCCGGTCACGGACTCAAGGTTGGCTACTTTGCTCAGGAGCATGAGACCTTGGACGTGAACAAAACCGTACTTCAGAACATGCAGGATGCCGCCCCTGGCCTTCCCGACACCGATGCCAGAAAAGTGCTCGGCTCTTTCCTGTTCTCAGGTGACGATGTCTCGAAGCTAGCCGGAGTGCTTTCTGGAGGCGAAAAGACCAGACTTGCGCTTGCATCACTTGTGGTGTCATCTGCAAATGTGCTGCTGCTTGACGAGCCAACCAACAACTTGGACCCAGCTAGCCGTGAAGAGATTCTGGGCGCTCTTGCTGGCTTTAAAGGCGCAGTTGTGTTGGTCTCGCACGACGTTGGAGCCGTTGAAGCATTGAACCCGGAACGAGTGTTGATTTTGCCCGATGGAGACGAAGACCACTGGAACGAAGGTTATGCCGATCTGATTGCGCTTTCCTAAAACAAAAAAATTCCGCAGACAGCTGTTTTAGGCTCAATCGAAACCATTCCTGGCAGCACGGCAAAACTCCACCGTAATCGATTGAAATCGATTCACGGACGGTGCAACCTCTGCAAATGGCGCGGCCTAACCCTTAGTCGTAGTCGACTCTTTCAGCAGGCTCAATATATAAATTGTCGCAATCAAGCAAAGCACAGCGGCAGTAATCCAAGCAATGAAGTAGGTCCCTTGTGTCTGTCGTATAACCCCCGCGAAAATTGACGCCACGGCAGCACCGACCATGTGGCTTGCAAACACCCAACCGAAAACGACTCCGGACCGGTTCACGCCAAAATATCGGCGGCACAATTCGATAGTTGGCGGGACAGTAGCGATCCAGTCCAACCCATAAAACACTACGAAGAAAATTAGTGGCGGCTCTGCCGTTGGGCCAAGTACAAAAGGAACCGTAAACAGTGCCAGTCCCCTAAGGCCGTAGTAAAAAGCCAAAAGCACAACCGGGTTGTAGCGATCGGTGAGCCAGCCCGACGCTATTGTGCCGACCAAGTCAAACACTCCAACCATCGCCAGGAGCCCCGCAGCCAACTGCAGTGGCATGCCGTGATCACTGGTTGCCGGAATAAAGTGTGCGCCGATGAGGCCGTTTGTCGTCCAGCCGCAAATAAAGAACGTTAAGGCCAACGCCCAGAAGGCCCTGGTTTTGCTTGCATCACGCAAAACCCGTAGGTTACCCATAACAGAAATCGGTGCGGCGTCCGGAACCTCATCTGTCGGGACCCAGCCAAGTGGTCTCAGGCCAACCTTTTCGGGTCTATCGCGGAAGAATATAAAGAAAACTGCCGCAATCAAGAGCGAGAAGCAGGCCACAATCACGGAGGCCGTTTTCCAGCCAGATGCGATGAGCACTATCGAAATCAGTGGCAGAAAGACCAGTGAACCGGTGGCATAAGCCGCGGAGAATATTCCAGTGACGACGCCGCGGTGCCTGATAAACCAGCGACTAGCCACCATGGAACCGAACACGAGGGCCAGGCAACCAGTGCCGGAGCCGACCAATACTCCCCAGAGGGCAATAAGTTGCCAGCTAGAGGTCATAAACACGGTCAGGCCCGTCCCTAAAGACACGAGAACCAGTGCCATAGTGGCGACAGATCTGATAGAAAAACGCTCCATGAGCGTTGCCGAAAACGGCGCCACCAGGCCGTAGAAGACGAGGTTTACAGATAGTGCAAGAGAAGTGTCGGTTCGACTCCATCCAAACTCGGTTTCCAATGGCTCGAAAAAGATTGAGGTGGTCGACCGAAACGCAGCTGCACCAATTAGAGCGACGAAGGTAACGGCCACAATTCCAATGAACCTTCGCGGCATCATTCTTCTGGATAGTTTCATTAGTCGAATCTCATCTTCATGTCGGACTCAGTTCGAGCGCCGGCTGAACTAAAAATAGTTTAGGTTGCCGCGTCTCGGGATGCAATCGCTCTCCACGGCGGCTGCAGTTAGAGGTGCTCTTGTTCTAAGTCGAGTTTCGGGAAGCTGAGCCCTGGCGCGGTCTAAGAATATATGGTTGCGGTCAATTTGGCGCCGCCGCCCTCATTGAAGCTCAGGGAGAACTCATCCTCTGTGAGCGCTCTCAGCACACTGAGTCCAGAGCCCAGTTTTGAGCTTTTTGCAAGTGGGCCAGTGCCATTATCGACAACGCTTAGATTGAACACTCCCGGTTTTTCGCTGCTCAGCTTTACCTCAACCTTTCTGGCTGAGCCGTGACGGACTGAGTTAGTCACGGCCTCCTGAATAAGCATGAAGCAGACATTTTCCTGAAGTGGAGAAAGATCTCGGCAGCTGTTGGTCACAACCACTTCGGCAACGAAAGCCCACTGATCAGTGAGCGACTTCAGGCGATTAGACAAGGGCAGTTCAGTGTCGGTCAAAAACTCATCTCGTGCCTTCTCGATTATTGTGAGCACCTCGTCCTCCAACTCCACCGAATCAATCGTCTGAGCTGCATCGATTGAGAGTTGGAGCGCAAGCACATCGGACTGAACTGCCCCGTGTAGCTTCTGGGACAGCCTCCGGTAGATCATCGCACTGAAAGCCTGATTCAGAGACCCGTTCTTGCCGTTCTGGAGTATGTTCTTGTACTCCCCAACTTGGAGCTCGGGACGAAATGAAATTAGGGCCGCCGTCACCAGCACGGAGCTAACAACAACGAAATTCAGCAGCAACCCGGCCACAAAGCCCTCAAGTTGGATGGAACCCGAAAGATAGAACTGATTCACTGAGGTGATCGGGATCGACATTATTGAGGCGAAAACAAGAATCGCCAAGAGACCTCTGCCACGAGCGAATTTCGACCAAGCTAACTGGGCAAAAAATATAGTTATTGTCAGCAGAAAAAAGCTACTTAGCGCAGGGATCACTGCGCTTCCACCTCTGCCGAAGACCACATTAACCAGCCAGAACCCTGCCGCGTATACAAACGCCGCTGGAATGGGCGTGCCAAATGGCCTTAGCGCCAGCGCCTCGGCAGTGGTTCCCCTGATAAGGAAGTAGCGGGCTGTGGGACCACTGAGATGGGCCAGCGACTTGGAAAGCGGTTTAATGCAGTCCATGATCACTCGTTCCAGCGAGTCTCGACTGGTAAGCCCCTCATCCCGACGTAGTTGGCGGAACTTTGCAGACACATTTGCAGATAGATCATCGAATACCAGCGCCAAGTTAGCGCTCAATTTTGCCTGGTCAATAGGTGCGGTGACTCGTTCGAGATTGATTCTGCGACGGACTCTGGAGCGTCTTCTTAGTCTTTCCAGCAGCGAAGCTGCTGGAATCAAGATTGCCCCGGCAACCGTGAAAACTGCCAACCGCCCCAAGCTTGGCGGGGCAGCAAGGTCAGCTAGCGCGCTTTCCAAAAACCATTCCAGCAGATAGACGACCGCACCCAATCCGGCACCGAACGCTAAGACCAGGAAAGGGTTGGCGGGTCGCTCACGAATTGAGGCGAAGATTGTGCGCCGTGCAAGCTCCGAAGTTAATAGAACAAGGCCAAAAATAAGTATGTTGCTCAACAAGGTAACTAGATACTGATCCCAAGTAGCTGCTCCAGACCAGCCCAAGCTAACAATTAGGACAACTGGAATTCCAACCAGTACCGACTGGAGACGGTCCAGGAGCCACGGGCCACCAATAGCGCCAAAGGTGTTTTTTAGGGCCTGCATCTCACTTGCCTTGTCCCCTTAGAACAACCCGCGCTAAGTGAACTCGTTGATTTCTGTCCATTTGAGCCGGAAGGCCAAGGGCCTTTGAAATTCTATTCAAGGAGATGGCGACTGACTCTTCGTTAATGCCACGGATTCTCGCGATTTCTTTATTTGAGTGACCGAGTGCCAGCAGCGAGAGCGTCTCCATCTGAACATCGGTGAGCTTTGCCAGTGGACCGGTGCGTGCGTTTTTCGGCGCGCCCTTTTTTTCGAGAGATGAGTTGATCGCCTGAACCAGCTGATCAATTTCGGATATCGAAGACTTAGTGACATACACGGAGTTGTCTGCCATCACAGGCGACTTGCCACCACTGATTAAGCGTGGATCCTCGTAGCTGGTCAGGTAAACAACCCCCAAATCCGGATGAGCCTTCTGCCAGAGAAGCGAAACATCAATGCCATTGATTGTCTCTCCTAGGTGAAGATCAGCAATTAGCACATCAATCTTGGCGGTTTCAATCAGCTCCAAAGCTTCCAGTGCTGTTGAAACAGAAAACACTATTTCGAGATTCTCTTGGGCAAGCGAAGTTCCAAGAGACAGGCGCAGCAGGTCGTTGTCTTCTACTATGCCGATCCTGGTGGGGCTTTTAGTCATTGCTGCTTCTTTCTTTGAGAGAAATTATCTCGCTCTTACTGGCCCGGGAACTAGAGGAACCAGCCGCGGCGTTTATCCCGCGATGGTTGCTTCTGAATATGAATAGCTTCCGCCGGAAACCTCGATCTTGTTGAAGTTCTCGAAAATGTAATCCATGCCCGGGGCATCAGGGTCGAAAGTGTTTATCCAATCACAACTGTTGAAGTAGCTCCCATTTAGAATCTGCTCCTCGGTAATCATCCCGCGCTCAATCATCAGAACCATGGCCGCAGCTTGAACATACGTGTTTGCCTCAAGAGGCATTCCTGGGTCTCCACGAAGGTCCAGATATGCGCGCTTGAGCATCGTCTGAACATAGTCGTCTCGGCCATCGTCCTTGGCTGCCATATAGACACCAAAGTAATCAGCAGTGCCCTCTGCAAACCAACGTAGGTCGTTCATGCTGTCCTCTTGCCTGCCCAGTACTGGGCTGCATTGCCTGAGCAGGTAGTTAGAAAGTCCGTGATACGACTCATGGAAAAAGACCTGTTTCGCGGTCTGTTTGTTTTGATCCGTTGACCACGCAACGATTGCGGATCTTGATTCGAAACATGGGTCTGGCGCTGTTGCAACGTTCGCTCCACCCTTTATCCAACGCTCGACTCGCGCTGCCCCTTCGTCAAAACCTCTGGCATCCTCTGGATCGCAGCCCTCAAGTCCCGCCTGCCAATTTCTGAAGTAGGCGGCAACCTCGTCAAGCTCATCGTCCCCAAGGACGTCACTGTGCTCCATGAATGGATCACCATCAAATACCTGTGGGTCTGGCTCGTCATCTAATGCTCTACCTATTGGCCAGATCAGCCCCATGAAATCGGTTGGTGGATTTAGCATCTGACCTGTGGCGGCATCTACCCAATCGAGGACTTCCTGGGACGTGATGCCGTCGGCAAAGCTCAT
>CALGUV010000025.1 GCA_937920245.1 uncultured Microbacteriaceae bacterium
GGACTCAGCCCGCAATACGAAACCCTAGAGGCGATGCAGAAAAAGTACTCCTCACGTGGCTTCACCGTGCTGGGTGTTCCGTCTGGGACTTTTATGCAGGAACTAAAAAGCAACGATGACATCTCCGACTACTGCTCGAAAACCTGGGGTGTAACCTTCCCGATGCTTGAAAAGGCCGACGTTAATGGTCGCAAGCGCCACCCCCTCTACAAAGAACTAGTCAAAACCAAAGACGGGATGGGTCTTGCCGGTCCAGTGATGTGGAACTTTGAAAAGTTCCTAGTGGCGCCAGATGGCAAAATCATGCGCTTTAGGCCTCAAACCAAACCGGACTCCGAAGAAATCATCGCAGCCATAGAGGCAAACCTGCCGCGCTAATCTTGCCTCATGGCAATAACGGTGGTGGCGGGGATAATTCAGGATTCTGAAGGGCTCTTGCTCTGTGCCAAACGCGGTGACTGGAAAGATGCTGCCGGCAAATGGGAGTTTCCAGGGGGTAAGCCTCTAGAAAACGAATCGCTCGAGGATGCCTTGATTCGCGAGCTAAGAGAAGAACTGGCGATTGAAATCAAACCTCTGCGCATCTTTGATCGCTCAATCACAGTTGTCGACGATGTTGAAATAGACCTTGTTTGCTTTAGCGCTGTTCTAGTGAGCCCGAAGCCAACCGGATCCAGCGACCACTCTGAAATTCGCTGGCTGAAGGAAACGGAATTATCCGGTTTGGATTGGGCAGCTCCCGACATGCCCGCGGTAAAAAAGATAACAATGCCTTTTTGTTAGGCCAACTTCAAGCCTTCTTTGTCGTCTAGCTTCTTGATCGCAATCAAAATGATGTCAATTATTGTCCAGACACCCAGAGCACCAAACGTGATTAGCTTCAAGATTCCAGTGCCGATTTTGCCGAGATAAAAACGATCAACCCCGAGCGTTCCGACTATCACAGACAACACAAGAGCAACTAGCCAGTCTCTGTTAGAAAAGACTCCCGGGATCTGCTTGGCATTCCATTGCTCCCCATTTGCATCGACGACGATCGAATCGCCAGCTATTTTTCCGGCTCTTGCCCATGTTTTGAGTTCTTCGGTGGTTAGTTTATGCTCACTGCCTGGCAGCTTCAGTGTCCAATTACTCATTCTCTTGCCTTTCGCTCTCAAGCTCTAACCTACGCTCTCCCATCACCCAAGCTGCCATGAGTGCTGTGAGCGCAGAAAATAGTGCAATTCCAACCACCATCAAAAGGCTTGCGATAAAACGCCCATCCGGGGTAATCGGAAACTTATCCCCGTAGCCCACGGTCGTGACCGATGCTATCGACCACCAAATGGCGTCGCCGAAGGTGTTTATGTTCGAGCCAGCAACCCCGCGCTCGGCCTCTAAGGCAGCGACTGCTGCGGTGAAAAGAGTCAACGGCAAACTAACCGCGACAACAAGGCCAACCTTTGATGCTCTGGTTCTGAAAAACGGCGCAAATCCTCGTATGACAAGCAGCACACCAAAGACCCGGAAGGCTCTAAACGCGGGCAGGATTGCGGCGGCAATTGCCAGCCAGTTCCGTTTCACAAACTTCAGAAACCCGGCAAGGGTTAGCAAATCTTTGCCGGCTCCAATAAGGCGCAAGATTAAATCCAGAACGAAGAAGGCGTAGATCAAAGCCTGAATGATGCTCAGCGCATCGTAAGCAGCGCCAGTTGGCTGAGCCAGCACTTGATAGGCGTAGACGGCAAGAAAGGAAAAACCTAAGACCAGCAAAACAGGCTCTATCTTGTCAAAGTATGAATTTAGAGCGCGCTTCATTAGTGCCATGGTTAGTCCCTATCTATCAGTCCCTAGGAACTCAGGCTAGCCCAGTGACAAGATTGGAAACCTAAGGTACGCGGCCTTCCACCTAAGTGCCTCTGACCTCCAGGCCAAGTCGTCAGCCAATTCGGCAATCGTGGCCCAGTAAAAAATGGTTAGCAAATCAACGCTCAAATAGCTGATGGTGTCGCCAGGAAAGGCCTTTGCCAGGCAGCGCTTAATGACCGCTGGCATGTCCCCGAGACCGTGCTCGTGAACTTGCGCCCTGACCTCAAGCTCTATTTCTCTAGCTCTTCTTGGGTTCCAAGGAGTCATCGGGTTTGGGTAGTGGAGCATGTCGCTTAGCTGGAGTGCTTCGCGATAGCGAACCTCTTCTAGCCGATCAAAGATCGGCTCGAACCGCTCCATCTCGTAACCGGCTTTTCGCATGTCCAAGATGTCTGGGTAGGACAAAAAGCGGTAGAAGGGAACGTGAGGACGAACTGCCTGATACGGCCTTGATGTGAAGCTAGCAAGAAGTGGGTCAACGCCAACAGCCGCAGCACCCCAAGTGTTGAAGGCTTCATCCGGATAGGGAATCTTCTCCAGCTCTTCAGGTGTCGGTTCACTCATAGTAAATATTGTCCCTGAAATGCTTGCGAATCGGTGAGGAAGTTCACTTTTATATGAATAACCACAGCTAGCTTCGACCTTGAAGAAAAAAGGGTTTCAGCAAAAAGCTAAAGCAGATTCTTTTTAGTAGTTGTGGCTACTTGGCTAGCATGTCGTGACGAACAAGAGTCGCATCTCGATCTGGACCAACACCAATGGCACTGATTCTGGTGCCAGACATCTTTTCCAACGCCAAAACGTAGTCCTTGGCGTTTTTTGGAAGGTCATCGAAGTTCTTCACGCCGGTAATGTCTTCTTCCCAGCCCGGGAACATCTCATAAATCGGCTTGGCGTGGTGGAAATCGGTTTGTGAAACGGGAACCTCTTCAACCCTGGTTCCATCAACGTCATAAGCGACACACACCGGAATTTCCTTGAGACCGGTTAGGACATCAAGCTTGGTAAGGAAGATATCCGTTAGACCGTTCACCCTGGTTGCATAGCGAGCAATCGGAGCATCGAACCAGCCGCAACGCCTGTCGCGACCGGTGGTCACTCCAACTTCGTGCCCAACGGTTCTTAGGAATTCACCCATGTCATCGAACAACTCGGTTGGAAAAGGACCTGCGCCAACTCTGGTTGTGTAGGCCTTCAGGATGCCAATGACACCGCTGATTTTTGTGGGACCAATACCGCTGCCGGTAGTTGCTCCACCGGCTGTTGGGTTCGAGGAGGTCACAAAAGGATAGGTTCCGTGATCCACATCCAACAGTGTTCCTTGCCCGCCCTCGAGCAAAACAGTCTGACCCTTATCGATTGCCTGATTCAAGACCAGAGAAGTGTCAGCGACCATCGGGCGCAAGCGCTCGGCGAAGGTCAACATGTGCTCAACAACGTCCTCGGGCTTGACTGCAGCGCGATTGTAGATCTTTACAAGTAGCTCGTTTTTCTGAGCCAAAGCAGCTTCGACCTTTTGAAACAGAATGCTTGGGTCAAAAAGATCCTGAACCCTGATGCCCAATCTGCCCATTTTGTCACCGTAGGTCGGGCCAATGCCGCGACCGGTTGTTCCAATGGCTCGTTTGCCCAAGAAGCGCTCGGAAACCTTGTCGACGGTGACGTGATATGGGGTGATGATGTGGGCATTTGCCGAAATCAACAACTTCGAGGTGTCAACCCCTTTTTCGATTAGGCCGTCAATCTCCTTGAACAAAACCTCTAGGTCAATGACCACACCGTTGCCAATTACCGGCGTGCAGGCGGGGGTCAGGATTCCGGAAGGTAAAAGGTGCAAAGCGAACTTCTTGTCACCGATAACTACGGTGTGGCCAGCGTTATTGCCACCTTGGTAGCGAACCACGTAATCAACGCGGCCACCAAGCAAATCAGTGGCCTTACCTTTACCTTCGTCGCCCCACTGGGCTCCAACGAGAACTACTGCAGGCATGGAAGGCCCCTTTCTAAAAAATATATGGGGAGATTCGGGTTATCGACCCTTTTTCAAGTCTACCCAAAAACGTGCTGCATCACCCAGGTGTGCATGGTTATTGAGGCCGCAGCTGACGCGTTTATCGACCTAGTCGAACCAAACTGGGTGATTTCCAAAACCATGTCGGCTGCATCTAGCGCCAGTTGACTGAGCCCCGGGCCTTCTTGACCGAACAGGAATAGGCACTCGGCAGGTAGCTTTACATTCTCAAGCTGCTTGCAGCCAGGAACATTATCGATTGCAATAATCGGTAACTTGCCTCCGTTAGCTGCACCGGTTTCTGCCCAGGCCACCAACTCTTCGATGGTTGGGACGTGCCTAACGTGTTGGTAGCGATCGGTAACCATCGCACCGCGACGATTCCAGCGTTTATTGCCTACTATGTGGACTTCTTTTGCTAGAAACGCGTTAGCGGTTCTCACAATCGAACCAATGTTTAGATCGTGCTGCCAGTTCTCAATTGCAACGTGATACGGGTGACGCTTGGTATCAAGGTCGGCAACGATTGCGCGCATGGTCCAGTATCGATATTCGTCCACCACGTTTCTGGTGTCGCCATTTTGGAGTAGCTCTAGATCAAACTTTTCAAAATCCGGGTGGTCAGGACCGGGTAGCTTGCCCGGCCAAGGCCCGACTCCCCAGGTTGGTTGCTCTTGGGTTCCGGTCACGTTTTCATCACTCACGGGCTAAAGCCTAAAGCTATGGTTGTAGTTATGAGAGAACGATCTGAAATTACTAGCTGGCTTACCGACATGGATGGTGTGCTTTGGCACGAAGGTAAGGCGATCCCGGGGGCCCCGGAGCTAGTAAAAAAGTGGTTGGAGGCCGAGACTAAGTTCTTGGTTCTGACTAATAACTCGATCTACACGCCTCATGATCTTTCCATCCGCCTGAAATCAGGCGGATTGAACGTCCCGGAAAGCTTGATCTACACCTCCGCAATGGCAACCGCTGATTTTCTAAACCACCAATCGCCAAAAAGCACCGCCTACGTAATTGGTGAAAACGGACTTATCACCGCCATGCACGAAATCGGTTATGTTCTCACCGAGTCCAAGCCCGAATACGTGGTGCTCGGCGAAACTCGAAACCTAAGCTTTGACAGCTTGACCAAGGCTGCCAGATTCATAAACGCAGGCTCGAAGTTCATCGCTACTAACCCGGATGCCACTGGCCCAAGCAAAGATGGCGTGATGCTAGCAACCGGTTCGGTTGCTGCCCTTCTAACTAGAGCTACTGGCAAGGACCCATACATTGTTGGCAAGCCAAACCCAATGATGTTCCGATCCGCCATGAGGAAAATTGGTGCGCACTCAGAAACCACGGCAATGATCGGTGACCGCATGGACACCGACGTTGTTGCCGGTATTGAGGCTGGCCTTCACACCATTCTTGTGAGAACTGGCATCTCGGATGACGCAGAAATAGCTAGGTATCCGTTCCGCCCAACCGAGATCATGGACTCGGTGGCGAACCTACTATAGGAATTTCTTCCTGAGCATCTATCGACTTGATATGCCGATTGAATGACACAAGCAAACCAGCGGTCAAAACTGTTAGCGCCAACGCTGTGTATGTGGGCCGAATCCCGAATCCATCTACCGCCGAACCAACCGCCACCATTGAAATAAGTGGTCCGGCATTCCAGATGGCCATTTCAAGTGCGAACACCCGGCCTCTTTTGTTAGCGGGGATTTTGCGCTGAATAACGGTGTTCAAAAGTGGCAACAGCGGGCCCCAGGCCAGACCCAAGACCAACGCGCCAACAAGCATTGCCCACTGCGCCGGAAGTTGGCTCATTGGTAGCATCGCCAGCGGAACACCCAAGATGCCGATTCTCAAAATAGCTGAGTAGCTCAAGAACTTATGGATCTGTTCAAAAAACAGTGCTCCAATAATCGACGCAGCCGCCATGGCAGAAATCAACAGGCCTAGGCCCTCCGGGTCACCAAGTGAGGTGTAGTAGGCCGGCAACACCACCATCTCAGTTGGTAGATAAATAACAGCCAAAATCGAAATCGCGATCATCATCACCAAAACGGAAGGGGTCGCAAACAAAATCTTGAAGCCCTGCATCGCATAGCGATAGAAGGGTTCTTTCTCAGTTTCATCGTTGGGCTCATGCTGTTCAATGACCCTGACGAACGATATGACTAGGCCGCTTGATATAGCAAAGGCTGCCACCACTATGAAGGTCTCAGCTGACCCGATAGTCGCAATACAAAAGGTTGCTAGGGCAGGACCGAATGCGAAGCCGGTCGCAAAGACACCCTCGTGTATTGAATTAGCGCGGTCAAGTGTCATCCGGGCGGGGACAGCGATGTCTGGAACCAGAGACTTTCGTGCGGTTGGCCCCGCTGCCGCTAGAACATTTTTGAGAGTTGCAAGCACGACTAGCCAAGCGATTGTTAGTTCCCACAAGCTCGCCACCAAAGGCAGCAGCAGCGTGAGTGCCCCGGTGACTATCTCGGCCCAGACGGCAACTCGTCTTCTGCCGTACTTATCGATAATCGACCCGATGACGGGTATGACAACTAAGCCTGGGATTGCCGTCAAGGCGACAACTAAGCCGGCTTGAGCTGCCGAACCACTGATTTCAAGCGCTATCCAAGGGATGGCAATAAACACCATCGAACCCGCGGTCACGCTCATGAAAGAGGCAAGCTGGGTTAGGACAAAGGGCGCAACGCGACGCTGCACTTTCACCTTCTTCTACAGACCGAGATCACCTAGCGTGATCGCTGTTAGATAAGGATACCCTGCCGCCTCGATTGCCTGGCGTGCTCCAGTATCACGATCTACTACCGTTGCGACAGCCACCACCGTCGCACCAGCTGCAACCAACGCCTCGGCCGCAGTCAAAGGTGAGCCTCCGGTGGTGGAAGTATCCTCCAAAACAATTACTCTTTTGCCCTCAACACTGGGGCCCTCAACCTGCCGGGCCATGCCGTGGGCTTTGGCTTGCTTGCGGACAACGAAAGCATCGAGAGTTTTTCCCTGCGCTGCACCCTGGTGCAGGATCGCGGTTGCAACTGGGTCAGCGCCCATGGTGAGCCCGCCAACCGCATCAACGCCGCCAAAACCATTTGCCTCTAGAAGTTCCAGCATTACCTTGCCAATCAAAGGCGAAGCCTCGTGGTGCAGGGTGGCCCTTCTAAGATCCACGTAGTAATCGGCCTCAAGCCCTGAAGACAGGGTTACTTTCCCATGGACAATGGCAAGGTCTTTTATCAGCTCAACTAGACGTGGCTTGTTACTTGAATCAAAGCTCATAGTTAGAGTTTAGAGATGCAAATCGCCACCTGGAACGTAAACTCCGCTCGAGCACGACAAGGCCGCATTGTCGAGTTCCTTCAACGCACCAAGGTTGACGTGCTTGCGATGCAGGAAATTAAGTGCAAACCAGAGCAGTTTCCCTATGAAGCATTCGAGGCAATCGGCTACAAGGTCTTGGCTCACGGGCTAAACCAGTGGAACGGTGTGGCCTTTGCCTACCGCGAAGACTTAGTTCCAGAGGATGTTGAAACTTCCTTTTACCAGCAGCCTGAATTCAAGGAGGTCCAAGAAGCTAGGGCGCTTGGAGCCACCTTCAATGGTGTCCGAGTTTGGTCAATCTATGTGCCAAATGGCCGCGAGCTTGATGACCCCCACATGCAATACAAGCTTGAATTCCTAGACCGTCTTGCAGCGACAATGGCCGAGCAGCTTGAAATGGACCCCAGCCTCGAAATTGCAGTGGTGGGAGATTTCAACGTTGCCCCACTAGATGAAGACGTCTATGACCTAAGCATGTTCGAGACTCATGTTTCTCAGCCCGAGCGAGATGCCTTCGAAGCATTTGAGCAAGTTGGGCTTATCGACAAGGTCCGTGAACTAGTCCCTAATGCCTATACCTACTGGGACTACAAAGACCTGTGCTTCCCAAAAAACAACGGCATGAGGATCGACTTTATGCTCACCTCAGAGGCCCTCAC
>CALGUV010000026.1 GCA_937920245.1 uncultured Microbacteriaceae bacterium
GGAACTTACCCGACAAGGAATTTCGCTACCTTAGGACCGTTATAGTTACGGCCGACATTCACCGGGACTTGGGCTCGAAGCTTCGCCTTGCGGCTAACCTCTTACCGTAATCTTTCGGCATTGGTCACGTGTCACACCCTATACTTGGTCTTGCGACTTGGCAGAGTGCTGTGTTTTTGTTAAACAGTCGGTTGACCCCTTTCACTGCGGCCTGCCCGAAAGCAGGCACCCCTTTTTCCTAAGTTACGGGGCTAGATTGCCGAGTTCCTTAACGAGGTTTCACTCACGCGCCTTGGTATATTCTACCCACCCACCTGTGTCGGTTTAGGGTACGGGCGGCTGAACGAACACCATCAGGCTTTTCTTGGCTCATGTTTTACCAGATCCGCTTTGTCCGAAGACTCCACGTCCCGCCTTGCGACGGACTGTCACTTTCGATCGACAGACTGACTCCACACAAGCGTCCCTTGATGGCTTAAATTCAGCCGGTGCAGGAATATTAAACCTGCTATCCATCGCTTACGCCTCTCGGCATCAGCTTAGGTCCCGACTAACCCTGGGAGGACGAACCTTCCCCAGGAAACCTTGGGTTTACGGCGGACAGGAATTTCACCTGTCTTATCGCTACTCATGTCTGCATCCTCACTTCTTTGTACTCCACGGTTGGTTACCCTCCCGCTTCGACGCGCAAAGAACGCTCTCCTACCACGCCCGCGCGGCGAACCGCACGAACATCCCGAGCTTCGGTATAACGCTTATCGCCAATCATTTTCGGCGCGAGATCACTCGATGAGTCAGCTATTACGCACTGTTTAAATGATGGCTGCCTCTAAGCCAACATCCTCACTGTTTATGTAACCTCACATCCTTTCCACTAAACGTTATTTAGGCACCTTAGCTGCAGGGCTGGGCTGTTTCCCTTTCGACAATGAAGCTTATCCCCCACTGTCTGACTCCCGTGTTTCATTGTGTGGCATTCGGAGTTTGATTGAATTCGGTAGCCGGGTATGGCCCCTAGTTCATCCAGTGCTCTACCTCCACACATCAGCACACGAGGCTAGCCCTCAAGCTATTTCGGAGAGAACCAGCTATCACCGGGTTTGATTAGTCTTTCGCTCCTACCCACAGTTCATCAGAGGACTTTTCAACGTCCACCTGTTCGGACCTTCAGTGCATGTTACTGCACCTTCATCCTGACCATGGGTAGATCACCTCGGCTTCGGGTCTACTGCCCGCGACTGAACGCCCATTTCGGACTCGCTTTCGCTTCGCCTCCACCCCGTAAGGGCTTAGGCTTGCCACGAACAATAACTCGCAGACTCATTAAGCAAAAGGCACGCCATCGTCCGTTGCCAGACTTTGACACCTTGTAAATGTATGATTTCAGGTTCTATTTCACTCCGCTCGCAGCGGTGCTTTTCACCTTTCCCTCGCGGTACTAGTTCACTATCGGTCGCCAATTAGTATTTAGCCTTATGCCGTGGTCGGCACAGATTCATGCGAAGTTTCACGTGCATCGCATTACTCAGGAACTCCCTAGGCGCTCTCGGATTTTCGGTTACGGGCCTCTCACCCTCTGGGGAGCCGGTTTCCATCGGCTTCACCTAATCTCTGAGCTACCATATCGGGGTCCTACAACCCCGGGAGACAAGTCTCCCGGTTTGGGCTGTTCCGCTTTCGCTCGCCACTACTTACGGAATCGCATTCGCTTTCTATTCCTCCGGTTACTGAGATGTTTCACTTCACCGGGTGTCGCTCCAACCGTCCTATGTATTCAGACGGCGGGGACTGGACATGACTCCAGTCGGGTTACCCCATTCGGAAATCCACGGGTTATAGCGTGTTTGCCGCTAACCGTGGCTTATCGCAGCTTACCACGTCCTTCATCGCCTATTGGCACCAAGGCATCCATCATACACTCTTTGTAGCTTGATCAATCTTCTTACCGCGTCTTGCGACGCGCGTAAATGAATTGAATCTTTATTTCTATAGATTCTCTAACTCTCTTTGAAGTTGTGTTTTACCCTCTATGCAGATGTCAAAGAACGTCGACGTCCATCCCGACGTCTGAAAGTTTTGTTTCGTGCTGTCCATGCTCCGGCCGGCCAGGCGTGGGCCTGACTGGGCTCGAACCAGTGACCCTGCGCTTATCAAGCGCATGCTCTAACCAACTGAGCTACAGGCCCAAAATTATTAGAGTTTTCAGTGGTTCAGTGTTCAGTGATTCAGTTTAACTGAACCAATACTGAAAACTGTAAACTGAATACTTCTCATTGGAGGCAAGGGGATTGATCGCCGTGGCGATCTTTCCTCGTTAGGCTTCGCCTTAAATACGATGCCTCTTCGCTATGCTTGGAGGCAAGGGGATTGATCGCCGTGGCGATCTTTCCAAGGCAGGACTTCGTCTCTCCGGCCAAGCCTCTTTTGGAGGCAAGGGGATTCGAACCCCTGACATCCAGCTTGCAAAGCTGGCGCTCTACCAACTGAGCTATGCCCCCGGGAAAAATATAAATCACCCGGATCGGGCTTTGGCAGAGGGCAGGGCACAAAAACTGAATTGTGGGTTATACGTCATCAGGTGGTCGCGCTTTCACGCGGCCATGGCATTTTGGAACAAACTTCATTCCAAATGTAGCCATCGACCTGAATGTCCGGTCGTAAAACCGGACAGTCTTGCTCCTTAGAAAGGAGGTGATCCAGCCGCAGGTTCCCCTACGGCTACCTTGTTACGA
>CALGUV010000027.1 GCA_937920245.1 uncultured Microbacteriaceae bacterium
TGCCCCTCCTTCTGTCGTCTCTCCCGAAAAATAAGAGAACAACCAATAATCCGATCTCTAAGTCCAGTCGGCCGCGGACTCCGCTCGAGCTAAACCGGGTGCCTTTGTTCCCATTTGAAAGTAGTACTGGAAATCGTCTATGGCCTAAAGGGGGGTCGCGTATCTCGGGGTTGCAGGTTCCCTAGGGAGCGGCCGACAGCGGAAATCGAGCATGCGGGTCCCGTGGAGTTCAGATCCGTTGTTCGCCGCTCCCTAGGAAACCCGGAACTGCGACTTTTGGAAATGCCGAGATTTTGACCAATCGGCCAACACTCGAAAGTCAAAAACGACAATGCCAGAGCCACGGGAGCGCTACCTCGACGGTGAATACGGCGTTGGGCCGTGCGTTGGTGTTGAAAGAAGTGATGGCTTTTATGCGAACGATTTGAAGTGTTTTTTTCACCTGAAAGTCTCCGATACCCCCCACGACCTCGAGGTGTTTTCCTCGCCTGCAATCTAAAGATGCAGCAAGCTCGAGGGGTCAACGATGCAGCCAATAGCTCATCTGGTCATGCACCGAGATTGCCGGCAGTAGATGTTTCCCTGGCCTCTGAGGTGTCTGGCTTTGTTGTTGAGCTCGTGGCGAAGCGTCCAAGGATCGAACCCGAGCGACTCGATTCTCGCCCCGAGGATGCCGGGACCGCGGCTATGGTGAATCGTGACTATGATGCAGAATGACGCCACCGAGATGCGAACGAATAACGGCTTGTAGAAGAAGACGCGTTGCTATTCAAATTATTGGGGTGCGAAGAGGAGCTGGTGGATCTTTCTTCTGAGGACACGACGGGGACACCGTCGATGATCTGGGCGACCGGGCCTTGGAGGTTCTCTTGGGTGCATGTGAGCTCAGCCTTAGACCCGCCCGCATTTCGGTCCTCTGGGGCGGCTTGGTGGACCAGGATCGGTCAACGAGCCTCAAATGGAACTCTTGCGATCGAGTGCACAAGCACAGAAGGTGCCAGCTTCCTGGCGGCATCGAAATGGCTCGTTATGTCAAAAACTGACCACGTTCGGCGAAAAGCCTGGCAGTCATTTGGCAGTTGAATTAGGCTTCTTTTTAGTTAGGAGCAGGGTCGTTTCGCAGGGCAAGCAGATCAAGGCCTTACCTGCTGCGCACATGCGTACTCGGAAGTCGAAAGAGAGACCTGGAGCTAGGTGGCCTGGTTCTTTGTGTGATGTGGGCGCAGTTGGCTAGATAGAGGTAATCTCACAGGGAATTTCTATTTTACCGATGGCTCAAGAGTACCGATTTCAGTACAAAGTCGCAACGAGCGAGAAAAAAATCCTCTCGCCCCCGCGCTGACGCGTCAGGGGGCGAGAGAGCGTGGCTTCGCCACGCAGCATTGGGCATACGCCAAAAAAACGGGGGAGTGGGCCAGATGCCTACTGAAAAGGGCCGGTTTAGCTCGAGCGGAGTCCTAAGTCTTTTCAATGAGGACCCTCCAATAGTCTTCTACAACTTCCGGTTTTGGCAAAACGCGTTCGTCCATAACTTTTTTTTCCATCCTTTTTTTTCTTTTTTTTTCATCGGCA
>CALGUV010000028.1 GCA_937920245.1 uncultured Microbacteriaceae bacterium
CATCGCGCAGCTCTTTGATTATGTTTCGAAGGGTTGGTGGAAGTGGAGTTGTTCCCTCTGGGACGCAAAAAGCAAGACCAGTAGCGTGAACCGCGTTCGGGTAAGGGTCTTGACCAACGATCAGCACCCGATAGTGCTCAGGGGGAAACCTGAAAGCTCGCATGATATTTTGCTTGTCCGGAACCACCTGTTCCTGACTGGCTAATGTCAATGAGATCTCATCGAGTAGTTTTTTTTGGTCAGCCAGTAACTCCTGCCACAGAGCGTGCATTTGATTGAACATAGCCTCCATTAAATAGTGCAAAGATAAATAGAGCAAAGGAGCAAGCATGCCGACACCCGGTGAGTTCTTAGTTTCAGCAAATCATCTTCTCGAAGATTTGGTTTCGCTGCGCCGAAAATTGCACCAGATACCTGAGTTCGCTCTAGATTTACCCCAAACTCAGCAGGCGCTTATTTCTGAGCTAGAAGGCCTAGGCGAGATAACTTTCGGTAGGTCTCTCAGCTCAATTGTTCTAGTCATTCGAGGTGGCAGCCCAGGTCCAACTGTGCTTTTGCGGGCAGACATGGATGCTCTGCACGTAAAAGAAGAAACCAATTTGGACTTCGCTTCTATAAACGGCTACATGCACGCATGCGGTCACGATCTGCACATGTCAGCAGGCGTCGGAGCAGCAAAACTTCTGCACGAGATAAAAGACCAACTAAAAGGCGATGTCGCAATTTGGTTCCAGCCTGGCGAAGAAGGTCACCACGGAGCGGATGTGATGATTGAAGAGGGAATGCTGGACATTACCGGAAGTCGGCCAGTAGCCGCATATGGCCTTCATGTATTTACTTCGTTGCCTAAAGGGATGATTGCCTGCAAGCCAGGAGCCATGATGGCAAGCGCAGGTGACATGAACGTTGTCTTCCACGGATCCGGTGGGCATGGTTCGATGCCTTGGCTATCAAAGGACCCCGTGGCACCGATGGTCGAGGCAATTTCGAGCCTTCAAACTATGCTCAATAAAAATTTCGACCAGTTTGATCCGGTGATACTAAATGTCAGTTGGATACGTGCTGGCGATGACGCTACAAATAATGTCATCCCGGATACAGCAAGCTTCGGGGCAACAGTTAGAACATTTTCCGCAGCCAATACCGAGAAATTGCATATTTTGGCCCCCAAATTAATCAATTCGATTGCCGAGGGGTTTGGAGTCACGGCCACTATCGAATTTAGTGAACCCACCAAGGTGTTGATCAATGATGAGCACTCGGTTGGACGAGTTTCAAAAATAGCGCAGGAGTTGGTTGGGTCTGCCGGCTACATGGCAATGGATAACCCAATCGCCGGTGGAGAGGACTTCGCTTCGATTGTCCACGAAGTTCCCGGAGCTTTTGTGTTTTTGGGAGCCTGTCCGAAAGAGATTGATCACACAACGGCGCCGACTAATCACTCGGCCAGAGCAATCTTCGATGACTCTGTTATTCCACTGGGCTCGGCACTGTTGGCCTCTTTGGCCAGTTCGCACTTGTTATAAAGTTACGCTTAGTTACCGGCTTAGTTGCTTGATCACACCCAAAGCTGAATAGTTATTCCAGCAGCAAACCACCTAACTTGGAGAATGAAATGACCGATGCAGCAAACTGGGGTTTTGAGACCCTGCAGATCCACGCCGGGGCAGTAAGCGATCCCGCAACTAACGCCAGAGCTGTGCCGATTTACAAGACCACTGCCTACACCTTTAATTCAGCAGAGCATGCTCGGAAGCTGTTTGGTCTTGCAGAATTTGGAAACATCTACACCCGAATCATGAACCCCACCCAAGACGTTGCCGAAAAGCGCATCGCTGCACTCGAGGGCGGAACTGCGGCCCTACTTTTGTCTTCCGGTCAGTCCGCGACCACATTCGCCGTTCTAAACATTGCTGAGGCCGGCGATCACATCGTTGCAAGCTCGAAGCTTTACGGTGGAACCTACAACCTCTTCCGCTACACCCTCGCCAAGCTTGGAATCGAAACAACTTTTGTTGACGACCAAGATGACGAGAACGCCTGGGCTGCTGCGATTCGACCGAACACAAAATTGCTTTTTGGAGAGACAATCGGAAACCCAGATGTGTCAATACTTGATATCCGCAAGGTGTCTTCGGTAGCCCACAAGCACGGCCTCCCCTTGATTGTTGATAACACGGTGGCAACTCCGTTTTTGATCAGACCGTTCGAGCACGGTGCCGACATTGTGATCCATTCGGCAACTAAGTTCTTGGGTGGTCATGGAACGGTTGTAGCCGGCGCGATCGTAGATGGCGGAAAATTCGAATGGTCCAAATCAGACAAGTTCCCAGGCCTAACCAAGCCTGACCCTAGCTACCACGGCGTTGTTTACACCGAGGCCCTGGGTGATTCAATTGCCTTCATCATCAAGGCCAGAGTTCAGCTTTTGCGTGACATTGGGGCCGCGGTTTCTCCAGACACTGCCTTCTCGTTGATTCAGGGAATTGAAACCTTGAGCCTTCGGATGGAGCGACACGTTGACAATGCCAGCAAGGTTGCAGCTTGGTTAGAGGCTCATCCTCAGGTTCTGAAGGTCAACTACGCAGGCCTAACATCCAGTAAGTACCACGAGGCTCACAAGCACTACGCCCCCAAGGGCGCAGGAGCTATCGTCTCGTTCGAGATCGCCGGTGGCCTAGATGCGGGAGTCAAGTTTGTCGAAGGAGTCGAGCTCTTCAGCCACGTGGCCAACATTGGTGACGTTCGTTCGCTGATTATCCACCCGGCCTCAACGACTCACTCTCAGCTGGACCCAGAGGCGCTTGCCAACGCTGGAGTTACGCCGGGTCTTGTGAGGCTGTCGGTTGGGCTCGAGAACTACGAGGACATCGTCGCTGACCTACAGACGGGCTTCGCCGCGGCAAAATAAATGGACTTTCAAATATCTGAAGACTCTGCTCCCTCGGAATTTATTTCCGAGGAGCAGCGTCGTCAGCTTGTTGGAAGACCACCTGCCAGCGGAGCATGGCGTGCTGGAGACGACCTTGGGGACCGAAAATTCTCCAAGGTTTTTTCGCTTCCTCTAGAATCAGGCGAGACCTTGCATCAGGCAGTTTTGTCGTACGAGACCTGGGGAGAACTAAACGCCGCAAAATCAAATGCCATCTTGGTTCTACACGCTCTCACCGGAGACAGTCACACCACCGGACCATCAGCCCCTGGACATCCAACATCAGGCTGGTGGGGAGGCCTAATTGGTCCGGGGCTTGCAATTGATACCAATAAGTATTTTGTAGTAACTCCAAATGTTTTGGGAGGCTGCCAAGGATCGACCGGGCCGGCTTCACTGAATTCCAAGGGCCAAGAATACGGACCGAGTTTCCCTCAGCTAACCATCAAAGACCAGGCTTCATCTTTTGAAGTTCTTGCGAAACAGCTCGATATTTCCACATGGTTTAGCATCATTGGTGGCTCCATGGCTGGGATGCACGCCCTGGAAATGGCGATCAGTTCTCCCCAAAGCGTGGAGCGCCTAGCAATCTTGGCTGCTCCCCCATTCACAACCGCGGATCAAATCGCCCTAAACACGGTTCAGCTTGAGGCCATCAGATCTGATGCGAACTTTGCCGGAGGTTCTTATTACGACGCCAAACCAGGATTTGGGCCTCACCGCGGTCTCGCTCTAGCGCGCAGAATGGCGCTCCTAAACTACCGCTCTCCCAAGGAGCTAAACGATCGCTTCGGTAGGACCTGGCAATCCAAGGTGAGCCCGCTTACCGAGGCCGGCAAATACGCGGTTGAGAGCTATCTAGATTTTCATGGCAACAAGTTCGTGAGGCGGTTCGACGCCAACAGCTACGTGACTCTCGTAAATGCCATGAACTCGCACGACGTTGGCCGCGGACGCGAATCAGTCGAATCTGCACTTAACACAATTGCTTGCCCGACCCTAGTTATTGGCGTGGACAGCGATCGGCTGTTCCCAATCAGCGGTCAGCAACTAATAGCAGATTCCATCAGCGGCGATTTACACGGTGGTCAGCTGCACGTGATTCAGAGTGAATTTGGCCACGACGGTTTTTTAATTGAACTCGAGGCGGTCGGGAAGCTTCTTGAAGACTTCTTGTCCTAAAGTGTGAAGCGTGAACCTTCTAAAATCCAAATTTGCAGTCTGCTTCTTTTTCTTCTCCGGTGGGTCGTCGCTTGCACTTTGGGCCGTTCACATACCCCTAATTGAGCGAACCGTTGGGATTAGCTACGTCACTCTCGGAGCATTATTTATGTTCTCTGGTCTGGGTGGCTTTGCCGCCATGCAGATCTTCGGCTGGATCATTGACCACATTGGAGCAAAAACTGCCACCAGAATCGGTGGCCTTGTCGTAGGCCTTTCGCTCTTGGGCCCGGCATTCGCCCAAAACATCTGGTCACTCGGACTCGCGATATTTTTCCTCGGGTTTGGAATTGCAGGGGTAGACGTTGGGATGAACGCGGCGGCTCTGCAAGTCGACAAAGTCAATAAGCGTGCGATCTTTACTTTTTTCCACCTGTTCTGGTCGGTCGGAGGACTCTTTGGCGCGGCTCTAGGTTTCGCTACTATTTCTGCAGGATTCGATCAGTCGCAAACCCTCAGCATCACCGGTGTGGTGTTGAGCGTCACTGGGGTTATTGTTGCCGGTTGGCTTTTACCTAACGAGGTTGTCGCAACCAAAGAAGACAAACACCAAAATCGGGTTGACTCTCGGGCAAATCGCCGAGTGCTGCCGTTTGTTATTCTGGCCGGACTCATGGCTGCTGCTGGGGCAATAATTGAGGGCGTCGCACAGGACTGGTCGGCGCTTTATTTGATTGATATTCAAAACGTCAGCGTTGCTTTAGCAGCTTGGGGTCTTGCCGCCTTCAACCTAGGGATGATCACCGGTCGTATTTTCATCGATCGAATAGTTGAAAAAAAGGGGCGGGGTTTCATTATTCGCTGGGGTTCACTGGTTGGTGGAGTAGCAATCGCTGCCCAGGCAATCGCCCCTAACTTCGAAATATCACTAGCACTTTGGTATCTTCTTGGCCTTGGCATCTCGGGTGTAGTGCCCCAAATCTTTGCTGCCGGAGGTGAAATCGGTGAAGCCACTCACTCGGGAAGAAACATGGCCAGGGTCGTTGGAATAACTTACATCGGCGCGCTAGCTGGGCCCTCGGCAATTGGACTCTTGACCGCTATCTATCCGTTGAATATTGCAATCGGTTGGGGAACGGCACTCGCGATATTTATTCTGGTTGCAAACCCTAGATTGGAAAAGCTCACTAAATGACCAAGCTGTTTAGTTCCATAAAAATTCGTAACCTTGAAATCAAAAACCGGCTGTGGGTATCTCCCATGTGCATGTATTCATGCGAGGGCCAAGACGGCATTGTTGGCCAGTGGCATCTGGTTCACCTGGGATCTAGGGCGATGGGAGGCGCGGGCATGGTGATCGCTGAGGCCAGCGCCGTCAGTTCAGAGGGACGGATCAGCCCTTGGTGTCCAGGTCTTTACGATGACAACCAGATTGCTCCCTGGAAAGTCATCACAGACTTTATAAGAGGGCAGGGTGCCACAAGCGGAATACAGCTTGCTCACGCTGGACGAAAGGGCTCCACCCATCGACCAACATCGGGTTCTGGTTCGGTAGCGACATCCGAGGGCGGCTGGGGAACCTACTCCGCGACATCAGAGGCTTTTGAGGGTCTTGCTGCCCCCAGAATGCTGGCCACTAGCGAAATGCCAAGAATCGTTGCGGATTTTGCCAGTGCTGCGTTGAGGGCACAAAAAGCAGGGTTTGATTCGATCGAAATTCATGCTGCCCACGGTTACTTGCTACACCAATTTTTGTCACCGATATCGAATAAGCGTGATGACGCCTACGGCGGACCCCTTGAAAACAGGGCCCGATTGTTGCTTGAAATAGTGACCGAGGTGCGAAAAGCAGTGGGCGAGAAAATGCCGATTTTTATTCGATTCAGCAGCACAGATTACGTTGAGGGCGGCTGGGACCAAGACCAAACCAATCAAGTTGCCAACTGGTGCCGAGAACTTGGTGCGGATCTATTCGATCTTTCCTCTGGCGGTCTTATAACGGGCGTAAAGATACCGACTGGACCCGGCTACCAGGTTGAGTTTGCTAAAAGCGCGAAGCGAGCAACTGGTTCGGACGTTGCGGCGGTTGGTCAAATTACTAACGCAGCCCAAGCCGAGCAGGTTCTTTCCGAGGGCCTAGTTGATGTCGTGCTTGTCGGTCGCGAATTTCTGAGAGATCCATACTTTGGACTGCGTGCGGCAGCGGAGCTTTCGGCAGAGATAGAGTGGCCGCATCAATACGAACGAGGCCGCTGGCCTAACGCCTAGTGGCGTCCTCGATTTCGCCCACTAGCTCCTCGATGATGTCTTCAAGAAACAAGCAACCGACGATTTCTCCGGAAGAGCTAAAACTTCTAACGATGTGAGCTCCACTTTTTCGCATTTGCGCTAGCGCATCCTCAAGATCAGTTGTTTCGGGAATGGAAATCATCGCCCTCAAGCGCTTAGAAGGTAGGGCCCTTGTCATCTCAGCTGGGTCGTTGGTGAGCCCGTCTTTTATGTGCCAATAGCCAACGATGTCATCGCCGGTCCCCTTCACTGGATAACGGCTAAAGCCGTGCTCGGAAACAGAGGATTGGAGGTCTCCAGCGTTCGAGGACAGCGTCATAGTGATCAAATCGCTTATTGGAACTGCGACATCGCGGACTGTTTTCTCTGTGAATTCAAAGGTTTTTTCAATCGTGCCGGAGCCGTCGGCCAATGTTCCTTCTTTTTGGCTTGCAGAAACAAAGCCTTCTACCTGATCCAAAGTAAAGGCAGTATTGGCTTCATCCACGGGCTTGAACCTAAAAATTATGAGAATCAGGTTTGCGATTTGATTCAGGACCCAGACCACCGGCTTCACAAGCTGCGCAATGAAATAAAGAATCGGGGTCAAAATCAGCGATGTCCTAAGTGGAACAGAAATTGCGATGTTTTTGGGGATCATCTCGCCGATCACGACGTGAAGATAGGTGACGAGAATTAGAGCGATCGCAAAACCAGTAACCGCCGAAGCCGCTTCTCCGACTCCGACTGCCTTCAAGGGAATTTCAACCAAGTGGTGAATCGCAGGTTCTGCAACAACCAGAATCAACAGCGATGCAACGGTTATGCCTAGCTGCGCAGTCGCGAGCATCAGCGACACCCGTTCCATCGCGCGCAGGGTAATCTTTGCCGCGGGGTTTCCTGCTTCAGCTCGGGGCTCAATCTGAGAGCGCTTAGCGGTAATCACGGCGAATTCAGCACCGACGAAGAAAGCATTTGCCCCTAGTAATACGACAAACCACACCAGTCCCATTAGATCGCTACTCATCGTCGACCACCACCGGTTCAAACTTGATTCGGTCTACTCTCCTGGCTTCCATTTTTAGGACAACTAGGCGACCACCTGAAATTTCAACCTGATCACCAGTTTTTGGAATTCGTCCAAGCTCGCTCATTAAGAATCCCGAGACAGTGTCGTAATCCTCGTCCTCTGCTATCGAGAGTCCAAACTCTTCAAGCTCGGCGGGTCTAGTAAGGCCGCTGAAGGCGAGTGAGCCGTCGGCATACTGAAGCAGATCAGATCGTTGTCTATCGTGTTCGTCGGATAGTTCTCCCACGAGCTCCTCAACTGCATCCTCAAGGGTGACTATCCCCGCGGTCCCGCCATACTCATCAATCACAATTCCAAACTGCAACCCCCTGCCTCTGAGTTGCAGGATCAATCGATCCAGGGCCATGGTCTCTGGGACCCGAACCGGCTCAACCATCAATGCGCTGACTGGGACTTGATCGCGGCGCTCAACGGGAACGCCAATGCCTCGCTTTAGATGCACTACCCCGACAATATCGTCAGCATCCTCACCGGTGACCGGGAATCTTGAATGGCCAGTTGTCGAAGCAAGGTCGATGAGATCGCGAGCGGAGGATTCTCTTTCTAGAGAATACATTTTTGGCCTGGGGGTCATTATGTCGCTTGCCAATAAGGCGCTCATTGCCAGAGTTTTTTCAAGGAGTTTTGCGGTGTCCTGCTCAAGAGAACCTAGGGTTGCACTGCGCCTAACCATGGAAACCAGCTCATCGGCAGTCCTGGCACTTGATAGCTCTTCCCTTGGTTCAATTCCCAATTTCCTGACTAACCAGTTGCCGTTGTCATTCATGATCCGCACGAGCAGACTGAAAACCCAGGTAAAGCCGAGCTGAAAACCAACAACTATTTTTAGCACTCGCTTGGGAGCCGAAAGTGCCATGTTCTTTGGCACCAGTTCTCCGATGAGGAAAGAAAAAGCGGTTGCAATTGTCATCGCCAAGACAACTGACAAAACCTTTATTCCCTCGGACGATAACTCGAAACCTGTCAGCCACGGGCTTAGCATTCGGGTCAGCGCTGGTTCCGCGACAAATCCAGTAAGCAAGGTCGTGAGAGTAATACCAAGTTGGGCCGATGAGAGGTGCGTGGAAGTTTTCGCAACTGCCCTTATCGGCAGGTCCAGTCCTTTTTCACCAGCATCCTGATCGGCCATCAACTGGGCCCTATCGGTGCTGATTAGAGAAAACTCGCTAGCGACGAATAGGCCTGTGCCCAGGGTCAAAACGACGGCAAAAGCAAGCAGAAGATAGTCGTTCAACCAATCACCTGCGTGTAACTACGTTTATCAAGCTCCATTTCAATTCAACTATAGCCAGTCAAGTGGCTAGACTTATAGGGTTTTCCATAGGTTTTTTTTCGTTCTAAGGGGCACCCTTGTCGGCCAGCGATACTAATAATTCTGAAAATGACTTCGGCGCCAATCAGTGGCTCGTGGCCGAGATGTACGCCCAGTGGCAGGACAACCCGGATTCGGTAGACCAATCGTGGCTGCCAATCCTCGAGCGCTACCACCTTTCGAACCAAACAGGTGCTGTCGCCCAAGGGCCAAGCACTGGGTCCATTACGGTAATTGACACCGATTCGACCGTAGTTACTAACTTCGACCCAGACGCTCCTGCGCCCCCTACCGAGGCAATCACTATTCCGATTGCAAAGACCTCGGATGAGGCTCCTAGGACTGCTCCGGTTCCAGCGGACTTGCCGTCCACAGAGTCTCAAGCCATCACTATCGAAGAGATCAACGAGCAACCAGAAGTAAAGATCCTCAAGGGCATGGGTAAGACCCTTGCGGCCAACATGGACGCTTCAGTATTTATGCCAACCGCAACCAGCGTGCGTCAAGTGCCAGCAAAACTTTTGATTGACAACAGAATTGTCATCAACTCGCATCTGAAAAGAACGCGTGGTGGAAAGGTTTCCTTCACCCACATCATTGGTTACGCGATTGTTCAAGCGCTGAAGGCCTTCCCTTCTCAAAACGTCTTTTACGATGAGGTTGACGGGAAGCCGGCCGTTGTTTCTCCAGCCAACATCAACTTTGGACTAGCTATTGACATACCGAAGCCGGACGGATCGAGAGCACTTCTTGTTCCAAACATAAAGCGCGCACAAAAGATGAACTTTGCGGAGTTTGTTAGCGCCTACGAAGAACTTGTGGCCAAAGCCAGGCAGAACAAGCTCACCGCAGATGATTTTAAAGACACCACTATCTCTCTGACCAACCCAGGCGGAATCGGAACTGTTCATTCAGTGCCAAGGCTCACCAGTGGCCAGGGTTGCATTGTTGGAATTGGAGCACTTGACTACCCGGCACAGTTCCAAGGAATGTCCGAAGAGCAACTTGCCGACCAGGGAATCGGAAAGATAATCACGGTTACCTCCACCTACGATCACCGGGTGATTCAGGGTGCCGGCAGCGGAGAGTTCCTAAAAATCGTCAATGAGCTTCTTCTGGGTGAAAGAGAGTTCTTTGACCAAATCTTCGCCGACATGCGTATTCCATACTCCCCCGTGGTCTGGTCAACTGACTTTCATTGGGATCTGGCCGATCAATCTGGCAAAAACACCAGGGTCCAGGAATACATCAACGCTTTCAGGGTCCGCGGTCACCTGATAGCAGACATCGACCCCCTTGAGTATGTTCAGCGTTGGCACTCGGACCTTGACATTCGATCCTACGGACTCAGCCTTTGGGATCTGGATCGCACCTTTAAGACCGGCGGCTTTGGTGGCCGGGCAAAGGGTAAATTCCGGAACATCCTGGGTATCCTTCGAGATTCTTATTGCCGCACAATTGGCGTTGAGTATATGCACATCCAGAGTCCATCGGAGCGCATTTGGTTTCAAGAGAGGCTAGAACGGGCATATCAAAAAACGACCAAGGAAGAGCAATTTAGGATTCTGAATAAGCTCAACGAGGCCGAGGCTTTTGAGACTTTTCTGCAGACCAAGTTTGTTGGTCAAAAAAGGTTCTCGCTAGAGGGCAGCGAGTCACTAATCCCTGCTTTAGACCAGATCTTGCAGGCGGCAGCGGACGGCGGATTGAACGAAGCGGTCATCGGAATGGCCCACCGTGGTCGTTTGAATGTTCTGACAAACATCGCTGGCAAGACTTACGGACAGGTATTCCGGGAGTTCGAGGGCTCTAATGATATTTCTAGCGTCCAGGGCTCTGGAGACGTTAAGTATCACCTGGGAACTGAAGGTGTATTCACCTCGGGGCACGGCACTCAAATCAAAGTCTCGCTTGCCGCTAACCCTTCTCACCTGGAGGCAGTCAACCCAGTTCTTGAGGGCATCGTGAGAGCCAAGCAAGACAAGCTTGGAAACCCGGACAGCTTCCCGATTCTTCCAATATTGATTCACGGTGACGCGGCATTTGCTGGCCAGGGTGTGGTCCTAGAGACCCTCCAGATGAGCCAGCTCGAGGGCTATAAGGTCGGCGGAACAATCCACGTGGTAGTGAATAACCAAGTTGGATTTACCACGGTTCCAAAAGACGCAAGATCTAGCCTGTACTCAACCGACGTGGCCAAGGCAATTCAAGCGCCTATTTTCCACGTAAACGGCGACGACCCAGAGGCTGTCGTCAAAGTAGCGCAGTTGGCATTCGAGTACCGTCAGGAATTCAAGAAAGACGTTGTCATCGACATCGTCTGCTACCGACGACGTGGTCACAACGAAGGCGACGATCCTTCGATGACGCAGCCCATGATGTACAACCTGATTGAGGCAAAGCGCTCGGTTAGATCTCTCTACATGGACAACTTGATTGGCCGTGAGGACATCACCAAAGAGGAATTCGACGAGGCGAACCAACGCTTCCAGCAAAGCCTTGAACAGGCGTTTATAGATGTTCACGACGCCATGACCGATACCGTTGCCCTCCAGACAAGGCCAGAAGGCATTGGAACCACGGCCAGTGAGAAACAAGAACTTCTTCGCCAGACTGCAATACCTCAGGAATTGGTGGAAGCCATTGGTAATGCTCACGGCAATGAACCCGAGGGCTTTAGCGTTCACCCAAAGCTTGCTCAGCTTCTCCAAAAAAGAGTTGACATGTCAAGGAACGGCGGAATCGACTGGGGCTTTGGAGAGCTAATGGCTTTTGGTTCGCTTCTAGTGGAGGGCGTAAACATTCGACTGGCGGGTCAAGACAGCCTCAGAGGAACTTTTGTCCAGCGCCACAGTGTGTTTTATGACAGAAATAATGGTCAAGAATGGACTCCGATTCGATACGTTTCGGAGCAGCAAGCCAAATTCGAAGGTTACAACTCTTTCCTGAGCGAGTACGCAGCACTCGGTTTTGAATATGGCTATTCCGTGGAAAGACCGGACACACTCACATTGTGGGAAGCCCAGTTTGGTGACTTTATCAACGGCGCCCAAACTGTTGTCGATGAGTTCATTTCCAGTGCTGAGCAAAAATGGAGCCAGAGCTCATCGCTAGTAATGCTCTTGCCTCACGGGTATGAAGGTCAAGGCCCAGACCACTCATCAGCGAGGCTCGAGAGATTCCTCCAGCTGTGCGCTCAGAACAACATGACAATCGCACAGCCTTCCACTCCAGCAAGCCACTTCCACTTGCTTCGCAGGCAGGCCTACACGGTTCCGAGAAGGCCGCTTGTCGTGTTTGCTCCAAAGTCCATGTTGCGCCTCAAGGCGGCTTCCAGTTCAGTAGCAGACTTTACCGAAGGCAACTTCCGGCCCTTGATAAATGACCAACAGAACTTGGACCCGGCAAAAGTTACCAAGCTTCTGTTCTGTTCCGGCAAGGTCTACTGGGACCTGTTGGCGGAAAGCCAAAAACGTGGAGCTGGTGACACGGCAATAGTTCGACTTGAGCAGCTCTACCCAACTCCTGTTGAGGAAATGAAGGCCGCGATTTCCCAGTTCCCAGAAGCGGAGCTGAGATTTGTTCAAGATGAGCCGGCGAACCAAGGAGCCTGGACCTACCTGGGATTGTTTATGCCCAAGTACGGTGTCAACTTCAAGGTTATTGCCAGAGCGGCATCCGCTTCTCCGGCAACTGGTTCGGCAAAGAGGCACGCTGCCGAGCAAGCAGATTTAGTTAATAGAGCATTTAGCGACTGATGCCTGATCTGCGCGTCGTTATCCTCGGAGATGAGCTTCTCACTGGAGCTGGTGACCCCAAGGGTATTGGCTGGCTAGGCAGAGTTCAGGCCCGTCTACCAGGAAACAGAGACGTCGCAGTATTTGCCCTGCCAATGATCGAGGAGACAACCTCGGATCTTTTGTCTAGGTGGAAAACTGAGGCGACAATCAGATTTTCCAAGGACAGCGAAAACTTCTTGGTCTTAGCTCTTGGGTCTAGCGACGTTCGATCCGGCATAACCATATCGCGCTCCAGATTGAACCTTGCTTCACTGTTAGATGATGCGGTTCGCGAGGGAATTAAGGTTTTAGTCGTTGGCCCAACCCCCACCGGTGTCCCAGAATTTGACTCCGAGGTCAAGCACCTGTCAGAGGGCTTTTCGGATGTTGTGAAGCGAAGGGCACTTACATACGTGGACTGCTTTAGTCCACTAGTGGATCATGAGGGTTGGTTGTCAGAAGTTACCAATCACCCAAAGCAGCTACCCGGTCAAGTCGGCTATGGCCTGATTGCGTGGTTGGTGTTGAATCGCGGTTGGTTCGAGTGGCTGGGTCTAGCCCAAGCGGATTAGTCGTGTTGCTGGATCTCTCTTAGGCGATCCATGACTCGTTCCGCCAACTGCTCAGCTGGAACTTCATCACACGCACGCTGAATTACCTGATTGAAAATAACCTCAATGTCGTAGTGGCTTTCGCAGGAATCGCAGTTAGCAAGGTGAGCGGTTACTTGCTCAAGCTCTTCTTCGTGAAGTTCGGAGTGCAGGTATTCGTGGACGCCTTTTTTCACTTCTTCGCAGTCGACTTTTTTCAACCTTCGACCTCCACTCCTGTGTCGTATCCCTCTTGCTCTGCATAATCTTGCAACAAAGTTCTCAGTAATTTCTTCCCGCGGTGCAATCTTGACATAACAGTACCAACCGGTGTGCCCATAATGTCGGCTATTTCTTGGTAAGGGAGGCCCTCGACCACTGCGTAGTAAACCACCATGCGGAATTCTTCAGGTATTTGGTCAAGTGCATTTTTTATGGCCAGCGAGGGAAGGTTCTCCATGGCCTCTATCTCCGCGGACCTCGATGACCTTGAAGTTACTGACTCCCCCTGACCAACTTGCCAATCCTCTAGATCGTCTAGGGCGGTCTTCGCTTTGTCCTTGGCCTTTTTGTTGTAAAGATTTATGTGCGTGTTGGTCATTATTCGAAACAACCACGCCTTTAGGTTGGTGCCCTGCTCAAACTTTTCCCAGGCAACAAAAGCCTTTGCAAAGGTTTCCTGCACTAAATCCTCGGCATCGCTTGGATTTCTAGTCCACCTTAGAGCAGCTCCGTATAGCTGAGGCATGAGAGGCAACGCCTGAGCTTCAAAGCTCAGGATTTTTTCAGATTTTTTCACAGGCATTGCTTTCAAGTGTAACGTCCACCAGAAAAGCAGGGGGATAGTTGGAAAATTGGCCAGAATACCTTGCAGGTTGCGAGCGGACCGGCATGCCGACAGCCGCCATTCCTTGTATCTTTGGAGTGATGATCGAGTTTTCAGCTTGGCCCGCGCCGCTATCCTCAGCAGTTAGCGCTGAAATTTTGCTGCCCGGAAGTAAATCGCTCACAAATCGCGAGCTTGTGCTTTCGGCATTGGCCGAAGAGCCAACCGAACTTATTTCACCTTTGGTATCCCGAGATTCCGAGCTCATGATTGCGTCTCTCAAGGCGCTCGGAACCGAATTCTCCTGGCAAGGCTCGGACTTGCTGGTTACCCCCGGAAGACTATCGGGTCCCGCAGAAATCGATTGCGGCCTTGCTGGGACGGTCATGCGATTTGTCCCGCCGTTGTCGATGCTGGTAAACGGAAAAGTTAGCTTCGATGGCGACGCCGGGGCCAGAACTCGGCCCATGAAAACCACAATCGAATCACTGCGGGCGCTAGGGGCTGAAGTCACTTCCGACACCAACTCACTGCCGTTCACCGTCAATGGAACCGGCTCGGTCGTTGGTGGCGAACTTACCATCGATGCATCGGCATCTTCGCAGTTTGTCTCCGGGCTCCTGCTCAGCGCCGCCAAGTTTGACCAGGGCCTGACCCTCACCCACAAAGGTCAGGGCCTACCTTCGCTTCCTCACATCGAAATGACCCTGCACACCCTAAGAACAAGGGGCGTTAGAGCCCAAGCGATCGACAGTTCCACCTGGCGGGTAGAGCCCGGGCCAATTTCTGGTGGCAGAGTCGTTATTGAACCAGACCTTTCAAATGCCGGACCCTTTCTTGCAGCGGCAATGGTCACCAACGGAACAGTCAAAATTCCAAATTGGCCACGCGCCACAACTCAAGTTGGCGACCACTACCGAACACTGCTGACTCGAATGGGTGCGCGCATTGAAGTTACAGACGATGTGCTCACCATTTCAGGCTCCGGCAGAATAATGGGAATCGAAGCAGACTTAGCTGAGGCCGGCGAACTGACGCCTACAATTGCAGCGCTCTGCGCACTAGCGGTTAGCCCAAGCAGGCTGATCGGAATCGGGCACCTTCGGGGACACGAGACCGACCGTCTCGCGGCGCTAGTGGCCGAAATAAACAACCTCGGCGGCAACGCCAAAGAGCTTGCGGATGGAATCGAAATTACCCCTCAGCCCATGCGCGGAGGTCTTTGGCACACCTATCACGACCACCGAATGGCCACCAGTGGGGCGATTATAGGTCTGGCAGTAAGCGGCATAGAAGTAGAGAACATTGAAACTACAGCCAAAACCATGCCTGGCTTTGCGAAGATGTGGCTTGACATGCTTGGGTCAGAATGACCTGGTCTAGTGCTGATCGCATGGATCTAGATGAGGACGATGTTCGCATCAGGCCAAATCCAAAAGGTTCTAGGCCAAGAACTAAGAGGCGTCCAGACTTTAGTAAAGCGCCACTGGGAATGGTCCTAGAAGTTCACTTGGCTAGGTACCGAATCCTTACCGATGAAGGTACCGAGATAACGGCGACATTGGCCAAAGAGCTCCGCAAAGATGGCTGCGTGATTTGCGATCGAGTTCGGCTTGACGGTGATGTTACCGGAGCCTCCGGTGCCCTGGCCAGAATCGTCGGCATTGAGCCTAGAAAAAATACTCTGTCAAGATCTGCTGAAGACGGCGACTCACTTGAGCAAACAATTGTCGCCAACGCAGATCAACTAGTGATTGTTATGGCTGCAGCCAACCCCGAACCTCGTTCGAGGCTAGTTGACAGATATTTAGTGGCCGCTTTTCACTCTGGACTAAAGCCGATTTTGATTATGACTAAGTGCGATCTTGCAGACCCAAAGGATTTCATCGATAGCTTTCAAGGCTTTGACCTGGAGATTATTCAAACCTCGGAAAATGCTCCGAACTTGGAATCACTAAAACAAATGCTCGCAGGCAACACAACTGTGTTTGTTGGGCACTCGGGAGTTGGCAAAACCACCATCATTAACCAGATAGCTCCAGATTTTATCCGTGCGACTGGGATTGTAAATAAGGTCACCGGTAAAGGACGCCACACCTCTAGCTCCGCTCATGCCATTAGAGCGCAGGGCGGCTGGCTGGTTGACACCCCGGGAATACGAAGCTTTGGCCTTTCAAACATCGATGCCGATGGCCTACTAAAGGGCTTTTCGGACTTAAGTGATGCAAGTAGCGACTGCCCGCGTGGATGCACCCATCTGGCCGATTCGCCTGATTGCTCGTTGGATCAAAAAATGCTGGCCGGAGAAATTTCTGCTCTGAGACTGGACTCACTCCGAAGACTGCTCGAGTCACTTTCCTCGGTAGATTAGGTAACAAGATGAACGATTTAGAGCTTGCACAGGTCTTAGCGAATGCTGCCGATGAAATATCACTATCGCGCTATCGGGCACTTGATCTAAAAGTTGAAGCGAAGCCCGACCGGACTCCAGTAACCGACGCCGATCGGGCAGTTGAAGCAAAACTTCGGGATTTATTGAAGCTTTATCGCCCAGCCGACTCCGTTATCGGAGAAGAATTCGAAAATACCGGTGACTCCCATAGGAGTTGGATAATCGACCCGATCGATGGCACCGCAAATTATCTTCGAGGTGTTCCGATTTGGGCGACACTGATTGCTCTTCGAGTTGATGGCGAACTGGTTGCCTCAGTGGTCTCCGCACCTGCCTTAGCGAGGCGCTGGTGGGCTGCTAGCGGCAAGGGAGCATTCACCAGAGACATTGATGGCACGGTTAGAAAGCTTGCGGCATCGGGCATCTCAGAGCTTGCCGATGCGACTCTAAGTTTTAATTCATTGGAGCAATGGCGTGACGCCGGATACCTGGATCAGCTCATGGAACTTTCAACCAAGGTTCTTAGGACTCGCGCTTACGGCGACTTCCTGAGCTACATGTTTGTGGCCGAGGGCGCGATTGAGATTGCATCCGAGCACGACCTCAAGATTTATGACATTGCAGCATTGGTTCCAATTCTGCTCGAGGCTGGCGGCACGATCACGTCATTTTCCGGCCCATTAGAAAACGACACCTCAACAGTTTTAGCAACTAACGGAAAGCTTCACGAAAAAGCACTTCAAATCCTTCAGACAGACGCCTAGCTTTGACCGAACGACGAACTAAATGGTTGGCGATCGTAGCTATCGCGCTACTCGCACTTAACATGAGGACTGCCGTTGGCTCATTCTCGCCCTTGGTTACATTTATTCAAGAGGAAATCTCACTTCCCATCGTGACCATTGGCCTACTTGGGATCGCGGCACCTCTTGCGTTCGCAATTGCAACCACGATGTCAAATGTTCCAACCAGAAGAATCGGTGTTGAAAAAACACTTATCGCCACCTCTCTGCTGATTGTTGGCGGTCACGCCCTAAGGGCGCTGTCCTGGGACTCGACTGCGTTGTTTGTAGGCAGCATGATGTGCCTTTTGGGCATGGGTATTGGAAACATACTGATGCCCGTCATAGTTCGAAAGTACTTCCCAAACCGAGTGGGCTTGATCTCTAGTTTTTACATTTCACTTACAGCGCTCAGCGCATCAGCAGGGTCATTTTTGGCTGTTCCATTCGCAGAATTAGGCGGCTGGCGCTTTTCGCTCGGACAGTGGGGACTAATGGCGGCACTTACCTTGCTACCGCTCATTGCCCTTCGAAAAAACTCCACGCCCGAGAAACCACTGCCGGGTGTAGGCAAGCAAAAAGCAATCTGGCGCTCGCCAACAGCTTGGGCAATATTCGGGACCCAGGGAATGACTTCGGTATTTGGCTACGTGAGCTTTGCGTGGCTGCCGCTCTTATTACTTGAACACAATTCGGTTAGCGTGGCGGAAGCCGGTGCGCTCTTGTCACTCTTTGCAATTTTGGGACTTCCAGCAGCACTCATAGTCCCCGGGCTAGCAGTCAAGTACAAACAGCTCCACGCTCCAATTATTTGGTTCTCAAGCGCCATGGGTATGACCGGAGCTCTGGGTATTCTTTGGACCGACGGGGCACACCTCTGGATTTGGGTGGCGGCCCTGGGCCTTGGGCCGACGATGTTCCCGCTCGCTCTTACCCTCTACAACCTGCGCTCAAGAGAGCGAAGCACTGTGCTAGCCGTCAGTTCCTTCGGTCAAGGCATGAGCTACACAATGACAACGATTATTGTATTTTTGGTGGGAGTCTTTCGGGAGATCACCGGGGGTTGGGAATTTGCTCTTTGGATGTTCTTTGGGGTTGCATTATTTAGTGCCCTGATGGGGATTCAAATTGCTAAAAACCACTTTGTTGATGACGAGTTAGTCCACTAGAGCCAGCGGTCTGCCTTGTGTTCGGCCAAAACTGTTCTCACGGTTCCGGATCTTCCTCTAATCACCAACGACTCGGTGATTATTGTCTTACCAAGTTTTTTGACACCTGAGAACAGCATTCCATCTGTCACTCCGGTGGCTACAAAAAATGTATTGTCAGACTTCACCATTTCGTTGGTCTCGTAAACGTATTCAAACTTCAAGCCAGCCTCTAGCCCGCGCTTTTTTTCTTCCTCATCGCCAGGAGCAAGAATTCCTTGAATGAGACCACCCAATGCTTGAATACCGCAGGCGGTGATAATTGCCTCGGGTGACCCACCCTTACCGACGCACATATCGATTCGTGAATTTTCTCTCGCGGCCTGAATGCCACCGGCAACATCGCCGTCTCGAAGCAACCTAGTCGCCGCTCCAGCACTTCTGATCTGATCCACGAGCTCAGCGTTATATTCGCGGTCCAAAACTGCGACCAGAATCTCAGCCACTGGCTTGCCGGTTACTTTTGAATAGGCACGAAGGTTTTCATCCATGGACTGCCTAATGTCAC
>CALGUV010000029.1 GCA_937920245.1 uncultured Microbacteriaceae bacterium
CGCTACACTGATAATGTAGAGGTCGGCAGTTCGAGTCTGCCTGAGACTACAAGTTATTACTTAAATAAATAGAAAATGTATTTTCTATTTTCAAAGTAATTAATCTTGTAGAAAGCCTGTAGGGCTTACTACTTAAAATGTTATTGTTAGAGTTTTATCAAAATTACGTTCATAGAGATAAAAATTAGGAAATTTTAGAAGTTGGGTTACGGGGTGTTACCTTAGGTAACATGCTTAGAACCTTGAAAGACTTTAGAGTTTTAAATGGGGGATTAGCTCAGCTGGCTAGAGCGCCTGCCTTGCACGCAGGAGGTCATCGGTTCGACTCCGATATTCTCCACGATTAATTGCAGATACTATAGGGATTGCTACACGGCGTGAACTATGGAGTAGATTAAAAACGTTCATTGACATATTGGGACATTGTGATTGTAATCTTCAGGGATTACAACACGATAAAAAATGGAAATACGAGCGATATATATTTTCGGATATGTATTGTAATAAATAATAATTAAGAGAATGCTCAGCAATATGTACGAGGTACATATTGCGGCAAAAGATCTGGCGACAAGCTAGATAAGGGCGTATGGGGAATGCCTAGGCTCTCAGAGGCGATGAAGGACGCGATAAGCTGCGAAAAGCTGTGGGGAGGTGCACATAACTTGTGATCCGCAGATATCCGAATGGGGCAACCCACTATATTGAAGGTATAGTATCCCGTAAGGGAAGTGAACCCGGTGAACTGAAACATCTAAGTAGCCGGAGGAAGAGAAAACAAAAGTGATTCCGGGAGTAGTGGCGAGCGAAACCGGATTAGCCCAAACCAGTGTTGTTTCGGCAATACTGGGGTTGTAGGACCACGACATTGATTGCGTAATGAATTAGAACACTTTGGAAAGAGTGACCGAAGAGGGTGATAGTCCCGTACAAGTAAAGAGCGTTAATTATAGTGGTATCCTGAGTAGTGCGGGGCACGTGAAACCCTGTATGAATCAAGCGGGACCATCCGTTAAGGCTAAATACTCCTGAGAGACCGATAGTGAACCAGTACCGTGAGGGAAAGGT
>CALGUV010000030.1 GCA_937920245.1 uncultured Microbacteriaceae bacterium
CGAGTTGGAGACGATGCTCATGCAGTTCTGCCTCGAAACAAGCGGCCGCCTTGAAGGAGACCGATATCCGGTGGGTAAGGGAATGGATCGACTTGCGCCGATCACCAAATCATTCTGCGGCAAAGCCCAATCACCGCCCCCTTGGCGGTAACAGTTCTTCACGGCGCTTGTGTTAGGAGAACCCGCTGCGGCGCAATGGCTTTGTTCAATTTTGGCGACAGCGGCTTGGCGTAGCAATTATTCATCATTTTGCTCCGCTAACCGCCCCACTTGTTTCGACTTTCGGCTCAACTTTTGCGACAATTGTTGTCATGAATCATCCCCCTCCTTCGCCTGAAGTGTCTCCGGGAGGGGTTTTTGGGCTAGGAACGCAATCTTCGGGTGCGGATCACCGTGATCACGGGAATGCGCTCACCTCATCGAGTTGGGGAGCTCGACCGAGCAGGGCGAGATAGTCCGATGAAGCAGTGCGTAGGGGTGCTATGCGGTTGAGGCGTCGTTGGAGATGTTCGTTGCCAGCTACTTTGCTAACCAGTTCCTCCACCGTGAGTTGCTGGTTGGGTAATTGGAATTAGATGTTTCCTGTGGGCTCTTCAACAATAGTGATTCTATTGAGCAGATACTTGTAGATGCTTTCCAGCTCTTGTTGCACTGGGTTTAACTACTGGTGCGTCCAGGCTAAGCAAGGCGCCCCACGCTTTGGCGGCGGCTTTGCCCTTGGGGTAATCCTGTATGAATCTGGCTCACCATGGTGGCGGCTGGCCGGTTGACAAACCCTATGTGCTGTCAGTCAGTTTATCAGCTCCACAGCGGCAGGCTGTGCTGAGGCTTCAGAGGGCGTTGCTGGACATAGGGGTCTGCTTCCAGCGGCGACTCGGTGCAGGTGCTTGACGGATGCTGCCTGGTCCCGGGGTGAAGTTGTCTTGGGGCTGAGATGCCTTCATGGTTTCGCCCCCGACGGTCTGGGCTGTCCAGCTCCCCACGACAATCTGCCGGCGCGCCGACAGATTTCGATTGGTTATATCCCCGGTAGTGCGTATGGTCTGATCAACGGGCACATTTGGACGTTTGTCCTGGGCAAATTCATTGGCATAGGCAGATGCGTCGAAGGGGCGGTTTAGGCCGGGCACCTTACGCGCATTTCGATCATTAGCAGTGACAAAACGCTCGTAGGGGACTGTGTCTTCGCCGTAGGTTTCGTTGTATTCGCTGCTGTTGAGAATCCCGTCGACTACCCCATAGAAGCCGGTGCGGGCTGCGGTATCGAAGTAGCCGTCAATTTCCCATCGCCCGAAGGTTGGGCGACCTAGCAGCCGGCGATGGATCACCTCGATGGCCTTGGTGATGTAAAGGCCGCTCCAATAACGGCGGCGGAAGGCCTTGGAACGGGCGACTTGGCGGATGAACTCCCGCAGGCTGATGTCTCCGTTTTCGAGCTTGATTTCCTCAACCTTATTGCGCTCTCCGGCATAGCCAGCAGTGCCTAAAACTTGCACATAGA
>CALGUV010000031.1 GCA_937920245.1 uncultured Microbacteriaceae bacterium
AAATTGTCTTCACGCGCGATTTACCACTGGCCGTAAAGGAAATAGAAGAACTTGGTCTGCATCTAAAAAACTTCAACGGCGTTGACAAAATAAAAATCGCCGCGAGCAACACTGGCAATAGCCAGTGGCTGATCGATAAAAAAGTAAATGGCGACCAACAACTCATCGAACGGGTTGCCGGAAGAACTTTCCGACTAAGCCCAGGCTCGTTTTGGCAAGCACACGTCAAGGGCCCAGAGCTCTTGACTGCCTGCGTTAGCGAATTCGCAAAATTACTGAATCTTGACCCGGAAAAGCAAAACCTAGACCTTTACTCAGGTGCGGGTTTATTTAGCGCGACTTTGAGCGCGCAGTTTGACGGAGCGAAATTTTTGGCCGTTGAATCTTCCAAGCAGGCAATTGCCGACGGAGAGCGGTCGTCTCACGATTTAGATAACCTTCGCTTCCACCAGGCAGATGTTCTGAAATTTCTAAGATCTCAGACCGCAGGCACTTTCGACACTATCGTTCTGGACCCACCTCGCTCGGGGGCCGCCAACAAGGTGGTAGAACAGCTAATCCGCTTGAGCCCAAGGAACATGATCTACGTAGCGTGCGACCCGGTTGCGCTCGCTCGAGACCTAAAGACTCTCGGTGACGCTGGCTACAACGTGAAGGCTATGCGGGCCTTTGATATTTTCCCTCACACCCACCACTTCGAAACGGTTGTGGCGCTAGCACGCTAAGTTATTGCTATGGGGACTTTGACAGTAGAAACTTCAAGCGTGCGAGTGGCAATCGTCGATGATCACGAGGCGGTTCGCCTGGGCTTTGCCGGGATGTGTTCAAGCAGCGACCTGGAGTTAGTCGGAGAAGCAGCAACCGTTCGAGAAATAATCTCCAAAATCAATGGCCTCGAGTGCCAAGTCGTGGTGATGGATCTTTCCTTGGCCGACGGTTCTCTGGTCACGGAAAACGTATCTCAATTGGTCGCGGCGGGAAGTGCAGTTTTGATTTACAGCATTGCGGACAAGGCGAACCTAATGCGCATGGCTATCAGGGCCGGCGCGGTGGCAATTGTGCCCAAGTCTCGTCCAATGGCCTACCTTGCAGAGATTATTCGACTTGCGGCCGACGGCGCCATCATTAACAACCCCGAAACCAGCGCGATGATAGATGCCGATGCAAATTTCAAGGACGCAAACTTGTCGGCGCGAGAGCGCGAGGTTTTATCGTTTTACGCATCGGGCATGAGCCTCAAGCAGGTTGCCACGCAGCTGGAAATCAAGCAGAGCTCGGCGAAGGAGCATATTGACCGGGTGCGAGTGAAGTACGCGCGACTCGGACGAGAGGCTGGAACCAAAGTGGATCTGTACCGGCTAGCAATTGAAGACGGCCTAATTTCCGGCGAGCACCTCTAAATCGTGAGCACACGCTCCACTGCGGCACGAGGCAAGTTAGAAAACCTGACGAGGAAAGTTTTCGCCGGTGTGATAGCCGCTATGACCCTGGAGCTATGGTCGAAACAGGTTTCTCAGAACCTGCACTTTAGCGGGTTAGCAGATGTCATTATGGGCGCAGTTCTGATTATTGTTTTGGCGATAAATGTGACCGCTTGGTTGGAACGCGGGAACAATGTGATGCTCGCGATCCACGGTCTACTTGGTCTTCTGTCTGTCTTGCTGTTGCCAATAATGACTCTCGATACTTTCGCCCTCTCTGGCTTTGACACGCCATGGGTTTGGTGGTACGTGGGCTTAGCATCCTTGAGCATGGCCGCAAGGTGCGGGCTTCGAGCCAGCTTTTTGATTTATTTATCGATTCTTCTGGTGGCATGGACAGCCATAACTATGTTTGAGCCCATTGGTGGGGCAAGCTTCGCCGGGGCTCTGCAAGGTTCTGTTTACGTCGCACTTCTCTCGATTGGGTTTGCAGGACTAGCAACCTTGATGCGCAACTGGGCCGACTCGGTCGACGAGGCTCACGCTGGCTATCTTCTGGGTGCAATTGAGACAGCAAGGATAGATGCCATCGAACGGGAGGACCAGAGAGTCAGCGCATTGCTTCACGACAAGGTTCTTCACACCTTTTTGTTTGCCGCTGCCGCAAACACGCCAGCGGAACGATTAGCCTCAGTCAGTTTGGCTGCCGAGGCGGTTGACAGCATCGAAGCGATTCACAAGGGCGCTGTGCCGGTGGGCACCACCACTCCCGCCAGCCTTTTCTTGTCGATCAAGCAAGCTGCTCTCAGGCTGAGCCCCCGTATTCGAGTGACCATGCATGCCACAGGCTTGGATCCGATTCCGATGGAGGCTGCTCAGGCGATCACCGAAGCTGCCCTTCAGGCGATAGAAAATTCCGAACGGCATTCGAAGTGCA
>CALGUV010000032.1 GCA_937920245.1 uncultured Microbacteriaceae bacterium
GGGTGAAGTCGTAACAAGGTAGCCGTACTGGAAGGTGTGGCTGGAATACCTCCTTTTTAAAGATGAAACAAGCGCGCATTTCTTAAAACAATTGGCTTGCCATTGCTTGAGAAGAAATGCACCACGCTACGGGCTATTAGCTCAGGTGGTTAGAGCGCACCCCTGATAAGGGTGAGGTCTCAGGTTCAAGTCCTGAATAGCCCATGGCACGGGGGTATAGCTCAGTTGGTAGAGCGCTGCCTTTGCAAGGCAGACGCCAGCGGTTCGAGTCCGCTTACCTCCAGCCAAACCTTTAATTTTAAAGGTCAACTAGAATTGTGGTTATTTCTACACATAAAACAAAATCAATCAATAAAGGGCATATGGTGGAGACCTAGGGACTTAGAGCCGATGAAGGGCGTGACAACCGACGATATGCCTCGGGGAGCAGGACGTATGCTTTGATCCGAGGATTCCCGAATGGGGCAACCCAAAGCATTCCTTCTTGAATTCATAGAGAAGAGAAAGACAACTTGGTGAACTGAAACATCTTAGTAGCCAAAGGAAAAGAAAGCAAAAGCGATTCCCAAAGTAGCGGCGAGCGGAATGGGAACAGCCTAAAAGGACTTTAACAGTAATGTAAAGACCAGGTCATGGGACCAAACATATGGCACTGCATGGAATGAGAAACGAAACAGCTGAAACCTGTACCATAGATGGTGAAAGTCCAGTCGTTGAATCGTGTTCTTTTACCGTTTGGCTCCCGAGTAGTATGGGACACGTGAAATCCCGTATGAATTCGCGAGGACCACCTCGTAAGACTAAATACTCCTAGGTCACCGATAGCGAAAAGTACCGCGAGGGAAAGATGAAAAGAACCATTTTAAATGGAGTGAAATAGAACATGAAACCGTATGTTTACAATTAGTGGGAGGATGAACACATCTGACCGCATGCCTGTTGAAGAATGATCTGGCGACTTAGGAGACGTGGCAGGTTAAGATATTTAATCGAAGCCAAAGCGAAAGCATGTCTGAATAGGGCAACACGTCCCGTCTTCTAGACCCGAACCCAGGTGATCTAACCACGACCAGAATGAAGCTTTGGTGATACGAAGTGGAGGTTCGAACCGACCGATGTTGAAAAATCGACGGATGAGTTGTGGTTAGGGGTGAAATGCCAATCGAACTTGGAGCTAGCTGGTTCTCCTCGAAATGCGTTGAGGCGCAGCGGTCGATTATGGGCTTCTAGGGGGTAAAGCGCTGTTTCGGTGCGGGCTGCGAAAGCGGTACCAATCTGTTGCAAACTCGGAATACCTAGAACGCTTTCAATCGGCCAGTGAGACTGCGGGGGATAAGCTCCGTAGTCAAGAGGGAAACAGCCCAGACCACCAGCTAAGGCTCCTAAATAAAAGCTAAGTGGCAAAGGAGGTGAAAATGCAGTGACAATCAGGAGGTTTGCCTAGAAGCAGCCACCCTTTAAAGAGTGCGTAATAGCTCACTGATCAAGCGTTTTCGCGCCGAAAATGACCGGAACTAAGTTTTTTGCCGAAGCTGTGGCTACATCACATAGATGATGTAGGGTAGAGGAGCGTTCCGTCCAGGGGGAAGCCAAGCGCGTAAGCCGCGGTCGACAGGACGGAAGTGAGAATGTCAGATTGAGTAACGTAAACATTGGTGAGAATCCAATGCCCCGAAAACTCAAGGGTTCCTGCGCAAGGCTCGTCCGCGCAGGGTCAGTCAGGACCTAAGGTGAGGCCGAAAGGCGTAATTGATGGCAAGAAGGTTTATATTCCTTCACTAATCTAGGCTTAGTCCTGAGGGACGAACAAATAACACTCGGCACAACGGCCACACTTGGCAGTATGGATAAACCCGTTGCTGTTTGATGCTATTTATTCCAAGAAAAGCTCATTCGACTTTGAGTCTAGATTACCTGTACCGTAAACCGACACAGGTGAGTGGGTTGAATAAACTAAGGGGAGCGAGATAACTCTCTCTAAGGAACTCGGCAAATTGGCTCTGTA
>CALGUV010000033.1 GCA_937920245.1 uncultured Microbacteriaceae bacterium
AGGTGTGTGTGAGAAAGCAGTTGAGGACTGCGTGAGGAGTATGTGGGCAGTTCTGGAAATCAGAACTTGAAGGTGGTTTGGATTACGCCACCATAAGTACCTTGACCAGCGTTACCGTCATTATAGTTCTTAGTGATCCAGAACACGGCCGGAGTAACGGAAATGTTGTCGGATACTCTAAATTTGTAGAACAGCTCATACATGTAACCAGCATCTTGTTCCTTGGAAGTGTTCGAACTGCTAGTTACGTAAAGGGGTGCGCCGACTGCGAAGCCAGCGCTATTACCCTTGACGAAGACATCCTTCCATTGAAGGCCAACCATCCACGACCAGATGTCTGCAGATGGCCGGTCATCTCCGGTGGTGTAGTTGGTGTAGCTAAAGCCACCAGAAATTGAGGGAAGCCACTTAGCGTCCATTGGTTGCCAGAAGCCAGCAAGCGAGACGCTGTTGCTGTCCTGACCTTCGCCAAGAGTACGGAAAAAGTTGCTGGAAGGGGTGTTGGGATCCCTCAGGCGTGCATTTTCGGAGCCGTAGCGGTAGGCGACTGCAGCACCCCAGTTCTGACCTTTAACACCAAGCTGGGCCAGGATGTTCTGGGCACCTTCTGAGCTAAAGGCACCAATTTCGGAGTTTGCATAGCCAGCGCCCTCTCCTCCAGCCATCGACACCCAGTTCACGTCGAAGGTCGCGAAGGGATTGCCCTTCTTCACTTTTTGCTTCCAAGACAAGCCTGCAGCAGCACCCGTGGCTTTGTTGTAAGTGCCCGTCGCGCCGGCAAGGTTGAAGAAGTCGAGAATGCCAGATTTATAGGCCGTTGGCATGAAGGAAAGCATCTCGGTGTTACGGGCGAGTGCGCCGACCGTAAGCTTCACTTCATTGCCTACAGGGAAAGTGTAGAAGAGACGATCGATGGAAACAGCGTTGCCGCCATCAACAGCATTTTCCTCAGCCTTATCTAGCTTGAATACATTACCGCTGCTGCCGAAAGGATCATCGTTAAAGTTGCCACTACGCAGGCGGGTCCGCAGCAAGTCCTTACCAGAGAAGCTGGTGTCAAAGCTCAAGCGGACGTCGTAGTTAAAGGTGGTTTTGGTTGAACCATCACCGTCATAATCAGGAGATCCACCGATAATCATGCTCACTTCACCACGCAGCTTCGTGGTGGTGGAGAACTGCTGGGCCTCCAGCTTGCCCACCTTCTTCTCCAAGCCATCGACACGGCC
>CALGUV010000034.1 GCA_937920245.1 uncultured Microbacteriaceae bacterium
GTTCCCACAACGATGAAGAACGCAGCGAAGTGCGATAAGCAGTGCGAATTGCAGAACCGTGAGTCATCAGATTTTTGAACGCAACTGGCGCCGTGTGGGGTCACCCACCGGCACGCCTGGTCCAGTGTCTTGTTCTCTCCTCACCCAAATCTTAATGCGAGAGATGCCCTTCTCTTGCTAAGCATGAAAGCACTCTGCGCTCTGCGAGCGACCTCCGGGTCGCACTCAATGCAGCAGTCACATTGCTCACAATGTGAACTCATTGAGAGTGGAGGCAGTGCAGCAATAGCTGCCAGTGCTTAGAAACACCAACTTAGGTACAGTATCTGGGCTCAGGTGGGACTACCCGCTGAACTTAAGCATATCACTAAGCGGAGGAAAAGAAACTAACTAGGATGGCCTCAGTAACGGCGAGTGAAGTGGCCAGAGCCCAAGATGGAAATCTCCGTTCTGCGGCGAATTGTAATCTGGAGAGGCTAAGCTCACCGGGTGGTGGCGCAGAAGTGCCCTGGAACGGGCCGCCAGAGAGGGTGACAGCCCCGTATGTGGTGCCGCAGCCTAACGAGCTGGTCTTCGAAGAGTCGGGTTGTTTGGTATTGCAGCCCTAAGTGGGAGATAAACTTCTTCTAAGGCTAAATATATGTGGGAAACCGATAGCGAACAAGTACTGTGAAGGAAAGATGAAAAGCACTTTGGAAAGAGAGTCAAAAGACCTGAAACCGTTGAGGAGGAAGCGGTAGAGATGAATTCTACGGCGAGGCGCTGGGAAAGCGGCTTAGGCTGCAAACTTGCGCGGCGTCGTGAGGCCGGATGGGGTGGCGTGACCACAGAGGCCCGCCAGGCCTGGCTTGCTTCGGTAGGCAGCCTGGAGGTGCCGGTGGATGCGTGGCCTGAGGGTGCCTTGTGCGATCCGGTCAAAATGGTCTTTACCGACTCGTCTTGAAACACGAACCAAGGAGTCTAACGTACACGCGAGTGTGCCGGTGGAGAAACCGACACGCGTAATGAAGGTGAGTGATGCCAAGCGCAAGCAGCAGCATCGACCGACCATGAGCCTCTGGCGAAAGGTTTGAGTACGAGCGTGTCCGCTAGGACCCGAAAGATGGTGAACTATGCCTGCGTAGGGTGAAGCCAGGGGAAACTCTGGTGGAGGCTCGTAGCGATACTGACGTGCAAATCGTTCGTCAAATTTGGGTATAGGGGCGAAAGACTAATCGAACCATCTAGTAGCTGGTTCCCTCCGAAGTTTCCCTCAGGATAGCTGGGACAATTGCGCAGTTTTATTAGGTAAAGCGAATGATTAGAGGCATCGGGGGCTTCATGCTCTCGACCTATTCTCAAACTTTAAATTGGTAAGAACCCGGGCCTTTCTTAAGTGAGGCGCCGGGGCTCAATGCGTGTCCTTAGTGGGCCATTTTTGGTAAGCAGAACTGGCGATGAGGGATGCTCCTAACGTCGCGTTAAGGCGCCAAACTGCGCGCTCATCAGAAACTACAAAGGGTGTTGGTCCATCCAGACAGCAGGACGGTGGCCATGGAAGTCGGAACCCGCTAAGGAGTGTGTAACAACTCACCTGCCGAATGGACTAGCCCCGAAAATGGA
>CALGUV010000035.1 GCA_937920245.1 uncultured Microbacteriaceae bacterium
CAATAGATTAGTGAGGATTATTGGGCGTTTTAGACCCAATTAGCTATTTAAAAAGTAAAAATTTAAGAAGAGAAGTGTGGACGGTTAAGGTTACCAAAATTTGTCGTACACACTTCAAAATCGTATGGATTGTATTCTTACAATTTATATATGAAGCTAGTGTGCGCCGTTTTTTAACTTGAGAGTTTGATCATGGCTCAGAACGTACGCTGGCGGCACGCCTAACACATGCAAGTCGAACGAAGTAGCAATACTTAGTGGCAGACGGGTGAGTAACATGTGGGTATCTACCCTTTGGCCTGGAATAACACGAGGAAACTTGTGCTAATACCGGATAAGTCTTTACGGAGAAAGCTTTATGCACCATTGGATGAGCCCGCACTTGATTAGTTTGTTGGTAGGGTAATGGCCTACCAAGACTATGATCAATAGCTGATTTGAGAGGATGATCAGCCACATTGGGACTGAGACACGGCCCAAACTCCTACGGGAGGCAGCAGTGGGGAATCTTGCACAATGGGCGAAAGCCTGATGCAGCGATGCCGCGTGAGTGAAGAAGGCCTTTGGGTTGTAAAGCTCTTTTGTCGGGAAAGATAATGACTGTACCCGAAGAATAAGGTCCGGCTAACTTCGTGCCAGCAGCCGCGGTAATACGAAGGGACCTAGCGTAGTTCGGAATTACTGGGCTTAAAGAGTTCGTAGGTGGTTGAAAAAGTTGGTGGTGAAATCCCAGAGCTTAACTCTGGAACTGCCATCAAAACTTTTCAGCTAGAGTATGATAGAGGAAAGCAGAATTTCTAGTGTAGAGGTGAAATTCGTAGATATTAGAAAGAATACCAATTGCGAAGGCAGCTTTCTGGATCATTACTGACACTGAGGAACGAAAGCATGGGTAGCGAAGAGGATTAGATACCCTCGTAGTCCATGCCGTAAACGATGTGTGTTAGACGTTGGAAATTTATTTTCAGTGTCGCAGGGAAACCGATAAACACACCGCCTGGGGAGTACGACCGCAAGGTTAAAACTCAAATGAATTGACGGGGACCCG
>CALGUV010000036.1 GCA_937920245.1 uncultured Microbacteriaceae bacterium
TCACTTCAGGCCATTTATGTTCCTGCCGATGACTACACCGACCCGGCTCCAGCGACAACTTTTGCTCACTTGGACGCAACCACCGAGCTAAGCCGTGAGATCGCTTCACGTGGTCTTTACCCAGCCGTGGATCCACTGAGCTCAACCTCGCGTATTTTGAGCGCCGCCTACCTAGGCGAGGACCACTACAACACTGCGATTCGGGTCAAGGCCATCCTTCAGAAGAACAAGGAACTCCAAGAGATTATCGCCATTCTGGGTGTTGAGGAGCTTTCCGAGGAAGACAAGATCACTGTTTCAAGGGCACGACGCATGGAGCAGTTCTTGAGCCAGAACACCTTCATGGCAACCAAGTTCACCGGTGTTGCTGGATCGACCGTGCCACTAAAGGACACAATCGAGGGCTTCACTATGATCGCGGATGGAGAGCTTGATCACGTTCCAGAGCAGGCCTTCTACAACTGCGGTGGTATTGATGACGTGATGAAGGCCTACGAGCGCATCAAGAAAGACCTCGGATAGTGTCAAACCTTATTCAGGTGAACTTAGTTGCGGCGGACCGAGAGATTTGGTCCGGCGAGGCATCTATGGTCATTGCTAAAACCTCCGAGGGCGAGATTGGATTACTTGCTGGGCACGAGCCCATGCTCGCAATCCTGATTCCGGGGTCAATCAGAGTCACGACAGCCGATGGCGGCAAAGTCGTGGCCGAGACTGAAGCGGGTGGATTTTTGTCCATGGAGCATGACACTCTGACCCTGGTGGTCAGGGACGCTCACCTAGTTAGCTAAATGCTAGTTTTACTGCCGCCGTCGGAGACAAAGCGTCCCGGCGGCGTTGGTGTTTCCATAGATAAGGCCGCAATAATTTGGGCGGCTCTGGATCCCGCAAGAGATGTTGCGATAAATGCTTTAGTTCAGCTTTGCCAGGACGAAGAGGCTGCTGCAAAGTCTCTAAAGCTTGGCAAGACGAACAGAAAAGACATCCAGGCAAATCTAGAGATCATGACTTCTCCGACAATGCCTGCCTTGCAGCGCTACACGGGTGTGCTGTACGACGCACTTGGCTACGATGAGCTTTCCAGAGATGCGCTTCAGCGAGCAGAAAATCAGATGTTCATACAGTCTTCTTTGTTTGGGCTAGTTCCGGCTATGGAACGGATTCCTTACTATCGGCTTTCCGCAGGCTCTTTGCTTCCTGGGGTTTCTCTTTCCAAACTGTGGGTGGATGCCCATAAGGACGTCTGGCCGAGGCTCTCGGGTCAAATTTTGGATATGAGGTCTAAAGCATATGTTTCTTTGAATCCAATCCCGACGGACAAGGACTCGTTTTTCTTGGAGGTGTTAGATGCCAACAGCGGCAAGGCACTTAATCACTTCAACAAAAAGGCCAAGGGCGCTTTCGCTAAGGCCTTGCTCGAAACAGGGCTTGAATCCAGTTCGGAGATACCGAAAGTTGCAAAGCTCGCTGGCTTGGAAGCCAGAGTTTCAGGGCGAATAGTAGAGCTGTTCGTGCCAGCAAGCTTTTAGTCGATCATCTCCGAGACAGCAGGCCCCTTTTGATTCTCATCCATGGGAAGCATGACCATCGGCTCGGGAAGTTCAATGACTCCCTCTTCCAACGAAATCACCGAATCGAACCAACCCTGATCGTTGAACAGCACATATCCAGGCACTAGCCAGTAGTTTCCCAAGGAGTCCCAAACTGACAGCATTGTTGCTTCCGCCCGCTCAACGGTTAGCTGGATAATTTCCGGCTCATAGTCTTGATTTGGATCCTCTATGTATGGCTCATCGATTTGGACAGCATCAGGGTCCTTGGCAGGCGCTGATCCATCCTCTAAGTCGGGCTCGGACTGAACCTCGTCGCTAATTCCAGCTTGTGCTGGTTCGCTATTCACGACTCTTGAATCGGCCGCCATTTGGCCCTCAAGGCTTCGGTAGAAGCGCTCCGGAGGGTTTCCGTACCAGCGTCCCTCCGAAATGCGGCTAACCGCATCGATGGCAGAAACGGTATCGAATGAACCTCTGGCGACCAGTTCAATGCTGTGGCTTGAGAAGTAGGT
>CALGUV010000037.1 GCA_937920245.1 uncultured Microbacteriaceae bacterium
AGCCGAAGCTGAAGAGCCAAAGGCCGAATAAGCATGTTGCAGGCAACCCTCCAGTTTCTAGTTCGTTCGATTGTCAGCAACCCTGATGACGCCACCGTGGCAACGCGGAAGGTTGGACCGAACGACCTACTGGAGGTGCGCGTGCACCCAGACGACCTAGGTCGTGTAATTGGGAAAAATGGCAGGACTGCGACAGCTCTTAGAACCGTCGTAAATGCTCTTGCAGACGGCAAGCGCGTTCGAGTAGACGTGGTGGACACCGATTTCTAGTTCCACTGAGCTCCGAGTGGGGCGATTGCTCAAGGCTCACGGTCTCAAGGGAGCTATAAAGCTCGAAATTTACACTGACAGTCCCGAGCAGCGTTTTACACCTGGCGCCGAACTAAAACTTCAGGTACCAGAAGATTCCTCTTGGTTTGGTAAGACCATAGTTGTCAAGGAACTTCGCATGTACAACAGCTCTCCTGTGCTTTTTATCGAGGGCATAGAAAGCCGTGAAGATGCCGAGGGTCTAATTCGGGCCATCCTTCTTGTTGACCAGCCTCTGGGTGAGCTCCCGCAAGAACCTGAGGCATGGTTCGATCATCAGCTAACTGGACTCAAGGTGTTTCGAGATTCTATCGAGATTGGCTTTATTGACCGAGTTGAGCACAAACCAGCGCAGGATTTACTCGCCATTACAACCGAGAACGGCGAAGTGCTGTTGCCGTTTCTAAAGATTTTTGTTCCAAAGGTTGATATTGATTCGGGTATCGTGGAAATCACTCCACCCGGAGGGCTTTTCGAACAGTTGGAGACCCCAGCGAATGAAGATTGATGCGATAAGCATTTTCCCGGAGTTCTTTGACGTCCTGGGGCTGTCGCTTTTAGGCAAGGCCCAAGATCAAAAAATCATCGGGTTTGAAGCGCACGACTTACGCAAATGGACTGGCGATAAACACCGAACCGTCGATGACTCTCCTTATGGAGGAGGGGCCGGAATGGTGATGAAGCCCGAGCCTTGGGGTGATGCTTTTGATGAAATCGTTCCAAAAGACCAAAGGCCAACAATAATTTTCACCACTCCAGCCGGTATCCCCTTTACCCAGAAGCTTGCCGCTGATTTGGCCACAAGATCCCACTTGGTTTTTGCTTGCGGCCGATACGAGGGCATTGATCAAAGAGTTGTGGAACATGCTGGCGCTCAGGCAGAGGTTTTGGAAGTTTCAATAGGTGACTATGTCCTCAATGGCGGAGAAGTTGCAGCAATCGCGATGATAGAGGCGATTTGTCGCCTGATTCCCGGCGTGATCGGAAACGCTGAATCATTGATTGAAGAATCACATAACTCTGGGCTTCTTGAGTACCCCAGCTACACAAAGCCGGCAAGCTGGCGCGGACTTGAGGTGCCAGAGATACTGCTTTCTGGGCATCACGCCGAGATTGAGAAGTGGCGCAACGAGCAATCGCTACTTCGCACTAAAGCAAATAGGCCTGATTTACTCGCCGAATAGTTGCCAATACTCATTCGCTGTGAGAGACTTCTAGATGTTCCAATCAGCTCTGCCGCAGGGGAGTCGGAACAAACAAATTATTAGAAACTAGCCATTTTGACCTGCGTGCAAGAGGAAAGAATAAAAATGAACATTCTTGATGACTTAGATGCCAAGAGCCTAAGGCACGATATTCCAGACTTCCGAGCCGGTGACACTGTCAAGGTTCACGTAAACATCGTTGAGGGTAGCCGCAGCCGTGTTCAGCTTTTCCAGGGAATCGTAATCGGTCGCTCCGGCGACGGCATTCGCGAGACCTTCACAGTTCGCAAGGTTTCCTTCCAGGTTGGCGTAGAGCGCACCTGGCCGGTACACACTCCAGTTCTAGAAAAGATTGAGCTTGTTTCGCGCGGAGATGTTCGACGCGCAAAGCTTTATTACTTGCGTAAGCTTCGCGGCAAGGCCGCAAAGGTTCGCGAGAAGCGCGACAACGTCAAGTAGAAACCCCCCATGTCGTTCGACGGGGGATTTCGACCTCGGAAGCCCGGTGCCATGAATGCTTTCAGGCGTCGTTCTCGCCGTTTCCGCAAAAATCCATTCCTAGCTTTCCTCGTCGACTTTGTTGCAATCGTGGGTGTGGCGTTACTGCTTTCAGTTCTTATAAAAGCCTTTCTAATTAGGTCGTTCTTCATACCCTCTGGCTCAATGTCGGAGACTCTCCAGATAAATGACCGCATTATCGTGAACGTGTTGGTCCCAGAAGTAGTTCCCGTGCAACGAGGCGACGTGGTGGTCTTCCAAGATCCAGGCGGCTGGCTGGGCGTGGCTGCTTCGATCGAGAAGCCGGCCATCGAGGAACTTGGGGACTTTGTTCTGGGAACGTTTGGGATAACTGCCCCGGATTCGGCAGAGCACCTTGTTAAGCGCGTCATCGGCGTTGGCGGAGATGTAATCACTTGCTGCGATGCTGACGGCAGACTAATGGTCAATGGCGTTGCTATCGACGAATCATATATTCGGGATGGGGCAAACCCGTCCGACATCGAATTTTCCATCACTGTTCCCGAAGGACACCTCTGGGTAATGGGCGACAACCGGGGAAATTCGACCGATTCTCGTTTTCATCAGGATCTTCCTTCCAAAGGATTTGTTTCGCTTGATGTGGTCGTAGGTCGAGCCATGTTGGTTAGCTGGCCGCTAGAAAACTGGAGTTACCTAGATAACTACTCGAACACATTCGATGTCTTACCCAAGCCTTGATCTCGAGCGTGAGCTCCTCAAAACTCATCGCCTTGTAATCGGTATTGATGAGGTCGGTCGTGGAGCGCTTGCCGGACCAGTCGCCGTGGGTGCCTTTGGTCTAAATGGCGAAGGTCTTGACTCAATGCCAGCTGATTTACGTGACTCGAAGTTAGTAACTGAGAAAAGGCGTGCCCCATTAGCTCTCGAGGTTGCTAAGTGGGGGCAGCCGAGCGTTGGATACGCGGAGGTTGAAGTTATTGAGACAAAGGGAATCAATTTTGCTCTTCAAAAGGCCGCTCTAAGTGCCCTTGAAAACTTTGACCTTACGGAAGCGATTGTGTTGCTGGATGGGAGCCACAATTGGCTGGGGGATATCGGCATCGAGGTGCGGGTGATTGTTAAAGCAGATCGGGATTGCGGTTCGGTTTCTGGCGGGGCAATTAGTGCCAAGGTCGAGCGTGATTCTCTGATGACGAAGCTTGCTCAGGGATTCCCGGCTTACGGCTGGGAAGGGAATAAAGGATATTCCTCATCTTCTCACATAGCTGCACTGCGTCAAATTGGCCCAAGCCCTCATCACCGTCTCAGTTGGCTAACGAAGATTCTTGCGGATGACAGCAGCTTGTTTTGAGGGTTAGGATTTAGCCCTATGGATGAGAACGAATTTGAGGACTACGACAGGGAAGCTGAACTAGCTCTCTATCGAGAGTATCGAGACGTAGTGAAAATGTTCCGCTACGTGATTGAAACTGAGCGCAGATTTTATCTTGCCAACGATGTCGAACTAAAGCGAGTAGACACTGCAACGGATTTCTACTTTGAGCTTGCAATGACGGATGTTTGGGTCTGGGACATTTATCGCACCGATCGATTTGTGAAGCAGGTAAAGGTCATGACATTTAAGGATGTCAATGTTGAGGAAATCGGCAGTCAAGAATTCGAGTTGCCGGAAGAATTAGCAGTGGGCGATCAGCCCTAGTTTTCAACAGTTTTTAGAGGCTCCCCAAAACTTTGGCATTTTGAATGAAACACTCCTTTCAAAAGGAGGATTCATGCATCTAAGCCAAGAGCAATTAGATCTAATTTCCTGGTGTGCATTATCCGAGCCCGGGGATGCTTTGAGCAATTTGATCTGGAATGAATTCGGACCGAAATCTCTAGAAAGCGTAAAAGAGCAGAAATTCGAAACGTGGCGGGATTTTATTTCTGAAAGCTTCCCAGAGTATTTGAGCGAACTTGGATCCATAGAGGAACGAGTTTGTCTTCGGCTACCTTCGGTCAATCCTCATCAGCTTGTTGAACGCGGAATCCGGTGGAACGCAAAACCGGTTGCGGTCGCATCTCTCCCACGTGTCCATGGCAGGCTTACCGATCTTGGGAATCACGCACCGCTTTTACTGTGGGTGGCAGGTGATGAGAACTTGTTGGAGCAAGAATTCGCGGGGATTGTAGGAACCAGAAAGCCTTCAGAAATGGGGGCATCACATGCTAGGCGGTTGGTTGCGAGCCTGCGCATGCCCATAGTGTCAGGTGGCGCCAAGGGAATTGATAGAGCGGCTCATGAAGCAGCACTTGAAATTGGACTTCCAACGGTCGCAATTATGGCCGGGGGTCTGGACAAGGCGTACCCGATGGAGAACTGGGAATTGTTTCATCAGATAGTGCGATCCGGGGGAGTGCTTATGAGTGAAATGCCACCCGGCACAGCTCCCAGCAGGTTTAGGTTTTTGCAGCGCAACCGCCTGATAGCGGCCATCTGCAAGGAACTCTTCGTAGTTGAGGCTGCCTTCAGGTCTGGCTCCAGGAACACTGCCAATCACGCTAGAGCTCTAGGACGAGAGGTCTATGCCTTGGCGGGTCCTTGGGCCAGTGAGCAAAGTCAAGGCTGCAACGCAATGATCCAGGAGGGGTTAGCTAAGCAATATGTTCTTGATGAACCTATAGAGATTGAGCCTTCCTGGACCAAAAAGCGAGTTGAAGATGCCCTTCGAGCAGGAGCAGAAACTCCAACAGAAATAGCGATTGAGTCTGGACTGGGCCTCAGGCAAGTAAAAGCCAGTATGCCTATAGCAGCGAAAACTTATAGCTAAGCGCCGATCTTTGGCGCCCAGGAGCCCTTCGAAAACGTTTGACGGCAACTGGCATTTCTAGATTCTGCGTTTACTCTGGAGGCATGCAGAATCTCAACCAGGACCTAGCTCATTTCCTAGAGCAGCTAACAGCGCGCGGGGTTTCTGCAAACACCCAAAAGGCCTACAGCTCTGACATCAACGACTTGCTTGGTTTTTTGTCCGACACAAAACAGTCGCTAGACCTTGAGGCACTCAGAAGCTGGCTCTATCGAATTTCCGAAGCCGGCGGGTCCAAGGCAACATTGGCAAGAAAAACCTCGGCGATTAAAAACTTCACTGCTTGGAGGGCTGATTCCGGCCTCGCTGATCAAGACCCGGCATTGAGGCTTCGTTCTCCGAAGCTGGACCGGCCATTGCCGAAGGTAGCTTCGGAGCTCTCGTTGGCAGAGGTTTTCGATCGCATGCTGTCCCAGGCAACCGTGGATAACCCGGTCGGCCTTATGAACCACTGTGCGGTAGAGCTTCTCTATGCAACTGGCATGAGAGTAAGTGAGCTAGCCGGGCTGGATTTATCGGACATGGATCACGATCGACAGCTCCTGAGGGTCACCGGCAAAGGAAATAAGCAGCGAATGCTGCCATACGGCCTGAGAGCGAAGGACGCAATCGATCGCTGGATAAGGCTTGGAAGACCAGCTTTGGAAATTCCGAGCTCTTCAGATGCGTTGCTCCTGAGTTCGCGTGGTAAAAGGGTTGGAGTTCGCCAGCTCTATGACGTCGTTGCAAATCAACTGGCGACCACCACCCTCGGGTCTGTAGGTCCTCACACTCTTCGGCACTCGGCTGCGACTCACCTTCTAGACCACGGGGCAGACTTGAGAGCCGTGCAAGAGATACTCGGGCATGCTTCTTTGGCCACAACCCAGATTTACACACACGTTTCAGTTGAACGTTTGCGTTCTTCTTTTGAGCAGGCGCACCCTCGCGCCTAGCTCAGGTCAACGCTTCGATCCGGCAGCTTCCGTGCTTTGGCTGCCAGCCGTGAGACTCACCTCCATGGATCAAGTTGGTTGAGGCTAAGCCTTCAGAACGCTGGGCAAAAGGCTCCCCAGAAAGAGTTCCGGGTTTAGGTAGCCGCGGTTACTCCGCACAGAAAAATGGACACAGCTCTCACAGTGAGATTCATAGTCTTCGTTGATTGAGCAAAACTTGCCAAGCTCCTGTCCCCGTCGAACGGAATCTCCCGGCAGCAATGAGGAGCAAATTTGCTCAAAACTAATCAGGTATCCACTGCTGGTGGTGATCGTGACAATGTTCCGATCTACTACTGGCCCCGAGAAAGTCACTAGACCTGAAGTTGGTGCCGAAACACTTTGCTCAGCCTCCAGGACAAAATCCAGCCCTCTATGTCCGGGGCCATACAGAGAGACCGGAGCAGAAAATTGGTATTCGACTTGGAAAAACGGAATCGGCTTTGCCCAGGTTTCTGGAGGTCGAAGCTCATTACTGACCAGACCCACCAAAGTTGAAAGAATCGCAAATAATCTAAACATGACTCGAGGTTGCCAAAAAGCTCTCCACTCATTGACTTCCGACTCATTGCACTGGAAAAACATGAGCTTTGGTTGGTATGCTTATAACACTCTCAATGCCTCGGTATTGAGTGAATTCGCGTGTTCCAATCAATTTGATAACTCGGTCCTAGAAATAGGTGCTGTCAAATGGAATGCCAGGGATTGGGCCGACCGGTCGAATCATGAAACTGAGTGGATACTTCGGTGTCCAAAAGGAGGGCCAATTGGCCACGATCACAATGCGTCAACTACTGGACGCGGGAGTCCACTTCGGTCACCAGACCAAGCGCTGGAACCCAAAGATGAAGCCGTTCATTCTTACCGACCGCTCCGGCATTTACATCATCGACCTACAGCAGTCGGTTAAGCACATTGACGATGCCTACAACTTCGTTCGCGATCTAGTTGCCAATGGCGGATCGATTATGTTCGTTGGAACCAAGAAGCAGGCTCAGGGGGTTATTTCCGCCGAGGCTCTTCGCGTTGGTCAGCCATATATCAACCAGCGTTGGTTGGGTGGGCTTCTCACAAACTTCAACACGGTAAACAAGCGCATCCAGCGCCTAAAAGAGCTTGACACAATGGATTTTGAGGACGCAAGCAAGTCGTCATTCACCAAAAAAGAACTACTAATTTTCCGTCGCGAGCGCGACAAGCTAGAGAAGTCACTGGGTGGAATTCGCAATATGGCTAAGACCCCGAGTGCGCTTTGGGTGGTTGACACCATCAAGGAGCACCTTGCAATCACTGAGGCCAAGAAGCTTGGAATTCCTGTAATTGCAATTCTTGACAGCAACTGTGACCCGGACGATGTAACCATCGGTATTCCAGGTAACGACGACGCTATTCGCTCAATCGAGATCTTGACCAAGGTAATTGCTGACGCAGCAGCCGACGGCATGATTGCTCGTCACTCGAAGGACGAGGCTCAGGCTGAGCCTTTGGCCGAGTGGGAACGCGAATTGCTAGAGCAGGGCAAGTCCGAAGCTACCGACGCTGCGGCCGAGGCCCCAACAACCGAAGCTCCAAAAACCGAAGCTCCAAAGTCAGAGACCAAGAAGCCAGCGGTTAAGAAGGCTGAGCCAAAAAAGGCTGAGCCAAAAAAGGCTGAG
>CALGUV010000038.1 GCA_937920245.1 uncultured Microbacteriaceae bacterium
TACCGGTGCCACTCCAATAGATGCTGAGGTAGGCGTTTTCTTCAGTTATCGAATAGCTCGGGTAACTATCGTCTGACCATTCGTCACGAACTGGTTCGCCCGTAACTCCAAACAGAATGCTCATTTTTTTCAAGATCTCTATGGGGTCTCCGACAAGTTTTCCTTGAAAAACCTGACCGTTGCCGGTTGCGTCAGTGACTCCTGGCCCTGCGTTATATTCGTAGCTAATCCAGCCGGGCCAATAGACCGAGGATTCTGCCATGTCCGAGGTTCCCGCGGCACTTGAGCTCAGCTTCTGGCTGCCACCCGATGCGTCTGCGACGGTGAACAACGCAGGAGGCGTCATAGCCGCCGGTAGGGTCACAGCAAGTGCCACTGCTGTAACTGCAAGAGAGACGCTGCCAACCCCGACACCAAGCCTTAGTCCGCGAAAGCCGAACTGACGACGAGGCTTTCCCAGGGACGCCCCGGTGACAACGGTGTGGTCTAGCTCAGGGGCATCTCTCCCAGGATCAGCTGAGGCAATTCTTTTCTGGAGTTCAAATTCTTCGTTCATATCAGTTATGCGTAACCAGCTACCGAATATTTTCAAGATTTAGCAAACCTTTTAGTTTTTGCTTCGCCCGGGTTAGCCTTATCGCCGCCGCATTTTCGGACATTTCAAGTACTGTCGCGATTTCTGCGTTTGAAAGGCCTTCCAGCGCCCACAGTGAAATAATTTCTCGCTCTGCTGGAATCAGGCCGGCAAAAGCATCGCTCAGCTCTATATCTGCCAGGGCGATTGATTCGGCTGATGGTGCTGCTACTGGTTCGGCGAGCCTGGCCAGGATGCCATTGCGCCCAGATTGCTTGCGATGAAAGTTAGAGACCAGATACCGAGCTGTTTTGTAAAGCCACGGTAATTCGAAGCCCTCAGGAATTTGCTCCTTCTTGCTCCACGCAATCTCAAAAAGGTCCGATGCTAGATCCTCGACTTCGCTAAACGGAACTCGCCTGGACAAATATGCGCTGATCATTGGCAACTGAGCGCGAAACACTCGGTTGAATTCCTCTGGCGACATATGGCTCCTCTAACTACTAAATGTAGTCAGTCCCCAGATATTTTCAGTTTGATAAAAAGCAATTTATCGAGTGATCTTTTACCATTCCAGTAGATTGCATAAGGGCATACATTGTCGTGGAGCCCACAAATTTTATTCCGAGCCGCTTGAGCTCTTTGCTGAGAGCATCAGACTCAGGACTCGTGGTGATCGATTCTTGAGATCTGCCAGATGACGAGGGGCTTGGGGCAAAGGACCAAAGAATTTCTGTCAGGTCCAGGGAGTTGTCCAGGATTAGCCGAGCATTATTTACGGCGGCGGATATTTTGGCTCGATTCCGGATTATGCGCGAATCAGACATCAGCTCTTCGATCTTCGATTCGTCAAAGACTGCGACTTTTTCTAATTCGAAGTTGTCAAAAGCTTCGCGAAAGCCTTCTCTTCTCTTCAGGATGGTTAGCCAGCTTAGGCCTGCCTGAAAGCCTTCAAGTGTCATCTTTTCGAACAGGTTTCGCTGCCCCCTGAGTTCTTTACCCCACTCGTTGTCGTGGTAGTCGATGTATATCTGGTCCGCGCTTACCCAGGGGCACCTGACGAGGTCTTTGGAACCGTTGTTCACTCTTTGAACTCAATCTGCTCAAAGTCCAATAGCCAACGCTTGGTAACAAGACCCTCGCCACCGGAGTAACCGGTAATGCGTCTTTCCGAACCTAAAATCCTGTGACAACCAACCAGTAGTGGCACTGGGTTGGCACCGACGGCACCACCGACTGCTCGGACGGCCTTGGGATTTCCGACAGCTGAGGCCAACTCTGCGTAGGTTTTTTGTTCACCGAAGTCGAGCTTGGCTATTTGCGTCCAGACTGCCAGCTGGAACGCAGTTCCAGCTATGTCCAAAGGAACAGAGAAGCCCTTTCTAGAACCCGCGAAGAATTCGGAAAGCTGATCGGCCGCATCTAGAGCAAAACGGTGTGCTTTCGCCGAGTCTGAAAATTCAATTCGAACGGAACCAGGCGGCAAAATTTCTATTTGAGCAACACCGGACTGAGTTGCCCCAATGGAAATTTTTCCTACGGGGGATTTGATCAGCTTGAGCGACGATAGTTCTGTCATGTCAAGAAGTATTGCAAAGTTTCCAGCAGACCCAGAATTTTGACTCCGGGACCTGTGGAAAAATCAAAAAATTAGAGTCGCTGACCGGCCTCTATCAGAACAGATCTCAGTATTTGCTCGATCTCTTCGAATTCCTTAGGACCGCAAGTTAGGGGAGGCGCAAGCTGAATTACTGGGTCTCCTCGATCGTCAGCTCGGCAGTAGAGGCCTTGTTCGTAGAGAGCACTGTTCAAGAAACCTCGGAGAATTTTCTCGGACTCTTCTCGAGTCAGAGACTCCTTAGTCTCCTGGTTTCGAACTAGCTCTATCGCGAAGAAGTAGCCATCGCCTCTCACGTCCCCAACGATTGGAAGGTCCTTCAGCTTTTCAAGCGTTTTCCGGAAGATAGGAGAGTTGGTGCGAACGTTGTCGACCAGTCTTTCCTTGTCATAGATGTCCAAGTTTGCCAATGCCACTGCGCACGCGACCGGGTGGGCTGCGAAGGTGTAGCCATGAGCAAGAGTGACGGTGCCCTCGTTGAAAGGAGTGAAGTATTTTTCCTTGATGAACAGTGCGCCGAGCGGTGCAACACCGGAGGTAATCGCCTTGGCTGTGATCATCATGTCTGGGTTTATGTCGTACCGCTGCGATCCAAACATTTCGCCGGTTCGGCCGAAGCCGGTGATGGTTTCATCAGCGACCAGGATCACGTCGTACTTGTCGCAGATTTCGCGAATGCGCTTGAAGTAGCTTTTTGGTGCCGTGAAGCATCCACCAGCATTTTGAATTGGCTCGACAAAGAAAGCCGCAACTGTATCGGGACCCTCAAACAAGATAACTTCTTCTAGGCGGTTGGCAGCCCAGAGCGCGAATTCATCCTCGGTTTTGAAGCGTGGGTCTGCTCGATACCAGTTGGTGTTCGGGATTCTGAATGTCGATGGAACAAGCGGCTCAAACATCTGCTTGAAGGCGGCAATGCCAGTTATTGAAAGCGCTCCGTGGCTTGTGCCGTGATATGCGGTCTGCCGGGAAATCACCTTGTGTTTTAGGGGCTTGCCCGTCATCTTGAAATACTGCTTGGCGATCTTCCAAGCTGATTCAACCGCTTCGCCTCCACCAGTGGTGAAAAAGATTCGGGTCATGTCCTTTGGTGCGTATGAAATCAATCTTTCGGCAAGCTCGACCGCTCTTGGATGGGCGTATGACCATAGCGGCATGAAGTCAAGCTCCATGGTTTGCTTGGCAGCAGCATCAGCCAGTTCTTGCCTGCCGTGACCAGCGTTGACCGTGAAGAGTCCGGATAATCCGTCGATGACCCTGCGGCCCTTTGAGTCAGTTAGGTAGTGACCATCGGCCTTCTGAATAATGGTCATGTCAATTTTGTTGTAGGGGCTGTGACGAGTGAAGTGCATCCAAAGGTGCTTCTTCGCACTCTTTTGAAGTGCCTTGTCTCCGACCTCTTGACCAGCTGCCATGGCGTGGACTATCGGGAAGTCGGACTTGGATGCAGTTGAAACGTGGCTTTTTTTCTTGGAACTGAACAGACCCCTTAGGGATTTAGTCTTGTTGTTCTCCTGGATTGCCATTTCATATCACTTCTTACCGTTTTTAGTTGGAGAGAAACTCGTCATCGAGTTCCCCAGTTGTAGTGCTGCTTTTCTAGTTTCAGGTAGACAAAACTTTCCGCGGAAATAACTCCGGGCAATGCTCTTATTTGCTCATTGATAAGAGCTAGCAGGGCGTCATCGTCCTCGCAGACAGCCTCAGCCATGATGTCGAAGCTTCCGGCAGTCAGGACCACGTAGTCAACGGAGGCTATCTCTGCCAGCGACTTAGCGACAATCAAAGCATCGCCGGAGCATTTGATCCCTATCATTGCTTGCCTTGAAAAACCCAAGACGAGGGGGTCGGTTACCGCGACGATCTGCATGACTTTGGCTTCGGTAAGTTTCTGGACTCGCTGCCGCACGGCAGCTTCGGATAGCCCAACGACCTTGCCAATTTCCGCATAGGACTTCCTGCCGTCATGCTGAAGCTCTTCGACGATGAGCTTAGAAGTCTCGTCAAGTTGCGACCGGCGGGTCCTCAGTGTTTTGGACATGTGGCCAGTATCACACTTTTTTGTCCTCCAAATGACCTTTTCCGCCGAAATGCCAGCAATTTGTTACGAAATCGGTATTGTTTGGAAACTTGAGGGTCGAAATGCTTATTTTGGGTTTAGAGTCATGAGTGAAGAACTCAAAGAGGAGTGGTGAAGAGTGTCCGTAAAAAAATTACAGAACTTTATTGGTGGCAAATATCAGTCGCCTCTATCCGACAGTGTCAGCGACGTTATTGACCCGTCAACTGAGCAGGTGTATGCGCATGCTCCGGTTTCTAGCGCGGCTGATGTCGACCACGCTTATAAAGTCGCTGCGAAAGCTTTCGAAACTTGGTCGCAGACAACTCCCTCCGAACGACAGCTAGCGCTATTTAGAATTGCGGACGCACTGGAGGCAAGAGCCGAAGAAGCAGCCGATGTCGAGTCTGAAAATACCGGTAAGCCCCGAACCACATTGGTTGACTACGAAATCGGACCTTCGGTTGACCAGATTAGATTTTTTGCGGGGGCAGCCAGAAACTTGGAAGGCAGGGCCACTGCCGAATACCAGAAGGATCACACCTCTTCGATACGAAGAGAACCAATCGGCGTTATCGGACAGGTGACTCCTTGGAACTACCCGCTAAACATGGCCGTCTGGAAGTTTGCCCCGGCCATTGCAGCCGGAAACACAATTGTGCTAAAGCCGTCGGACACAACTCCAGCTTCTACTCTGCTACTTGCCGAGATTGCCAGCGAGTTTTTACCTGATGGGGTCTTCAACGTTGTTACTGGTGATCGAGACACTGGCAGGGCAATGATTGAGAACCACATACCTCAGATGGTGTCCATCACCGGTTCGGTGAGGGCAGGAATGGAGGTTGCAAAGAGCGCCTCCAGCGATCTAAAGCGCGTCCACCTTGAGCTTGGCGGTAAGGCTCCGGTCATAGTTTTTGCCGACGCCGACTTTCAGAAGGCGGCCGAGGGCATCGTCGCTGCGGGCTTCTTCAACGCAGGTCAGGATTGCACGGCAGCAACAAGATTGCTAGTTCAGGAATCCGGATATGACGATTTCATGGCAGCACTCATCGCCGAGGTAAAAAACAGCGCCAAGGTTGGCATGCCCAGTGAGCCGGATATTTTGTTTGGACCGGTTAATAATGCTAATCAGCTGGCTCGGGCTCAGGGTTTCATCGACAGGTTGCCTGACCACGCCAAGATAGAGACCGGAGGATCACGAATCCCCGGTAGCGGTTACTTCTTCGAGCCGACCGTGCTGTCTGGCCTAAAGCAGACCGATGAGCACATTCAGGACGAAATCTTTGGGCCAGTCATGACCGTCCAGAAGTTCAAGGATGATGCTCAAGCGTTGGAGTGGGCTAATGACATTAGGTATGGACTGGCATCTTCGGTTTGGACAACTAATCACACGAGAGCGATGCGTTTTGCTAAGTATTTGGATTTTGGAACCGTCTGGGTAAATACCCATATTCCATTGGCTGCTGAAATGCCGCACGGCGGCTTCAAGCACTCTGGATACGGCAAAGATCTATCGCACTACGGCTTCGAGGACTACACCAGAATCAAACACGTAATGCACTACATAGGAGATTAAAAGTAAAGATTAGATTTCATTGCCTCTTTTTTGGTGAATATTGTGCAAAGCTTTCAATTGCCTTTGGACCCTCAAGGAAATAGGACGTGAACAACCGATAATCGCAGGAAGCTGCGGAAACTAGGAGAATGCTATGAAGCGAGGACTACCTCAAGACCCAATGCTGGCTCAGCTTGTTCAGATGGCTAGACAGCACCAAATCTCTCGAAGAACGGCTCTTGCCGGCGTCGGTGGAACCGCCGCTGCGTTGTCACTTGCTTCGTGTGCTGCCGCCGAAGAGACGGTTGTTGCGGCCACCGACCTTTCAGACAGTGAGAAAGTGCTTACCTGGCACAACTGGGCGGCTTACATGGACGAAGACGACGATGGTAACTATCCAACATTGCTTCGTTTCCAAGAGCAGAGCGGAATCACTGTCGATTACCGCATTGAGATTGATGACAACGACACTTGGTACGCCAAGGTCAAGGACCAGTTAGAGCTTGGCCAGGACATCGGTGCCGATGTTGCCTGCCCAACGACCTGGATGGCAGCTCGCCTTCGTGGCCTTGGATACCTCCAGGCGCTGGATAACGCAAACATGCCAAACAAAGTTGCGAACCTAGCTCCTGGCTACCAGGGAAACCCGGATGACCCGGACCGCGTTTACTCAATCCCTTGGCAAGGTGGATTTGCTGGCATTGGCTACAACAAGCAGGCCTACAAGGAAGCAACCGGCAAGGATGAGCCGGCAACCATGTCCGACCTTTGGGCCGCCGAGCTAAAGGGTCGCGTCGGGTTACTTTCCGAGATGCGCGACACTGTTGGGCTAGTTCTTTTGAGCCAGGGCATCGACATTACTTCTGCTGACAGCCTCACTGAGGATGCCTTCAACGCAGCCCTCGAAGAGATCAAGACTCAGATTGACAGTGGACAGATCTACAACGTCCGTGGAAATAGCTATCTTGATGACCTAACAACCGGAAACATCATCGCTGCAACCGCTTGGTCCGGTGACATCACTGTCATCAACTACGAAAGCGGCACCGATGAAGACCCAGAACCATTCGGCTTTGTTTTCCCGGAATCTGGTGCGACTCTCTGGGCTGACGAATTCGTAGTGCCAATAGGGGCAACTCACAAGCGCAATGTTGAAGCGCTAATCGAGTACTACTACGACCCAGTAAACGCAGCTGAGCTTGCTCTTTGGGTTAACTACATCACTCCGGTAGTGGGAGCCAAGGAAATTGCCGCAGAAGCCGATCCAGAATTGGCAGAAAATCAGCTTATTTTCCCGAACGCTGACACTCTGGCCAAGAGCCACTCATTCCGGAGCTTGACTGGACCAGAGGAACAACGTTTCTCGGCTGCTTGGCAAAACCTTCTTCTAGGTTCCTAGGTGGCCACTGAGTTCATAGCCAGAGGTCAAGATCTCGAGCTAAAGGGTATTCGCAAGGAGTTCCCCGGTTTTGTTGCTGTCGACAATCTCGACCTCAAGATTCCGGCCGGGGAGTTCTTTGCTCTTTTAGGTCCATCGGGCTGCGGTAAGACGACGACTCTTCGCATGATTGCGGGGCTCGAGAGCCCATCCAAGGGCGAAATCTTGCTCGGTGGTAAAGATATTGCTGGCATGAAGCCCCATGAGCGGCCCGTAAACACCGTCTTCCAAAACTATGCGCTATTTCCACACATGAGTGTTTTGGAAAATGTGGCTTTTGGAATCAGGCAGCGGAAGCTAACCGAGCCACTTGCTAAGGCTGAGAAAGCTCTTGCAATGGTGGAGCTCGAACATCTTGCACAACGCAGGCCACAGCAATTATCCGGTGGTCAACAGCAACGAGTCGCTCTTGCTCGAGCCCTCGTTAACCGACCGTCGCTACTTCTTTTAGACGAGCCACTGGGCGCCTTAGACCTAAAGCTTCGTCGTCAGATGCAGATTGAGCTCAAGGCCATTCAAATGGAAGTCGGGCTTACTTTCTTGCACGTAACTCACGACCAGGAAGAAGCCATGGACATGGCCGATACTGTCGCAGTTATGAATCAGGGGCACATCGAACAGCTTGGTGCGCCCGAGGTTCTTTATGACCGACCTAAGACTGCCTTCGTGGCCAAATTCCTCGGTCAGTCGAACATGTTTATTGGCAAGGTCACCGAGACCAACTCCGAAACCACAAGCATTGAATACAAGGGTAAGAAAATTACCGGCTTGACCAAGAGAAGTGAAAAAGTAACTGGGGTTATCGCAATCGGAGTAAGGCCCGAAAAAACTAACTTCCACGAGACTGAGCCAGTTTCTGATCCAGGCCTAAATATTTTAGGTCCGGGTGAGATCACCGACATTCGATTCACTGGAGTTTCCAATCAGTATCAGATTGATATTCCGGGCATTGGAGTCATGACTGTTTTTGCTCAAAACGTTGGCCGTTCTCCGGTCGTGGAGCTTGGGGCGCAAGTTTATGTCAGCTGGAAAATTGAGCACAGCTTTGGGCTGTCCGATCTTCCCTCCGGAGTAGAAGAAGACAATTAATGGCTTTCGTGGCATTTGGGTCACAGGCTCCAACTAAGGAGCAGGGGCCGTCCAAGACCGGTCGCGTGGCGCTGTTTTTATTGCTGCCAGGCTTGTTCTACCTAGCTCTATTTTTCATCACGCCCCTGGTGTCTCTGATAATCACTTCGCTGAAGGCTCCCAGTGCTACGGGGGCAATTGGAAGGTATGACCTAGGCCTGGAGTTTGGTAACTACGTGTATGCGGTTACGCAGTACGCTCCCCAGATTTTCCGGTCTTTCAGTTTCGCAGTTCTTGCGACAGTGATTGCGTTGGCTATTAGCTACCCCATTGCATACTTCATTGCCGTGAAGTCAAGAAACAGGCCACTTCTGAAGGGCATCCTGCTAACCCTGGTTGTGGCACCGTTCTTTATCTCGTTTTTGCTTCGAACCTTTGCATGGAAACAGATTTTCTCTAATGATTCGTTGGTCGTAAACGTCCTGAAAGACATCGGTATTTTTGGGGCGGACAGCTACATCATTGGGACAAACTTTGCGGTGGTTTTCGGTTTGGTTTATAACTTCATTCCGTTTATGACGCTGCCAATTTATGCCAACCTGGATCGTCTTGACTTGAGTTTGGTTGAGGCCGGCTCTGACCTCTACGCGAGTCCATCAAAAACTTTCCGGAAAATAACCCTGCCGCTTTCACTTCCGGGAGTTATCTCCGGAACTCTTTTGACATTCATCCCGATTAGCGGGGACTATGTTGTTGCCAGCAGGGACTTCTTGGGAGGCCCGGACACTGCGATGATCGGAAACGTGGTTGAGGCCAACTTCCTTAGAATCCAGGACTACCCGACCGCCTCGGCAATCTCGGTGATGCTAATGGCGACGATCGTGGTTTTGGTCTCGGCGTATGTCCGACGCAGCGGAACGGACGACCTACTATGACGCGTTTCTCACTGGGCAAATACCTGCTTCCAACCTACGTGTTCCTGACGTTCTTGTTTTTGATGGTCCCAATCGGATACACCTTCGTGTTCTCCTTTAATGATTCGATTAAGTCGAACATTATTTGGCGCGGCTTTACTCTTGATAACTGGCTAAACGTTTGCGATCAGGCTGATGTTTGCGGGGCTTTCGGTAACTCCCTGCTGGTTGCAGTAACTGCCACGACAGTATCCACAGTCCTTGGGACAATGATTGCAATTGCCCTGGTCAGATACCGTTTTAAATTCCGCAGTGCGACCAACTTGCTACTGTTTTTGCCGCTGGCAACCCCCGAGGTCGTCATGGGCGCAGGCTTGGCAGCTCAGTTTCTGGACTTTGGTTGGACAAAGGGCCTAACCACAGTGATCATTGCTCACGTCATGTTCACCTTGAGCTTTGTGGTCGTCACCGTGAAGGCAAGGGTCGCAACTTTGGACCCGGCCCTAGAGGAGGCTGGCCGCGATCTTTACGCTTCTCCAATGCAGGTGTTTTGGAAGATTACGTTCCCGCTATTGCTTCCTGGAATTCTTTCGGCTGCAATGCTTGCCTTCGCTCTGAGTTTTGATGATTTCATCATCACTCAATTCAACTCAGGGTCGGTTGACACTTTCCCCAAGTTTGTCTACACGGCTGCAGCCAGAGGAATACCACCGGAGGCAAACGTCGTTGGCTCCTTCGTCTTCATTGTCGCGATCGCAATTGTGATTGCGGTTCAGGTCCGGTCGGCTATGAAGAAACGAAAACTACTTAGCAAATAGCAATTCCACGGCATCGCGAAAGTGGCGGTGGTGTTTTTCAATGTCGGCGGCACTGGTGTCGGGTGAGACCAGGACCATATTGTGAAATGGCGTCATTAGAATCCCTTGGTTGATTGCGTGAAGTTGAAGGAACTGCCCCAATTCAAAGTCCTCTGCAGCCGCGGCCTCGGCTCCTGTTGAGGGTGCCGTTTCTCTAAAGCTGTATTCACCTCGGCAGCCAATTCGGGAAACTTGCCAGGGCAATGCATATTCGTCAATGGTGGCCTGAATGTTGGCCTGCCAGGTCACTGCTAACTGCTCCATGCGGGAGAAGCTCTCCGGGGTTAGCACTTCTTCGAGCGTGGCGCGAACAGCGGCCATAGACAGGGCGTTCCCGGCCAGTGTGCCTCCAACGCCTCCAACGTCAATGCTTTCCAACTCAAGGCTGTTTGCGATCTTTTCCGAAAGCTCTTCCGAGAAGCCAAGTGCGCCAACCGGAACTCCTCCGCCTATGGTCTTGCCAAGGACAACTGCATCTGGCTTGAGATTATCTCGGGCTGTAATGCCGCCTGCACCGGCGGAAAGAGTGTGGGTTTCATCAAGCGCAAAAATCACATCGTATTTTAGGCAGAGCGCTTGGAGGCCCTCTAGGTAACCAGCCTCCGGTAATACGATGCCAATGTTTGTTAGCCCTGGTTCAATCAATAGGAGGGCAACTTCGCCGGTTGCAAATGCCCTTTCCGCAGCAACCAGGTCATTGAATGGCAAGGAGACGGTTGTGGTGTTTAGCTCCGATGGCTTGCCAATATTATTTGGCCTAGAAATTGTGTTCCCTTGATCATCGAGCACCGCAAAGGTCTCGTCAACGCTTCCGTGATAGCAGTAGTCATGAACTGCGATCTTTGCCTTGCCGGTTACTTGCCTAGCAAAGCGTATTAGGTGGCGATTGGCGTCTGTGGCACTGAGAGTGAATTGCCATTTAGGAAGCCCGAACCTGGCTCCGAGCGTTTCGGCATTTCTCGCCGCGTCAAGGGTCGGAAGCATAAAGGTGGCACCTTTAGCTATCTGGTCCTGCACCGCCTTCACAGTCGGCGCTGAGGCATGTCCAGACATCGCTCCAGTGTCACCGAGGCAAAAGTCGGTGAAGTCATTGCCATCAAGATCGGTAAAGTGAGCGCCTTTTGCGCTTTCCACGTATATCGGAAATGGTCCAGGCCACTTTGCCATCCAGAGCATAGGAACACCATTCACCAACGAGGCTTGAGACTTTTGGTGAGCCATTTGCGAATTTGGATGGGTTGCGACGTAGGTGCTCACTTCTTTGGCAAATAGCTCAGCTAGACGCTGGCGGTCAGCATATTGAGTCAATTTATTCCATTCTTAGCTTTGGTATGGCGGTTATTCAGTCGTCGTTTTGGCCGGAGGCATGCAACGGAGCTATAGGGCGGCCAGGCCCTCCGCAATTACATCGAGTGCCTCGTGCAGAAGTTCATCGGAGATGGAAAGCGGTGGAAGCAAACGAACGACATTTGCATAGGTTCCGGCATTGAGAACCACGACACCGTTTTGGTGGCAGTGCCTCAAGAGCGCCTCAGTGGCGGGTTGGTTGGGGTCAAGACTGCCTGGCATGACTAGTTCAAATGCCTGCATTGCGCCCACTCCACGAACTTCACCAATCACCGGATACATCGCCATCATCTCAGTTAGGCGCTGCACGATTATGGCTCCGATCTCCTGTGCGCGACTCAGAAAGTCTCCTTGCTCAAACTGCTCCATGACCGCCACTGCGGCTGCCACGGCAGTTGGCGAACCACCGAAGGTGCCGCCCAAGCCGCCGGCGTGTGCCGAGTCCATAATTTCAGCCCGGCCTACAACGCCGGAAAGTGGCATGCCGCCGGCAATTCCCTTGGCAACAGTGACTAGGTCGGGGTCGAATCCTTCTTCCCACTGGCTAGCAAACCATTTTCCGGTCCTGGCCATGCCGCTTTGAACTTCGTCGGCAACCATGACAATTCCATTCGCCTTGCACCAGCTGTCGATTGTCTTTAGGAACCCTGGGGCCGGAACTATGAATCCAGCTTCTCCCTGAATGGGCTCGATGAAAACGGCGGCAAGCGCGGACGCACCAACTCTTTTTTCTAGGTAGGTGATGGTCCTTGCCGCTGCTTGCTCGCCGGTCATTCCCTCAGGATCCCGGAACGGGTAGCTCATTGGAGCATGGTGAATGCTCCCGGGAAGAGGACCGAAGCCAGTGGCATAGGGGTGCGCCTTGAAGTTCATCGCCATCGTAAGGCTGGTTCGACCGTGGTAGGCGTGGTCGAAAACTGCGATCTCAGTCCTGCCGGTCGCACGCCTTGCAATCTTCACTGCATTTTCAACGGCTTCGGCACCTGAATTAAAAAAGGCGACTTTTTTTGGAAAAGAACCGGGGGAGTGAGCTGCCAGAAGTTCGGCTGCTCGAACATACTTCTCATAGGGGGCAACGGTGAACAGGGTGTGAGTAAGTTTCGCAACCTGCTCCTGAACTGCGGCAACAACGCCGGGGTTTGTGTGACCGATTGTCACAACTCCAATGCCTGTGCCCATATCAATCAACTGGTTACCGTCTACGTCCTCGAGGATCGCGCCGTGGGCGCGCTCAATGAATACCGGAAGCATCGTTCCGACACCCGCGGAAACAACGGCGGTTCGGCGCTTTTGAAGCTCTACCGACTTGGGTCCGGGGATAGGTGTGTTCAAGATTCTTTTTTGTTCAAGGCTCATGTCTAAATTCTAGATACTTATATGGATTTTTATCATTCCTGACTCGCAATGCGGATGGAGTTCTAAGCTTTGGTAGATGCGCACTGTTTTGGTCTTAGGCTCCACCGGTTCCGTCGGCACTCAAACGCTCGAGTTGCTGGCGGCAAATCCCGATAAGTTTCAGCTCGTCGGAATCTCTGGGAACTCTAATACCGAGCTGCTCGAGTCTCAGCGAGTCCAATTCGGCCTGTCCAGGGACAGAGCAGTTCTGGGTCCGGAGCTGGCCGCTGATTTAGCGGGTGAGCTGTCAGCAGATGTGGTTGTGAACGGAATAACCGGTTCTGCAGGACTGATGGCAACGCTTTCGGCACTTCGCGCGGGAAGCAAGCTGGCGCTTGCCAATAAAGAGTCTTTGATAGTCGGTGGGTCGCTGGTAACCGAACTTGCGGCCAAAGATCAAATCTTGCCCGTTGACTCCGAGCACTCAGCAATCGCTCAGTGCTTATTGGCGGGACAAAAATCTGAAGTTTCAAGGCTGATATTGACCGCCTCCGGTGGTCCGTTTAGAAACATGTCAAGGGCCGACCTCGAGAACGTGACTCCGAGTCAAGCTCTCAAGCACCCGACTTGGAGCATGGGCAAGGTCATAACTACCAACTCGGCGACCATGGTAAACAAAGGCCTCGAGGTAATTGAGGCTCATATTTTATTTGGCATCGGGTTTGAAAACATTGCCGTCACCGTTCATCCGCAGTCAATTGTTCACTCAATGGTCGAGTTCTATGACGGTTCGGTTATTGCACAGGCCTCAGTGCCGGACATGAAACTCGCGATTGGCTTTGCTATCGGTTGGCCAGATCGGCTTGCCCAGTCCACAAAGCCATTGGATTTCACTCAAAGCCATCGATGGGATTTTGAACCCCTTGATGAGGAGGTTTTCAAAGCCGTCAAGTTTGCACGGCAGGTTGGACAGGCAGGGCTCACTTTTCCAGCCGTTTATAACGCAGCAAATGAGCAGGCTGTTGAGGCTTTTCACCGAGGTGAAATATCTTTCCTTGGCATCACCGACACGATCGATAAGGTGCTTCAGGTGCATACGCCGGGGCCATTAAGTCTCGAAAGTGTCTTGGCTGCGGAAAGCTGGGCCCGACGGACCGCCGATTCGCTGATAGCACAGAGCTAAAGCCTCAAGTGTTCAGGTAGCCTTGAACCGTGATCGACATCCTCTTGTACGCGGCCGGAATTGCAATTGTCCTAATTGGAATTGCTCTGTCAATTGGCCTGCACGAAATCGGTCACTTGATACCTGCGAAAATTTTTGGCATTCGAGTCAATCAATACATGATCGGATTTGGTCCGACCGTTAAGTCCTGGACCAGGGGCGACACCGAGTACGGAATCAAGGCAATTCCGCTGGGTGGCTACATCCTCATGACTGGCATGTATCCTCCCGAGTCCAAGGCTTATCGGGGCCCATTTGCAAGTTGGATTAGGGACGCCAGGCAGCAGGTAAGACAGGGCATCGAGCCGAGCGATGAAGATCGCCAGTTCTACAAGCTTTCCGCCCCAAAGAAGCTAACCATCATGCTCGGCGGTCCGCTGATGAATCTTTTTTTAGGGATGCTTCTTATTCTTCTAGCGCTAAGCGGTGTTGGAACAATGCAATCCACGATGAGCGTCAGCAAGGTTTATGAATGCATTGAGGCCGATTCCGCCGGTAATTGCCCCAGCGGCGCTCCGGTTTCTCCGGCTATTGCCGCCGGACTGCTACCTGGCGACACCGTTACTCAGGTAAACGGCACACCAGTTCTGAACTGGAACGAAGTAATTGCGGGCCTGAGCAAGAACCAAACGAGTCAGTCAATGCTGGGAGTTGTTCGCGACGGGGCAAATATCAGCCTGGCAATCACGCCGTCATTTATCGAGACTCAAGTTTTCCTGGAGTCTGGAGCGGCAGCTTTAGACGCAGCTGGCAACAAAGTCACCGAGCTCAGGCCAATTCTGGGTATTCAGTTGGGGTCTCAGATGACGCCACTAAGCATCGAAGAATCCGTGGGCTTCTCTCTAGCCGCGACGGGGGGAATGCTGGCCTTCGTGGCTGATTTGCCGCAGCAGGTTTATAAGGTCGCGGCAAGTACCTTCGGAAGCACCGATCGAGATCCAAATGGTGCAGTCTCTATTTTGGGAGTGGGTCAGTTAGCCGGAGAGCTGACTGCAGCGGACATTAGCGTGGCTGCCAAGCTCGCCTCGTTGCTTTTGCTAATCGGATCTTTGAACCTTGCGCTATTTGTCTTCAACCTGATTCCGTTGCTGCCGCTAGATGGCGGGCACGTTCTTGGGGCGCTTTACGAAAGTGCGAAAAGAAGGTCTTGGGTTCTTGTTGGGAAGAAGGACCCGGGTCCAATCGATACCGCTAAGGCCTTACCTGTTGCATACGCGGTGTGGATGCTGCTGATTCTGACGGGCCTGATACTAATATTAGCTGACCTTGTAAACCCAATAACATTGGGTTAGGAAGTAACTTTCCTCCTTTGCTGTTGAAGCTTGGAGCAAACGAGAGGTAATAAGTGCCAGCTGTAAATCTTGGTCTTCCAGTGGGACCACCACCAACAATCGCTCCTAGGCGGAAAACTCGCCAAATAATGGTTGGGAAGGTTCCCGTAGGGTCGGAGTCTCCAATTTCGGTGCAGTCGATGACCACCACTCAGACCACAGACATAAATGGAACACTTCAGCAAATTGCTGAATTAACTGCGACGGGCTGTGACATTGTTCGGGTGGCTGTGCCCACTAGCGACGACGCAAAAGCTTTGAGGGTCATTGCCAAGCGATCCCAGCTTCCGGTGATCGCCGATATCCACTTCCAGCCAAAATATGTCTTCCAAGCGATTGAAGCTGGATGCGGAGCGGTGCGAGTAAATCCAGGAAACATTAGAAAATTTGATGACCAGGTTGGCGCAATTGCAAAAGCTGCCAAGGACGCCGGAGTTTCAATCCGAATTGGTGTCAATGCTGGCTCCCTGGACCCAAGACTGTTGCAGAAGTATGGCAAGCCAACTGCTGAGGCGCTAGTGGAGTCCGCGGTTTGGGAGGCGAGCCTTTTCGAAGAGCATGATTTTCATGATTTCAAGATTTCCGTGAAGCACAATGACCCGGTCGTGATGGTCAAGGCCTATCAGCTACTTGCCGAGCGGGGAGACTGGCCATTTCACTTAGGCGTTACCGAGGCCGGACCAGCATTCCAAGGAACAATCAAGTCCTCAGTGGCATTTGGTGCCCTGTTGGCTCAAGGAATCGGCGACACGATTCGAGTCTCGCTTTCAGCTCCTCCGGTTGAGGAAATCAAGGTTGGCTCGCAGATCCTGGAGAGCCTGAACCTTCGTCCCAGAAAGCTCGAGATCGTCTCTTGCCCAAGCTGTGGAAGAGCGCAAGTAGATGTTTATACGCTCGCGAACGACGTTACCGAGGGGCTTTCACACCTGACTGTTCCAATTCGAGTTGCCGTTATGGGTTGCGTTGTAAACGGACCGGGTGAAGCAAGGGAAGCAGATTTGGGAGTTGCCTCAGGAAACGGCAAAGGTCAAATTTTCGTCAAGGGCGAGATCATCAAAACTGTTCCGGAAAATGAAATTGTTGCCACTTTGATTGAAGAGGCGAACCGAATTGCAGCCGAAATGGACAGTGCACTTATCGGAACCGCCCAGGTTACCGTCGGGGAGTAGCTAACATTGTGCTCATGCCATATCGCCTGAGCTCATTATTCCTAAGGACCCTTCGAGAAGACCCAGCCGACGCTGAGGTTGAAAGCCATAGGTTGCTTGTTCGCGCGGGCTACATAAGACGCGCGGCACCGGGAGTTTTTAGCTGGCTACCTCTTGGCCTGATGGTCAAAACCAAGATTGAGCAAATCGTTCGCGAAGAAATGGCTGCCGCTGGTGCCCAAGAGGTCTTCTTTCCGGCCCTGCTTCCAAAAGAGCCATATGAGGTGACCGGTCGGTGGGATGACTACGGAGATAACATTTTCCGCTTGAAAGACAGAAAAGACGCGGAGTACTTGCTGGCTCCAACTCACGAAGAGGTCTTCACTCTTTTGGTGAAGGATCTTTATAACTCCTATAAAGATCTTCCCTTGAGCATCTACCAAATTCAAAATAAATACCGCGATGAGGCGAGGCCGCGAGCCGGTCTTTTACGTGGTCGCGAGTTCGTAATGAAAGACGCTTACAGCTTTGATGTGACTGACGAGGGTCTTGAGGTTTCATATCAGGCCCAACGCGCAGCCTACGAGCGCATTTTCACGCGCCTAGGGCTTGAGTATGTAATCGTGAGCGCGGATGCCGGAGCGATGGGTGGCTCGAAATCGGAGGAGTTCCTGAGTCCTTCCGAAATTGGCGAGGACTCCTTTGTCAGATCTGCATCCGGCTTTGCTGCCAATGTAGAGGCGGTTAGATTCTCACAGTCTCCGGCCATCACGCCGAATAAACAGGCGGCTGAGGACCACGCGTCACCAAACACTCCAACAATTGCCACCTTGGTTAGCTTCTCGAATGAGAATCACCCCAAGCCAGATGGCACTTGGGAGGCCTCTGACACCCTGAAAAACGTGGTGCTTGCGCTCATCGCTGGAGATGGCAAGCGAAGGCTGGTCACAGTTGGAATTCCTGGAGATCGAGAAGTCGACCAAAAGCGCGCGGAGGCTTGGTTTGGCTGTGATGTGGAGCAGGCCAACGAGGCCGATTTCAAGAGTCACCCGGAACTTGTCAAGGGCTACATCGGACCCCGTAAAGATTCAAAACAATTTTTGGGCTTAGAAGCTGAGTCGAAAATCGAGTACCTGCTGGACCCCAGGATTGCTGAGGGAAGTTCGTGGATTACCGGCGCCAATAAAGATCAAATGCACACTTGGCACCTGACTTTTGGTCGAGACTTTTCCGCGGATGGAATTGCCGACATCGCAGAGATTCGCGCCGGAGATCCGGCCCCAGACGGTTCAGGGCCCTTGGAAATGGCTCGCGGCATCGAAATCGGTCACATTTTTCAGCTGGGTCGTAAATACGCCGAGGCACTGGGCCTAAAAGTTCTTGATTCCAACGGAAAGCTCGTCACAGTAACCATGGGCTCCTATGGAATTGGCGTTACCAGGCTGGTGGCAGTAATTGCTGAGGCGTGCCATGACGACAAGGGTTTGATGTGGCCGGATTCAGTGGCTCCAGCAAACCTTCACATTATCGCGGCTGGTAAAGACGAAGCCGCCTTCGAGGCAGCTGAGTCTTTGACCGCAGGCGCTGAGGCCCTTGGGCTCAGAGTCATGCTGGATGACCGACCAAAGGTCAGTCCGGGAGTGAAATTTGCCGACGCGGAGCTGATTGGGAACCCCTGGATAATCATCTGTGGCCGAGGCGTAGCAGAGGGTGAAGTTGAGCTTTGGAACAGAGTGACAGGCGAACGCTCTCAAGTAAAGATAGACTCAGTTCTCGCTGAGCTAATGGCTAAGCGCTAGAAACTAAAAAGAGGCGAGTCATGGATATTGATTTACAAGTTCTTCGTCTACTAGAGCGCGAGCGGGAAATCCCATTTGACGAACTAGTCCTGATTATCGAAGCGGCCATTCTTGCGGCTTTCGCCAAGGGCTTTTCGGAACCGGTCAAGGGAGCCCGAGCCGAGCTTGATCGCAAAACCGGTCACGTTCGAATCTTCCAATCCACTCTCGATGAGGACCTAGAGCCCGTTGGTGAAGAGGAAGTGACGCCCGAAGGTTTTGGTCGAGTCGCCGCTTACGCCGCTAAGCAGGTTATTGCGCAGCGGATGCGGGACATCTCAGACGAAGGCTTGTTAGGCGAGTTCAAGGGCAAAGAGGGCGACATAGTCTCTGGCCAGATTCAACAGGGCTCCAGATCACACATGGTCTACGTGAATTTAGGCTCAATCGAGGCGCTTATGCCTCCCGAAGAGCAGGTTCCAACCGAAGAGTATCTGCACGGAAGTCGCATCAGAGTGTATGTAACCAGCGTTCAAATGGGAACCAGGGGACCTCAGATCACTGTTTCTAGGACCCACCCGGGCTTGGTTAGAAAACTTTTCGCAATGGAGGTCCCAGAGGTCGCTTCCGGCCAAGTCGAAATTGCTTCCGTCGCCCGCGAGGCCGGCCATAGAACCAAGATTGCTGTTTTTGCAAAGGAACCCGGAATCAACGCCAAGGGAGCTTGCATTGGCGAACTTGGCCAGCGAGTCCGAGCCGTTAGCGCGGAATTGAATGAGGAAAAAATCGACGTTGTTGATTTCTCTGAGGACTTGGCGACCTTCGTGGCTCACGCCCTATCACCAGCCAGAGTCTCGGACAGCTTTGTTTTGGACGCTGCTACCAAGGCAGTTAGAGTGCTGGTTCCTGATTTTCAGCTTTCGCTGGCAATCGGCAAAGAGGGCCAGAACGCCCGCCTGGCAGCGAAATTGACCGGTGCCAAAATCGACATTCAGCCAGATAGCATCCTTGAGGGATAGCGTCATTAGGTAAGGGGCCCTAGAATGGAGCCTATTCGGACCTGTGTTGGCTGCCGCCAACGGGATTCGATGAAGCACTTGCTAAAAATTGTTTCAGTGAATCAAAGTTTTGTTCTTGACCAGCAGCGCAAGCTAGCCGGAAGAGGGGCTTGGGTTCATGAAAAATGTTTGCAGCTAGCGCTTGATCGAAAAGGTCTAGTTCGCGCCTTGGGTGACTCTAATTCAGAGTCGCTTGAGACATGGCTTAGGAATCAGGCACAAAACATGGCTGACACACAATGAGTTTCTCGAAATGAGACCCCCTCAGAACTAAGGCCTTCCCTGTTTGGGGTCGGCCCCGAACAGGAGAAAAAAAGTGGCGCTTCCACGCGTATACGATATTGCTAAAGAACTTGGGATTGATACCAAGACAGCTTTGGCCAAATTAGAAGAGCTTGGCGAATACGTCAAAGGTGGCTCTTCAACAATCACACCACCGGTAGCCGCAAGGCTAAAGGGTGCTTTCCCAAAGAAGCAAGCTCCAGCCAAGAAGGAGCCGGCAAAGCCAAAGGCTAAGCCTGCGCCAGAAGCTCCGGCTGTTGCCGAGAGCCCAAAGCCCTCAGAAGTCACTGAGCCTCTCGCTCCCGCTGCAGTCGAGCCACCGCCGGTTGCTGCGTCTGTCGCTGGAGAACCAGTCGCGGAGGAGAAGTCCGCCGCCGCAACAATGCTTGGCACACCTCGCCCAGGTAACAATCCATTTTCTTCGAACCAGGGCATGGGAATACCTCGCCCGATGGTTCGTCCAGGCAACAACCCATTTGCTGCAAATCAGGGCATGGGGCGACCAAGACCAGGAGCGCCAAGACCTGCCGAGTCAGCACCACGCCCAGGAGCACCAAGACCAGGAGCGCCAAGACCTGCCGGCGGAGCACCTCGCCCAGGCGGCGGAGCACCGCGTCCAGGTGGAGCGCCAGCGTTCGGAGCACCGGGACAGAAGCCAGGGTTTGGACCTCCAGCCGGAAGACCGGGTCCAGCCGGCCGTGGTGGCCGCGGAGCGGGCACTGCAGGAGCATTTGGTAGGGGCGGTTCTCGCGGAAAATCCCGTAAGTCAAAAAGAACAAAGCGCGAAGAATTTGAACAAAGAGATGTTCCCAGCCTGGGCGGCACAATGGTGCCTCGCGGCGATGGAACAACCGTGCTGCGAGTTCGTCGTGGATCCTCGATCCAAGACTTCGCAGACAAGATTGGCACTAACTCCGCTCAGTTGATCACCATCCTGTTCCACTTGGGACAGATGGCGACTGCGACAGCATCCCTAGACGAAGATACCTTCCAGATTCTTGGTGAGGAGCTTGGCTACAAGGTCGAGGTTGTCTCGCCTGAAGATGAAGAGCGAGAGCTCTTCGAAGGCTTCGGTCTGGATATTTCGACTGGCATCGAGGAGGAAGACGAGGAAGCACTTTCCCCAAGACCTCCGGTCGTGACCGTAATGGGACACGTGGATCACGGAAAGACTAGGTTGCTTGACTCGATTCGTAATGCGAATGTTGTCGACGGTGAGGCTGGTGGAATCACCCAGCACATCGGTGCCTACCAGGTTCACACAACTCACGAAGGTCTAGATCGAGCGATCACATTTATTGATACGCCGGGTCACGAGGCTTTCACCGCCATGCGAGTCAGAGGTACTGAAGTCACAGACATTGCCATCTTGGTTGTGGCTGCGGACGACGGTGTAATGCCTCAGACCATTGAGGCTTTGAACCATGCCCAGGCCGCAAGAGTTCCAATTGTGGTTGCCGTCAACAAGGTTGATAAAGAGGGCGCAAACCCTGCGAAGATTCGCCAGCAGCTAACTGAATTCGGCCTAGTTGCCGAGGAATTCGGCGGAGACGTGATGTTCGTAGACGTATCTGCGCTGAAGGGCGACGGTATTGACAAGCTTCTTGACGCAGTGCTTTTGACTGCCGATGCAGCTCTAGATCTTCGAGCCAACCCTGACAAGGCAGCGCGTGGAGTTGCCATTGAGGCAAACCTAGACAAGGGACGCGGTTCCGTTGCGACGGTTCTGATTCAGTCAGGAACCCTAGAGGTTGGTAACGCAATTGTTGCCGGTGCTGCTTACGGCCGAGTCCGTGCGATGTTTGATGAAAACGGAGATCCGGTTAAGTTTGCGACTCCTTCAAGGCCGGTTCAGGTTCTCGGTCTGCAGTCAGTTCCGCGCGCCGGAGATACCTTCGTGGTTGCCGAGGACGAGCGTCAGGCAAGGCAGATCGCAGAAAAGCGTGAAGCTGCCGACCGAAACGCCCTGCTGGCAAGGACCAGAAAGAAGCTTTCACTCGAGGACTTCACTCAGGCTCTCGAGGATGGCAAGGTCGAATCATTGAACTTGATCATCAAGGGTGACGTTTCAGGTGCCGTTGAGGCCCTGGAGGACAGCTTGCTCAAGATTGACGTTGGCGACTCAGTGCAGCTGCGAATCATCCACCGTGGTGTTGGAGCAATCACTGAATCTGACGTAAACCTAGCCACTGTCGACTCGGCGGTAATCATCGGATTCAACGTTCGTCCAGACAACAAGGCGAAGGAACGAGCAGACCGTGAGGGTGTCGACATCCGTCACTACACCGTGATCTACAACGTCCTTGAAGACATTGAAAACTCACTCAAGGGAATGCTCAAGCCGGAATACGAAGAAGCTCAGTTGGGAACAGCCGAAGTTCGCGAAGTATTCAAGTCCTCCAAGTTCGGTCTCATCGCTGGTTCATATGTTCGAAGCGGCCTAATGCGTCGAAACGCTATGGCAAGAGTCTTGAGAAACGGCGAAGTAATCGGCGAGAACCTCAAGGTCGAGTCACTGAAGCGATTCAAGGACGATGCCACTGAGGTAAAGGCTGATTTCGAGTGTGGAATCGGACTGGGTAGCTTCAACGATGTGAAGATCGATGACGTCATCGAGACTTACGAGATGGTAGAGAAGCCGAGGAGCTAATGGCAGATCACGCTAGAGCGCTGCGTCTTGCGGAGCGGATTAAAGTATTGGCGGCCTCCGCACTAGCAAAGGTTGTCAAGGACCCTGATTTGGGTTTCGTTACCTTCACCGACGCTCGAGTTACCCCTGATCTAATGCAGGCCCGACTTTTCTACACTGTTTTTGGTTCCGATGCGGACAAGGCTTCCACGGTAGCTATTCTGCAGAAAAACACCGGCCGGCTCAGGGGAGAAATCGGAAAACAGCTGGGCATAAGAATGACCCCAACCCTGGAACTCGTTCTCGACGATGTCCCAGAAAATGCTGGCGACTTGAACGAGCTTTTGGCCGAGGCTAAAAGACGAGATGGCGAATTGGAGAAACTTGCCAAGGGTGCCAAGCACGCGGGCGATGCCGACCCATATATTCAAAAGCCGCAGGAAGACTAATGCAGCATGGCCTAGTTCTGATTGACAAGCCCCAGGACTGGACTTCTTTTGATGTTGTCGCAAAAATGCGAGGGGTTCTCGGCACAAAAAAAGTCGGGCATGGCGGAACCTTGGATCCTTTGGCCACCGGTCTGTTGGTGCTCGGCGCAAACCAGGGCACAAAATTACTGCAGTTCTTGCTCGGTCAAGACAAGGCGTACACCGCTACCGTGCGGCTGGGGCAATCAACCCTCAGCGATGATTCTCAGTCGGAAGTCCTTGAGACTAAAGATGCTTCAGGCATCACTGCCGACCAAATCGACAAGGTCATTGCGTCTTTGACCGGACCGCTTGATCAAATACCTTCGAGTGTGAGCGCCAAAAAGATTGATGGCGTCAGGGCTTACGACTTGGTGCGACAGGGTAACAAGGTTGACCTAAAGCCCAAGTCAATAGTGATTCGTGACTTTGCTCGCACCAGCGAGCTAAGTCACCATGACGGTCTGGTTGATTTTGACATCAGCGTTAGGTGCAGTTCCGGGACCTACATCCGTGCCCTAGCCAGGGACATGGGCCAAGCACTCGAAGTGGGAGGCCACTTGATTGAGCTTCGTCGAACCGCAGTCGCTTCTTTTTTGATTGGTGATGCGACGGCAGTCACCGACGAGCCTCGTTGGATCAGCCTGGCTGATGCTGCCTCCAGGCTGTTCCCAAGCTTCGAGATTTCTGCCGACCAGGAACGTGACCTTAGACACGGTAAGAAAATTGAGTTGGAATCAGACGAGTCTGAAATCGCACTTATTCGCGAGCAGCAACTGATTGCTCTTGCCACAAGAACTGGCTCTCAATACAAGTCGATAGCAGTGTTCCAGGAGGAGCAGTGATAGACGCCTTTTTCTTGATTCTGGCCTGGTATGCAGTCGCGGCTGGGCTGGTTCTGATTTTTTTGGGACTAATCGGCAAATCACCGAGTGGATTTTCCCTTGGGCTAGCGATCGGAGTTGAGGCGGGCCTTCTAGTCCAGTTGATTCTCTCGATTGTTTTGGTTTCTCTTGGTCAGTACGCGGTAATCGACACCTGGGAGTTCTTTGGTTACCTAATAGTCGCCCTTATGGTTCCGATTGCCGGAGCGGTTTGGGCGTTGGTTGAACGAAATCGTTGGTCAACTGTGGTTTTGGGGGCAGCAGTTCTTACGATCGCCGTGATGTTGGTCAGAATGCAGCAAATCTGGACCGGGGTAAACCCTTTCGCAATCTAAGATTGATCTTGGAGAATTCATGAAAAAATCAATGGGCGTTGGCAGGGTCTTGGTCGCTGTCTATGGCGTCTTTGCTCTTTCGGCCTCGGCTAGAGCCGGTTATCAGCTAATTCGAGAATTTGATCAGGCTCCCGTTGCTTATTTATTATCAGCGGTTGCCGCAGTGGTTTACATAGTCGCTACTTTTTCACTTGCTCAGCCGGCAAAGTATCACGCGTTGGCCCTGTTGGCCGTCCGGTTTGAACTGGCAGGAGTAATTATTGTTGGCTTGCTCTCGATTTTGATGCCGGAACTGTTCGGTCATCCATCGGTTTGGTCTGGCTTCGGTGTTGGTTATGGTTTTATCCCACTTGTGTTGCCGGTGTTGGGTCTGATTTGGCTGAGGGGGCAGAGTGCTGGAACTAAGTAATTCCGTTTTGCCCGATGGGTACACCGATACGGCCGTTGCCATAGGCAAATTCGACGGTATTCATTTGGGGCATCAGCAGTTGTTCCGCGAACTCGTGCATTTTTCTGAGGAGGCGGGTCTTGCAGCAGCGGTCCTAACTTTTGATCGCCACCCAGATGCGTTTTTGAAGCCCGGGACCGAGCCGTCTTCAATTATTGGGCCCATCCAAAAATCCCGAATTGTAGAGTCGCTTGGGGCTGATGCTCTAATAACTCTGCGGTTTGATCAGCAGCTTGCGAACCTTTCTCCAGAGGAGTTTGTCGTAGATCACCTGATGTCCCTCAGAGCTAAATTGGTACTGGTTGGGCAAGGGTTTCGTTTTGGACACAAGGGATCCGGAAGCATTATTGAGCTTAGGCAGCTTGGCGAACGTTTTGGCTTCGAGGCCAAAGAGGTTCCCACGGTTGTCTTTGGCGACCTTCCGGTTTCTAGCACCGAGATAAGAAAAGCGATTGCTGCTGGAAACATCAAGGCTGCAAACGCCATGCTTGGACGAAATCATCAAACCGAGGGCATAGTTGAACATGGCCGCAAGATCGGCCGGAAAATCGGTTTTCCAACTGCGAACCTTGCTCGAAACAGCGAGGGGCTGTTGCCGGTTGACGGTGTTTACGCCGGCTGGCTGCATTCGGACGGTGTTCGCTATCCAGCGGCGCATTCGGTGGGGACTAACGACTCCATAGAGGCTGTTCCACGCCTTCTGGAATCCCACGTGATTGGCCGTGATGATCTTGACCTCTATGACAAAATCGTGACTTGTGAGTATGTCGAGCAAGTAAGACCTTGGGCTAAATATGAGTCCATGGAAAAGCTCATCGAGCAGATCGGCTCCGACGTTGAAGCCTGCAGGCGAGTGCTTGGGGAGTAGGGTCTAGTTATGAGTTTTGTAGGAGCAATTTCAAGCGGGTTCAAGAACTTCGTCAATTTCAAGGGGAAGGCCAGCCGGTCTCAGTACTGGTATTGGGTTCTTTTTACACTGCTACTAGCGCTAGTCCTAGGGACAATTGAAGGCGTAATTTGGCCAACGGCTGCGACCACAGGGGACCCGGTGACCGATATTCAGTCGCTGAGCACTGACTTCACTCCGCTCACAACTATTTCTTCACTAGTTCTTTTTTTGCCGAATCTGTCGATTCTGGCAAGACGCCTCCATGATGCCGGCTTCAGCGCAAAGTGGCTGTTCCTGATCATTGTTCCTGCTGGTTACTCTATTTTTGCGACTATCGGTTCGATCGCTTTGATCAATGATTACCCATCTGGCCAGGAGTTCTCTCCAGAGCTTTTGATGTCATTGGTGTTCCTGATTGTCCCGATTCTCGCGCTGGCCGCCATCGTCTTCATTATTTTCTTGGTTTTGGTTCTAAAGACCTCAAAGAGTTTTTATGACGGGAACAAATATGTTGAGCCAGAGCCGCTTGATTCGCTTGATGAGGGCACTACCGCCTAGCCAAAAACAGTTTTTATGTCTAGACTTCTGAGGTTGCCGTGTAACGGCCGCGGATTAAGAGAGCGACAGACAACCTGTTTGACGCGCCGCGCAGCGGATCGGAAGGATCAGCAATGGCTCTAGACCCACAGGTAAAGACTCAAATCATCGAAGAGTATGCAACTAAGCCAGGCGATACCGGTTCGCCTGAAGTTCAGGTTGCAGTTATGACCCGTCGAATCATTGACCTTACCGAGCACCTAAAAGACCACAAGCACGACCACCACTCACGTCGTGGATTGCTACTAATCGTTGGACAGCGCCGCCGTCTTCTTGGTTACTTGCAACGCGTTGACATTAACCGTTACCGCAAGCTAATTGAGAGACTAGGACTTCGTCGCTAGTTCGGTAAAATTTGAGATTTGACTAACCCCGGCCGAAATGCCGGGGTTTTTCATTACTAGGCTTTTTACTCTTTGGTTGTTAGGCTTGTAACAACGAGGATTAGAAGGCGGGTCTTCGGTGGAAGTTTCTGGGTCCAGACCCAGAGTTTTTTACTGACGATCGGCACTTCATCGGGCAAGGTCCGACCTCTAGCGCGCACGAAACTTCACTAAAAGTGAAGCGGGCTTTGCGCTGCGCAGATACATAAGGAGGGGCCATGGAAGGCCCAGAGATTAAATTCGCAGAAGCCGTTATTGATAACGGAAAGTACGGAAAGCGCGTTGTGCGCTTTGAAACTGGACGACTAGCCCAGCAAGCAGCTGGTGCAGCGGTTGTCTACATTGATGACGAGACCATGTTGTTCTCGGCTACCACTGCCTCAAAGGCACCGAAGGATCACTTCGATTTCTTCCCACTCACAATTGATGTTGAAGAGCGCATGTATGCCGCGGGTAAAATCCCGGGCTCATTCTTCCGTCGTGAGGGTCGCCCATCCACCGCCGCAATCTTGGCATGTCGTTTGATCGATAGGCCGCTTAGGCCTTCATTTGTTGACGGCTTGCGCAACGAAATTCAGGTTGTCGTAACAGTTATGTCGATCGAGCCGGATGAGCTTTACGATGTAGTTGCTATCAACGCAGCCTCAATGTCCACTCAGCTAGCTGGCTTGCCATTCTCTGGCCCAGTAGCCGGTGTTCGCGTGGCGCTAATTGATGGCCAGTGGGTTGCTTTCCCTAAGCACTCACAGCTTGCAAACGCTGTGTTCAACATGGTTGTTGCCGGTCGAGTTATTGACGGCGACGATGTTGCGATCATGATGGTTGAAGCAGAAGCTACTGAAAACAGCTGGGATCTAATTGCCGGTGGCGCTGTTGCGCCGAGCGAAGAAATCGTGTCTCAGGGACTTGAAGCTGCAAAGCCATTTATCAAGGAACTAGTTAGAGCACAGAACGATGTCGCCAAGCAGGCTGCAAAGCCAACCGCTGACTACCCAGTGTTCTTGCCATACACCGACGAGGTATTAGCAGCAGTTGAAAAGGCTGCCGGAGCCGAGGTCGCCAAGGTTTACCAGATTGCCGATAAGCAAGAGCGTCAGGATGCTGACGATTCACTCAAGGCCAGCGTCAAGGAAGCACTAGCTGCAAAGCTAAGTGAAGAAGACATGTCCCAGTTCTCAGCCGCGTATAAGGCAGTTGCCAAGAAGGCAATGCGCACCAGGGTTCTAAAAGAGGGAATCCGAATCGACGGTCGTGGTCTAAGCGACATCCGTCTAATCGACTCCGAAGTTGGAGTAATACCTAGGACCCATGGTTCAGCAATTTTCCAGCGCGGCGAGACTCAAATCTTGGGTGTCACGACGTTGAACATGTTGAAGATGGAGCAGCAGCTTGATGCTCTAACTCCAGAGAAGTCAAAGCGCTACATGCACCACTACAACTTCCCACCATATTCAACCGGTGAGACTGGTCGTGTTGGTACGCCTAAGCGTCGCGAAATTGGTCACGGTGCCTTGGCAGAACGGGCTCTAATGCCAGTTCTACCGGCACGTGATGAGTTCCCGTATGCAATTCGTCAGGTTTCAGAGGCTCTTAGCTCGAACGGATCAACCTCAATGGGTTCTGTTTGTGCATCGACTCTCGCACTTCTAAACGCCGGTGTGCCATTGCGCGCTCCAGTTGCTGGAATCGCGATGGGTTTGATCACGGACACCGTTGATGGCAAGACCCAGTACGCGGCACTAACTGACATCCTCGGCGCTGAAGACGCACTGGGCGACATGGACTTCAAGGTCGCCGGTACCCGCAACTTCATTACGGCGATTCAGTTGGACACAAAGTTGGATGGAATTCCATCCGCAGAGCTAGCCAAGGCGCTTACGCAGGCCAAGGAAGCTCGCTTGTTCATCTTGGATGTCATGGCGGAAGCTATCGACGAGCCAGATGAGCTTTCCAAGTACTCACCTCGCGTTATTGCAGTCAAGATTCCAATTGACAAGATCGGTGAAGTTATCGGGCCAAAGGGCAAGATGATTAACCAGATTCAGGAAGACACTGGCGCTGACATCTCCATCGAAGACGACGGAACCGTCTACATCGGTGCAGTTGACGGACCAAGCGCTGATGCGGCCAAGGCTGCCATCAACGCGATTGCTAACCCTCACGTGCCAGAAATTGGTGAGCGTTTCCTAGGAACCGTCGTGAAGCTAGCAACATTCGGTGCATTTGTATCGCTAATGCCAGGCAGGGACGGGCTATTGCACGTATCCGAGCTGAAGAAGCTTTCGGCTGGCAAGCGCGTTGAAAATGTCGAGGATGTCCTGACCGTCGGTCAAAAAGTCTTGGTTGAAATCACCAAGGTTGATGACCGAGGCAAGTTGTCACTCGCACCTGTTGTTGAGGATGACGCAGCGAGCGAAGAGTAATAGTTGAAGCTAGGTCTTTTAGACTCAAGCGATTTCACCGCTGAGGCATCACGGATTTGCAGGACCGTGCTGCCCAGCGGTGTTCGCATTTTAAGCGAGGAAATCCCCGGGGCTCCGTCTGTCGCGATAGCGGCTTCGGTAGCGGTCGGGTCAAGGGATGAACTACCCGGGACATTTGGTTCTACGCATTTTCTTGAGCACTTGTTGTTCAAGGGAACTGACCGAAGAAATGCTAAAGACATTTCCGTGGCATTCGATTCGGTTGGCGGATCCTCGAACGCCGCAACTGCCAAGGAATACACCAGCTACTACGCACGGGTGATGAATTCGGCTTTGCCACTGGCGCTAGATGTAATCCTTGACATGTTCACTTCTGCAAAAATTGGTCAGCACGATTTCGATGTTGAGCGCACGGTGATTCTCGAGGAGCTCGCCATGGGTGAGGATGATCCCGAAGACCTAGCTCATGAGGCCTTGGCAAGCGCACTGTTGCCCGATCATGAACTTGGTAGGCCAATTGGTGGCACTAAGGAAACAATCCTTGCTGTGACTCGTGAGCAGGTTATGGAGCATTACCGCCAGCACTATATTCCGCAGAACCTTGTGGTAACAGCTGCCGGGGGAGTCTCACACGAAGCTCTAGTCGAGCTGGTTCAGCAAGAGCTTGCAAAAGTCGGCTGGTTAGATGCCGAGGCAAATCCAAATGAGCGCCGTTCTCAAATGGCTTTTGAGATGCCTAAAACTATTCCATTCACCAACTTGGATCATGATTTTTCGCAGGCGAATCTTCTTCTTGGATACCAGAGCATCAAGGGCATGGACAAGGACAGGTATGCGCTTGGTTTGATGAGCAGCATCCTGGGTGGCGGAATGTCCTCAAGGCTTTATCAAGAAATCAGAGAAGAACGCGGTTTGGCATATTCGACCTACTCTTACCAGCAGGGCTATGCCGATGCCGGTTACTTTGGGCTCTACGCAGGAACCAGTCCTGAAAACGCCACTTTAGTGACTCAGCTAATGAAATCCGGGCTCGATTCAATCGCAGAGCACGGGGTTTCCCGCGAAGAATTTGATTTGGCTCTCGGTTCACTGACTGGCGGGTTAGCGCTTCGCTACGAAAGCTCGCTGGCAAGAATGAACCGGCTATTGTCTGCCGAAATCGGCAGCGGAGAGTTTTTGTCTACCGAACAAATACTGCAGCGCTTCCAGCAGGTTGACATTTCGGAGATACAAACCGTCGCTGCTCGAATCGCTGCAAATAGTTCCGCTCTAGTTGCCGTTGGGCCTAACTTAGAAGTACTCAAACAATTAGCTTGATAGGTTTTCTAACATGATTCATGTTTCAGTACTCGGAGCCACAGGTCGCATGGGAGCTCTTGCCAAGCAAGTAATCGATGCAGACAGCAATCTAAAGCTGCATTCCGCTCTGGATTCCTCGTCACCCAAGGAGCAGATGCTTGGTGCCGACGTTGTGCTTGATTTTACAAACCCGGCAGTTTCTGAATCACTGGTCCTGTTCGCAATTGAGAGTGGCCTAAAGACCGTGGTTGGAACATCTGGCTGGAGTCAGCAGAAGCTGGCAGTTTTAGAAAAGGCCCTTACAGCAAACCCCGAGTCGGCCGTTGTAGTGGTGCCGAACTTCTCGGTTGGTTCGATGCTTGCTCAGCGCTTCGCTGCGATGTCGGCCAAGTACTTTGACTCGATAGAGATTCTCGAAGCTCACCACGAGCAAAAAGTTGATTCGCCTTCCGGCACTGCAATCCGAACTGCTGAGTTGATTGCCGAGGCTAGAAAAGACTTGCCTCAGCATCTAATTCCCGGGGTTGGACAACCTGGGAGAGGAGAAGTTCACGCGGGAGTAGTTATTCACTCGCTACGTCAGAAAGGTATTTCTGCTAAGCAGGACACAATTTTTGGTGCCGAGGGCGAGCAGCTTGTTATTTCACACGATGTTTCTTCTCCACGGGCCTACTCTCTTGGGATCCTTCGATCAATTGAGTTCGCGCATACCGCAACTGGCTTGACTGTCGGCCTGGAAAACGTTCTGGGAAAATGATCACTAAAATTTGGGTCGGCTTAATGCTGGCCCTGACTCTTTTCTATGTTTTGACCTTGCTCGGTAGGGGCATCATCTTGCTCCAGGAGTCAAGCCTCATTGCTATTGCCATGGGCTTAGCGATTCTTGTGTTGCCACTGGTAGCGCTCTGGGCGCTATTCGCTGAGCTGCAATTTGGTCTAAAGGCCCAACGGCTCTCAAGGCGGTTAATTGCGCTGGATATCCCGGGGTTAGATCTTGATCTACGTGCAAGCGGGAGGGCCACCAAGGATTCGGCTAATAAAGAGCTGGAGCGAATTCAAGATGCAGTTACTAAGGATCCAAAAAGCTGGAGCCTTTGGTTTCAACTAGGTGAGGCTCATGACGCTGCCGGAGAGCGTAAGAATGCCCGAGCTGCGATCAGGAAAGCTATCCAGCTAGCGAATAATCCCGACTCTGCGGATCAATAGATAGAGCTGGCACCCTAGGCACAGTCCAAAAAAAGCATTCAGAAAAGCCGCAATAAAAATAAATGCTGCTGAAACAGTTATTAGCGGCGCGCTAAAGATGCCGCCAATAATTCCAAGAAGCGCAAACGCTAGTCCGACTTGCTGGGCAAATTTCAGTGGCCTTGGGTCCTCTAGTTCTTTGGGGGCAGCCAAGTTAGGCCGAATAAATTTTGCGAATGACCAACCATATGGATGGGTACTTGGGGAAACTAGCGACCAGATGAAAAGCACTCCCAACGCCACAACTATTGCGTAGGCAAGCGATTGGTTGGAAAGACTTAGGTAAAAAGCTATTAGGGATAACACCGAGGTGATAGCGGCGCCAAATCTCGGTCCTCGTGGGTCTACGTGATTGTTGGTGGTCATTTCACTCCTAGTTTTTCTAATTCGGTTTCGATGGTTTTTGGTTTTGGTGTCCCGCCAATCCGGAAGCGAATCTCGCCAGCCGGATTTAGGACGAACACTGTTGGAGTCTGGCTTATGTTGAAGTGTGCAGCCAGGTTTATCCTGTGGGTGATGTCGACTTCAATAAATAAAAGCCCACCCTTTCGGTACTCGAGTTTTGCAAGCGATCTTCTAACCGCTGGGCATTGGCCACAGTATTCTGTGGAAAACAAAACGACCGTTGCTTCTTTACCGAACTCGGATATTTCTTCGCCGTCCTTGAGGATCTTGAGCTTTTCAAGCTTTATGCATTGAGCTCCTGAGACGCTGTGTCCGCGACCTCGAAAAAAGCGGTAGACAAGTCCAGCAAGTGTTGCCACAACGATTAGGGCGATTGAAAGGGCGATTGTTGAATCCACCTACCAAAGCGTAGGTGACTCAAAGACAAAAATACGGAGTGTTGCGCTTTTTTACTTTTGGGCTGGCTTAGGGTTATCAGATGACCGAAATTCAATTCCGCAGCGACGTGACCGTTGAGCTTGTCAGATCAAGCGCTCAAGATGCCGACGTGCTGTTTGCTGCCCGGGTTTCGACTCAAGGAGAGCAGACTCTTGAGAGCGCTATGCAATCTGGCGCCGAGGTTGAAAAGCGCGATAAGGGCCTGATCAACTACCTCATGCGAGATAGACACGGCTCTCCTTTTGAGCACAACTCAATGACTTTTTATGTTCAGGCTCCTATTTTTGTTTTCCGCGAGTTCATGAGGCACCGAATCGCCAGCTATAACGAGGAATCTGGTCGCTACCGCGAACTGCAGCCGGTTTTTTACGTTCCAGGTCCCGAGCGCAAACTGGTTCAGGTTGGAAAACCCGGTGCCTATGATTTTGAGGATGGAACTGTTGAGCAGACCGCTCTAGTAGTCCAGGAGACACAGGCAATTACCCGTGCTGCCTACGAGTCCTATCAGCGCATGCTGGAGGCCGGAGTTGCTCGCGAGGTTGCGAGAATTGTGTTGCCGGTAAATATTTACTCCAGCATGTATGTGACCATGAATTCTCGGTCACTAATGAATTTTCTGTCACTTCGCACCAAGCGCGAAGGTACGCATTTTCCATCGTTTCCGCAGCGTGAAATTGAGATGTGCGCCGAGAAGATGGAAGATTTTTGGGCAAAGCTCATGCCACTTAGCTACGAGTCGTTCAATGAGAACGGTCGAGTCGCTCCGTAGGTCATTCTTATGCCCTGATCTAGTCGCCTAAATTTTCTTCAGGGTCAAGTCGTCTAGTAACCGAGTTGAGTTGCTCTCAGCACAAGTTGCAGCAGACCGATGGCCAGTGCGCTTATCAGATCCAGTGCAACCGTTTCAATCATTGTGATGACCAAAACCAGCATGTCAAGCCTAGATCGGCTGCCACCGCACGTGTGCAGTGAGGTCCACAGCGGCATCGTCCTTGCGAACGAGCTCGAGGCGAGGGCGAACCGCCTCGGTGCGCGAGGTGGGAGGCTTGCGGCGACCGGCACGGAACTGAAGAGGCCACAAGGCACCGACACCGAAATACTCTTGCTCGGCAGCAGCATGCAGAGTCCAGCGGGGGTCGTAGAGGTGTGACCGACCTAGGGCACACATGTCGGCGCGACCAGCCAGCAAGATGGAGTTCATGTCATCCCACGATGAAATAGCACCGACGGCAATGACGCTGACACCGTGCTTCGCTGTGACCTCGTTGCGGATACGGTCAGCAAACGGAGTCTGGTAGCTACGACCATATTCGGGTCGTTCCGCCTTGGTCACTTGTCCCGTAGAGACGTCGATGGCGGCGGCACCGTGCAGAGCGAAGGCTTCTGAGATCAGAAGGGCATCGTCTTCGGTGTTTCCGCCCTCAGCCCAATCGGTCGCGGAAATTCGGACGGTCAGTGGCTTCTCTCTTGGCCAGACCTCGCGGATGGCGTCAAACACTTCGAGCGGGAAGCGCAGCCGGTTTTCAAGGCTGCCACCAAATTCATCCGTGCGGACGTTTGCCAAGGGGGAGAGGAATGACGACAAGAGGTACCCATGAGCGCAGTGCAACTCGAGGAGGTCGAAACCGGCCTCATTGGCGCGGCGAGCCGCAGTAACGAAGTCGTCGCGCACAGTGTCCATTTCACGGCGCGTTATTTCTCGAGGGACTGCGTTGTTCGGGCCATAAGCCAGTGCCGAGGGGGAGACAGTCTCCCAGCCTCCTGTTGTGAGGGGCTCATCTATGCCATCCCACATCAGTTTGGTTGAACCTTTGCGGCCCGAGTGACCCACCTGAATCCCGATCTTTGCCGTTGACTGGTTGTGCACAAAGTCAACGACTTCGCGCCAGCTGTCACCCTGTTTTTCGGTGTAGATCCCCGAGCATCCAGGAGTAATACGGCCCGCGGCTGACACGCAGACCATTTCTGTCATGACCAAACCGGCACCGCCCATGGCGAGGGCGCCGAGATGAACGAGGTGGAAGTTGCCGGGCATGCCTTCGGGAGCTGAATACATGTCCATCGATGACACAATGACACGGTTCTTGAGCTCGAGGTCTCCCAATTTGTGAGGCTGAAACATGGCCGGCGTATCGGCATAAGCCCCTTGACGCTCGGCAAAGTCGGCGTCCACGAGCGCGGCAAAGTCTGGATCACGTACCTTGAGGTTTTCAAAGGTGATGCGGCGGCTGCGCGTCAGAAGGTTGAAGCAGAACTGAACAGCACCCTGGCCTTTGTACTGGCCGATGTTCTCGAACCATTCCAGGCTGGCCTGAGCCGCGCGCTGAATCGACTGCACGACGGGGCGACGCTCGATTTCGTAAGCTTCAATGGCCGAATCGAGATCAGCATTCTCGTGCAAGCAGGCTGCGAGCGAGAGGGCGTCTTCCATGGCGAGTTTGGTTCCCGAGCCGATGGAAAAGTGAGCCGTGTGAGCGGCATCGCCAAGGAGAACAATGTTGTCGTGACGCCAGCATTCATTCTTGACTGTTGTGAAGTTAAGCCACTTCGAATTGTTCGTGAGAACCTCGTGGCCTTGAAGCTCCTCGGCAAAGATTTCACGAATTTTCGCGATAGAGTCCTCGTCGCTCACTCCGGGTGGGAAGACCTTCCCAACACTGGCATCGAATCCGGCTCGCTCCCACACGTCGGGGTGCATTTCGACAATGAAGGTGCTGCCCTCCGCTGAGTAGGGGTAACCGTGAATCTGCATGGTGCCGAACTCGGTCTCCTTGACAAAGAACTTGAAGGCTTCAAAGACCAGATCGGTGCCGAGCCACATGTACTTGGAGGAACGAACGTCGAGGGAGGGCTTAAAGGAGTCAGCGAACTGAGCGCGAATTCCCGAGTTTGAGCCATCGGCAGCCAAGACGAGGTCGTAGTCGCGACTGAGTTCTTCGATGGGCGGGGGCATGGTCGAGAATCGAACATCCACGCCTAATTCAACGGCACGCTTCTGGAGCAGTTTGAGAAGCTCCTTGCGGCTCATCGCAGCAAAGCCCTGTCCGCCAACCGTGTGCATTTCACCATTAAAATGGATGTCGATGTCGGTCCAGCGGGCAAATTGACTTGCCATTGCTGCCGCGATCGTGGCATCAGCATTCGCAATGCCACCCAACGTCTCATCGCTGAATACGACGCCAAAGCCGAAGGTGTCGTCAGCAGCGTTGCGCTCCCACACGACGATTTCGTGCTGAGGGTCCAACTGTTTCATGAGCGCTGAGAAATACAGACCGCCAGGGCCTCCGCCGATAATTGCAATTCGCATGGCGCGACCTTCCTTAGGCTTCGTTGAGATTCGATTGGTTTCTGAGGTGGAAGTGCTGAATCTTGCCACTGTGGTTGCGAGGTAGTTGCGTGACGAAATTCACGTCGCGCGGATACTTATAGGGGGCAATCGTCTGCTTGACGAAGTCTTGGAGTTCCTTGCGTTTGGCCGCATCGCCAACCACGCCTTCGCGCAGCACAATAAAAGCGCTCACGATGCTCCCGCGCTCCTCATCGGGCCTCCCAATGACAGCACTTTCGACAACATCAGCATGTTGGCCTAGGGCAGCTTCCACTTCGGGGGCACCGATGTTGTATCCCGACGAGACGATCATGCTGTCGGAACGTGCTTCGTACCAAAAATAGCCGTCTTCGTCTTGGCGGAACGTGTCGCCCGTGATGTTCCACCCTTCGGTCACGTAATTTATCTGACGGTCATCGTTGAGGTATTTGCATCCCGTCGGACCGATGACGGCAAGGCGGCCGAGTTGATTGGGGGCAACTTCATTGCCCTCTTCATTGAGCACGGTGGCACGGAATCCTGGAATGGCCAGACCTGTGGCTCCGGGCCGAATATCGTCATCCGCTGCAGAAATGAAGACGTGCAACATCTCCGTCGAACCAATACCGTTGATGAGCTTCAGGCCTGTCTGTTCAAAGACTTCTTGCCAAACGGATGCCGGCAGGTGTTCTCCTGCAGAGACCGCGCGGCGAATCCCTTTGAGGTGGTCGCCTTTGCCCTCTCGCATAATTGCCCGGTACGCGGTCGGGGCGGTGAAGAGCACGGTGACTCTGTGAGTACTACACAGCTCAGCCAGTTCGCCGGGTGTAGTCCGTTCGGTCAGCAATACTGAAGCCCCGAAGCGGAGCGGAAAGACAACCAAACCGCCCAGACCGAAGGTGAACGCCAGTGGAGGTGAACCGGCGAAGACATCTTCCGGAACGGGCTTCAGGATGAAGAGCGCAAAGGTGTCGGCGTTGGCGAGAATGTCCCGGTGAAAATGCATTGTTATCTTTGGCGTGCCGGTCGTGCCAGAGGTTGGTCCGAGGAGCGCAACGTCGTCCGCAGCGGTTGCGACGTTCTCAAAGACACCGGATTTTGCCTCGCTGAGGGTGATGAGATCCGTAGGATCGTCAGACCCATAGCTCACAATGGCGATGTTGCCCACACTAGCTTTGAGGAGTTCGTCAACGAAACGATGGTCGCTGATGGCGATTGACGGCTGGGTGAGACTGATGACATCGGCGATCTCAGCGGCGCGTAGGGCGTGCATCGTGGTGACCACAACTCCTCCGGCCTTTAGTACGCCGAGCCAGCAGGCCACGAGCCAAGGGTTGTTCGGCCCGCGAAGGAGAACACGATTTCCCGCCACCAGCCCTAGGTCCTCCGATAGGACCTGGGCAATTTGATTGGACTTTGTCAGGAGGGTTCCGTAGGTCCAGCTCACACCGTCGGGGGTGAGCAAGCAAGGCGCATCCGCTCCAAATTTTTCAACGGCGTTATCGATGAGAACCGTCGCTGCGTTGAGGAATTCTGGATACTGCACCTCGGGAATGGAAAATTCTATTGTGGGCCAAAGGCTAACTGCCGGCAGATTGTCTCGAGTAAAAGTATCAGTGTGTGCGGAGGGACTGAGATTCATCGTGAGCCTTTCTGTGTTCCACTGAGTAAATGACCAAAATATGACGAACGTAAAGAAAACGATACACAGTGAGCAGAGGTTTGCCTAGGAGCGGCGAATCATGCCCTCTTGAGCCACGCTTGCCAGTAGTGTGCCATCTCGGCTATAGAACCGTCCCGTCGCCAGTCCTCGACTTCGTTGGATTGAGATTGCCTCCTGGACGTAAAGTACCCACTCGTCGACGCGACCATCTCGGTGTAGCCACAGCGAGTGATCGAGGCTGGCAGTAACGAGGCCGGCATCTCCCCAGGCGACACCTTGTTGCCTAAGTAGCGGCTCAAGAATCGTGTAGTCGCAGACATAGGCCAACGCCGCTCGCTGCACATTTGCATCATTTGGCAAGGCATCGAAAGCTTTGATCCAGATTGCTTGATGCGGGCTCAGCTCTCCCTCAACGCTCAAATAGATTGGAGAGGGGACATGTCGCATGTCAAAACTTCGACCGTTCGACCAGTACTCAGCGGCAGCTCCCGGAACCCCCGCTAGTGCGTCTTGTGAGGACGGGAGACTTTCCGGTTCGGGGAGGTTTGCTCGCCACGGGTCCGGGAGTGGCGCGGAAAACTCTGCACCCATCTCTGGAACGTGAAACGAGGCGAGGGCCACATAGATAGCCTTGCCATTTTGGTAGGCACGGACTTGGCGCGTTGAGAATGATCGGCCGTCACGGGTGTGCTCCACCTCATAGCGAACAGGCTCGAGAATGTCCCCCGGTCGCATGAAGTAACTGTGCATGGAGTGCAACACTCGATCGGCCTCGACACTGCGCATGGCGGCAACGGCCGCCTGGGCAACCATGTCGCCTCCGTAGGCTTTGGGCCACGGGACGCTTTGGGTGACGGCCGTGAATGCCTGGTCGAAATATTCGGCCGCTGTCGGCTCGAGCTCGATTGCCTTCAGAAACTTTTCCGACGTGGGCTGGGGAGATTCTGCTCTGGTCATTGTCGACGGAACCCTTCGAGCACGGAGTCATCCACCTCGTCGAGGTTAATGACGATGTTGTCCGGAGTGCGGGTCGTCAGCCAGATGAGATCTTCAGTGACGCTCATGTTCGCCTCCACGTGTGGCATGAAGGGCGGTACGAAAACGAAGTCGCCCTCGACCATGTCTTCGAATTCGGAGTAGTTCTCACCAAAGTAGATGCGGCCATGACCCTTCAACACGTACCCGCCTGTCTCGGCTTCTCCGTGGTGATGGGGGAGCGAGCGGTAGCCGGGGAGGTTGCTTACTTTGCCAAACCAGATCTTGGTGGCGGGGGTGTGCTGGATGCTCACGCCAGAGACGCGGTGTGCTCCACCAGACTGACCGGTGCCCTCGTACTCATGGCCTTTTCGAGTGATGACGGGAACTACCTGTGCGGAGTCGTTGGTTTCTGACATGGTGAGCCCTTCTTAGTTGTGGATTGAAATGAGGTTTCTTAGTTCGCCGATGCCCTCAATGGAGGTCACCAGCACGTCGCCATCCCTGAGGAATTTTGGCGGCGTTTGGGCCATGCCGACACCGCCGGGTGTCCCAGTAAGAATCACATCGCCGGGGCGAAGGGTGGTGAAACGTGAAATGTAAGAGATGAGCGCCGCTGAATCGAAGACGAGAGTCGACGTGTTTCCATGTTGCATTTCTTCACCATTGACATGGCAGGTGATAACGAGTCCTGCCTTCGGGTCGCACTCATCGGGCGTAACCAGCACGGGCCCGAGAGGTGTGCTGGTGTCGAAGGCTTTGCCCTGGAACCATTGCAGGGTTCGACGTTGCCAATCCCTCATGGAAATGTCATTGGAGATTGTGTAGCCAGCAATGGCGGAGACAGCTTGCTCGGGGCTGCAGTTCTTCACTTCCGCACCAACGACGACGGCCAGCTCCGCCTCCCAATCGATTTCGTTTGACTCGCTACCAAAAGAGAGCTCTGCAAAAGGCGCAGCCAAGCTGTCCGCGTATTTCGTGAACAGCGTCGGGAAACTCGGGAGGTCACGACCCGTCTCAAGAATATGATCCCGGTAGTTGAGGCCGCAACAAATAACCTTGCGTGGTTCCGTCACGACGGCGAGATAAGTAGCTTCCGAAATTGAAACGAGAACATCCCCGGATAGATTTTGTTCGGCGATCTCTCGCCAGCGGGGCACCCGAAGAAGGTCGCCGACATTGGAAAAGGGGAGGCCGACGAAGCCGCGACTGGTTTCCACGGCTGCCTGTGATCGGCCTTCTATATCAAGTGTTGCAAGCCTCATTGCGATTGCACTCCAGACTGTTTCATTTCACATTGCTAGACAGTATTGCACTTCCATGACGAACGTAATCAATTCGGTATATACTTCTGAAATTACCACACACTTTGCACTGAGAGAATACCCTTGACACTGCAATAAGTTGTGCCACACAGTCGGTTACGAGCTGGGCTGATTGATCACCGAATGATTCACAACGTGCCATTAAGGAGACCTCACCATGACACATCAACTCGTTAACCCTGCAAGTTTGGCCACGCCGTCCGGATTTTCACATGGAGTCCTCGCGGGAAACGCTCTCTACCTAGGTGGACAGACGGCAATGGGGCCCGACGGGAAAATTGTCGAGGGTGGCATTGTCGAGCAGTTTCGCCAGGCGTTTGGCAATGTCTTGGCGACTCTCGCGGAGGTTGGCGGACAGCCGAGTGATCTTGTCACGGTGACGGTCTACCTAACAGATATTCCGGACTATCAGGCACACGGCCGTGAAATTGGTCGGGTTTGGCGTGAAATGGCGGGAACGCGCTACCCCGCAATGGCAGGCATTGGCGTCACAGCATTGTGGCAGCCAGGGGCTCTCATTGAAATTCAGGGAATCGCCGTTATTTCTGGCTCATAACGCCCAGCACGTAGTCATGGGCTGGAGTTCCCAAGAGTCGGTGCAAGTCGCCGAAAAGCTCCTCTGCCAGCATGCCTTTCCAATCTGCGGGCAGAAGTTCGGCCGATATCCCCGGGTCTTTATAGGGAAGCCGTCGCCACTCCGTAATCATGGGGACGTAGTCGACAAACGCATCACGCAAAGTCTCTGCAGATAGGTTGCCTTGGCGAGAATCCCATTTGATCTTGAGGCTCTCGTACTTGGCAATGAAATCCGCATACATCGTGTCTAGGGCGACGAGGTCCCACCACGTCCCTATGTTGCGAGAGAGCTCTAGGGGTGACAAATGCTCGGCGCGGAAGTAGTCGATGTATAGTTCGAGCCCGAGGCGGTCAAGCTGTTGTTTGGCTCGTATCCATGTTCTTTCGGGGGCTATCCAGACGCCACTGCTTACAGACCCAAACCCCATCCGCGTGAGCTCAGACCTGAGAATGTGCCTCTTGACGCGCATAGTTTCGGGAATTGAAAAAACTACGAGCAGCCATTTGTCTTCGGCAGAGGGGTGGCTCGGAGAGAAAATTCTGGTGTCGCCTTCGGTAAACATATCGACGCGACCCGGAACAATTGCATAGCTGGCAATGCCGCCTGCTTTCGTGCTCTCAAGAATACCGCGACGCTTGAGCCTCGAAACGGAGGATCGAACGCCCGCAGCCTCGACGCCAAGTTCGCCCAAAAGCCGAACGAGGGAAGAGACAGGCATTAAGGCTCCAGTCTCGCGAGCATACAAGCCAAAAATTGTCACAATAAGTTGTTGATGGCGAGGAGTCTGGGAGATCTCTGACACACTCAGCTCGCCGGCTGTCGCGGTCTGCAGTGGGGATTCCATGGTTCTCAGGATACACAGCCGCACGTTCAATGGGGTTTTGGCTCGGAGGCTATGTCTAATGCCTACTTCAAATATGTTGATTATGTGACGACCGTAATAAATGCTTGACATGCCTAGTGCTCGCTGAAACTTTTTAGTTCACATACGTTAAATTTCATGGAGGTACTTGAAATTACCGTTACTGCCCAACCTTCTGCCTTGTCGGGTTTTCTCGATTTAATTCAGAACGGCTCCGCTGAGATCGTGCCGCCGGCTGAGGACTCGCCCGGAATGCGCGGTGTAGGGTTCGATCATGATTGAACGCATCACATACGGGGATGACCCGCTGCAGTATGCCGATCTTCATTGGGCGGTCGGACCCGTGCGGGGGACGGTCATCCTGATCCACGGCGGTTTTTGGCGCTGGAATCCGGAATACTTCGACGGCCCGACGGCCGCCGCCAAGCTTCTCGCGACCCTCGGCTGGAACATCTGGCAGATCGAGTACCGCTCGCTTGGCAGCGGGGGCGGCTGGCCAACCACGCTCGAGGATGTCTCCACCGCAGTCGATCGCCTGGCCGAGGTTCCCGGGATTGAGCTCGGTCGCGTGATCACCGTAGGTCACAGCGCGGGTGGTCACCTCGCGGTTTGGGCGCTCGGGCACACCGGCCCAATCACACTCGCGGGCGGAGTAAGCCTGGCTGGCGTCTTGGACTTGCGTCTCGCTGAACGCGAGGGGATCGGCAACAACGCGGCTGTCAACTTCCTCGGCGGCACCTCGGTCACCCACCCCGATCGCTACGACAGCGCGAGCCCATCCGAGCATCCAGTTGTGCACATTCCCGTGCGGATCGTTCATGGCACGGAGGATGATGAGGTCCCGATGTCGCAAAGCAATAGCTACGTCAAAGCGGCCAAACGGACCGGGCAGGATGTGCGATTGGAGCGGGTCAAGGCCGACCACTATGTGCTCATCGAACCAGGGACAGCCGCCTGGGCAGCGACGCTTGCCGCAATCGTTGACCTGACCGCCTGACGCAACGTTGGCTTCTGTGGCCCGGTTCCTAGAACTGCGCAGTCGGGAATAGTTCCGGCGCTCAAGTGGCGGCCGATGGTCTCGGTGAAGGAAGATAGCAAGGCAGAGCACCTGTTTTCGGTGTCGTTGAACACCCCGGACTAACGGGAGCTTTCTTCCATTAAGGGCTGCCATGCCGGACAACCAAAAACCCATCAACAATCTTGGGGCTTTGCAGGGCCCCTGCCAGTTCTGTCGTTTCTGGCCATCCGTCACTAGGCTAGAGCGATGCGTTCAGAACAAAAAGACATATTCGGCCAGGTGCTAGTTGCACTCGTTACGCCAATGACTCACGATGGTGAAGTTGATTGGGCTGCAACCGAAAAACACATGGACTACGTCATTTCAAATGGTGCCGACGGCATTGTCATCACCGGTACCACCGGAGAGACTTCGACGCTTACCGATGCGGAGAAGATTCAGCTTGTGAAAGTTGGCAAGTCTGTCGCGGCCGGCCGAGCCAAGATCATCACTGGCGGAGGATCCAACGAGACTGCCCATGCGATTCAGCTCTATAAGGCCAGCGAAAAAGCCGGAGCTGATGGAGTAATGATTGTCACGCCTTATTACAACAAGCCGACTCAGGCTGGAATTCTCACCCACTTCCGAATGATCGCGGATGCAACCGATCTTCCGGTGATTCTCTATGACATTCCGGGTCGCACTGGGGTTGCAATTGGCTATGACACTTTTCATCGAGCAGCCAAGCACCCAAATATTGTTGCGGTCAAGGATGCCAAGGGCGACCTCGCGCAGGTTTCAAGGCTGATGCTGGAAACAGGTTTGATGTATTTCTCAGGAGATGACTCCTATGCGCTGCCTCATCTTTCAGTGGGTGCCACCGGCCTCATCGGAGTAACTGCGAACATTGCTCCGCACGCTTATAGGGAAATGGTCGATGCGACCAATGCAAATGATTTCCACGCAGCCCTGAAGGTCCACAACGCCCTCGAGCCTCTGCAGCGCGCAGTTATGAACCACGTTCCAGGCACGGTGGCCGCGAAGTACGTACTGCACGGCTTAGGGCTTATTGGCTCACCAAGAGTCCGGTTGCCACTCGTGGGTCCAGAGGACAGCGAGGCTGCTGCAATTGAATCCGGCATTGACCAGGTTGAAAGCGTACCTGGCTTGAGTTTTGATAACTTCCGTCCTGATAGAAATGCCGCTGCTGGCGGCGCGCTGCCCAAGGTAGCTGGGACCACCAGATAGTGGAACTGCAGGCTCCACCGGCACTCAAGCCGGGCACTCTGAGAATCATCCCACTTGGTGGTTTAGGAGAGATCGGTCGAAACATGACCGTTTTCGAGCTCGATAAGCAAATCATGATCGTCGATTGCGGTGTGTTGTTTCCTGAGGAGACTCAGCCCGGAGTAGATGTAATTCTTCCTGACTTTAGTTACCTGGAAGACAAACTGGATCGCATCGTAGGGATGGTCCTCACGCACGGGCACGAAGACCACATAGGGGGAGTGCCGTATCTTCTCCGTCATAAAAAAGACATACCGATCTTGGGTTCCACTTTGACACTCGCATTCCTTGAGGCGAAACTCAAAGAGCACCGAATTGCGCCTTTGACTCATACCGTTGCCGCCGGGCAAATAGAGCGAATGGGGCCTTTCGAGCTTGAGTTTGTTGCCGTAAACCATTCAATCCCAGACTCCTTGGCCGTGATAATCCGGAGTGTCGCCGGCACAGTTCTTGCGACCGGAGATTTCAAGATGGATCAGCTGCCATTGGATGGCAGACTCACCGACCTTCGGGCGTTCGCGAAGATTGGCGAAGAAGGGCTCGATCTATTTATGGTGGACAGCACCAACGCCGATGTCCCGGGCTTCACACCGCTTGAGCGCGACATTGGGCCAGTGATCGAGAACGTTATTGCTAAGACTCCTGGAAGAGTCGTGGTTGCCTCATTTAGCTCACATGTCCACAGAGTTCAGCAGGTTATTGATGCGGCGCTCGCGAATAATCGCAAGGTTGTTTTCGTAGGCCGCAGCATGGTGCGAAACATGACCATCGCCGCTGAGCTTGGGTTTTTGAAGGTTCCAGATGGGCAGATAGTAGATATTCGAAAAGCTGGAAACTATCCGGATAACAAGTTGGTCTTCATGTCTACCGGTAGCCAGGGAGAACCGATGGCGGTGCTTTCAAGAATGGCTAGACAGGATCACCAAATTCAAATCGGGCCTGGCGATACAGTCTTGCTCGCAAGCTCACTGATTCCAGGCAACGAAAACGCCGTCTACCGCGTCATCGACGGGCTCACCAAGATTGGCGCCAACGTTGTCCACAAGGGAAACGCCAAAGTTCATGTTTCTGGTCACGCGGCCGCTGGGGAACTCCTTTATTGCTACAACATTTTGAAGCCGAAAAACGTACTGCCGATTCACGGCGAGTTCCGTCATCTGCAAGCAAATGCTGACCTAGCTATAAAGACTGGCGTTCCTGTGGAGCGAACTTTATTGGCTCAAGATGGTGCCGTAATTGACATGGCTGACGGGATCTGTGAAATAGTCGGCCGAGTGGCCTGTGACATGCTCTACGTTGACGGCAAGACCGTCGGCAAGATTACCGAAGACGACCTCAAGGACCGCAGGATATTGGCTGAAGAGGGCTTCATTTCCATCTTCGTAGTTGTGGACAAAGCAAGCGGCCAGATTGTTGAGGGCCCGGAGATTAAGGCTCGGGCGTACGCTGAAGAGGATCACGTCTTTGACGATATCCTCCCTGAGGTTCGTACCGCACTTATGCGAGCCGCAGCCGATGGCGTCCGAGACACCTACGGCTTCCAGCAGGTAATTCGTAAAACTGTTGGTTCTTGGGTTGCCAGAGCACACCGTCGTAAGCCGATGATTATCCCGATCGTTGTTTATTCTTCGCGCCCCGCCTAAGCCCAAATCACCAAATAGATTGCTAGTTTTTCCTCATGGCAGCAAAGACTCCACCTCCCCGCAGACCAGCTAGTAGCAGGTCTGCCAAGAAGCCCGCGACCTCAGGGTCGGCGGCGACTGCCCGCAGGTCTTCTAAACCCGCGAGCCAAAACTCTAATCTTGGCGCCACGCTAAGCGCTGGGTATCTTGGCGTCGCTCATTTTTTCGGTGGCATAATTCGGGCCTTCAGCACTGAAAAGCTTGCGAAGGAAGATCGTAGAGACGGCGCTCCGTTTTTCTTGCTGCTGCTGAGCATTTCTGGTGCCGCAAACGCCTGGTTCCTAATCGGAGAACCTTGGGCACTGGCACTGCACAATTTCACTTTCGGAATGCTTTTCGGGTTAGTTGCTTACGCCCTGCCCGTTGTGTTTTTTGGTTACGCGCTTTATTTATTCAGGCACCCCGCCTCGGTGAAGGACAGTTCTAGATTCGCGCTGGGCTTCTGGTTGCTTCTATCTGTCATATCTGGTTTTTTTCACGTCTTTTCCAATGTGCCGTCTCCACAAGATGGCGTCGATGCATTAGCTGAGGCAGGAGGCCTCTTTGGTTGGTTGGTGGTTGGAGGCCCACTGGCTGAGACGTTGAGCATTTACGTGGCCGTGCCCGCATTGGTTTTGTTGGCGGCCGTTGCTCTGTTGGTTATGACGGGAACTGCTCCGAATAAAATTATCGTCAATTTCAAGAAGCTCTACGGGTTTTTGTTTGCTGAAAACAAGAACGCGGTTGAGACCGACGCATTTGACGCCAAGAAGTCAAGCTGGTGGAAGAAAGAGCGTGAGCTTGAGCCCGCTTTTGACTCTCCCCTCGTGTCGGACATCGATGAGTTTGTTGCATCAGAGATTGAAGCTCCGATTGAGCCAGTCGATGTCGCGGTCAATGGCGATGACTCGATTGATGAGCCGGAGTTTCTCTCGCAACCTGAGGGGGTTACCGAGCCCATCGACGTAACTTCGACCGAGAGAGCAAAAAGGCCCTATGTGCTTCCGGCGCTGGGTTTGCTCTCGGCGGGAACGCCCCACAAGGCAAAATCCGCGGTCAACGATCAGGTGGTTGCGTCCATCAACGATGTTTTCAAAGAGTTTGATGTTGAAGCTAGGGTTTCCGATTTCCAGCGTGGACCTACGGTGACTAGGTACGAAGTTGAACTAGCCCCCGGTGTGAAAGTCGAAGCTGTAACAAGATTGGTGAACAACATCAGCTATGCGGTGGCCTCCAGTGAAGTTCGTATTTTGGCCCCCATCCCAGGAAAAAGTGCCATCGGCATTGAGATTCCCAACACCGATAGGGAGACGGTTTCTCTTGGAGACGTTCTGAGATCTAAGGCTGCAACCGGTGTTCAGCATCCCCTGACAATCGGGGTTGGAAAAGATGTTGAGGGTGGTTACCTGGTAGCAAACCTTGCCAAAATGCCTCACTTATTGGTGGCAGGAGCCACTGGAGCCGGTAAATCAAGTTTTATAAACTCTATGATCTGCTCTGTCTTGATGCGGGCCACTCCGGCAGAAGTTCGAATGGTGCTAGTTGACCCTAAGCGCGTTGAGCTCGCGGTTTATCAGGGTGTTCCGCACCTGGTTACTCCAATCATCACAAATCCTAAAAAGGCTTCTGAGGCGTTGCAATGGGTGGTCAGAGAGATGGAGTCGCGATACGACGACTTGGCATCTTTTGGCTTCAAGCACATCGATGATTTCAATCGCGCTGTTATCAGCGGAGACGTAAAGGTTCCGGAGGGCTCCAAGCGAGACCTGCAGCCATATCCTTATCTCTTGGTCGTCGTGGATGAGCTTGCGGATTTGATGATTGTTGCGCCACGGGACGTTGAAGATTCTATTGTTCGAATTACTCAGTTGGCCAGAGCATCCGGCATCCACCTTGTGTTGGCAACTCAGCGACCTTCGGTGGACGTAGTAACCGGTCTAATAAAGGCAAACGTTCCTTCTAGGCTTGCTTTTTCGGTCTCGTCTTTGACTGACTCTCGGGTAATTCTTGATCAGCCAGGAGCTGAGAAGCTGGTGGGCCAAGGTGATGCGCTTTTTGCACCAATGGGCACAAATAAGGCAGTTCGCGTTCAAGGGGCTTGGGTGTCTGAAGCCGAGCTTCAAAAAGTAGTTGACCATGTCAAGGCTCAGATGAACCCTGAGTACCGAAGTGACGTAATACAGCGGGTGACTTCTAAGGTCATGGACAGTGACATCGGCGATGACATGGATATTCTCCTTGCGGCTTGTGACCTAATCGTAAATTCTCAATTTGGGTCAACCTCAATGCTTCAGCGGAAGCTTCGGATTGGCTTTGCGAAGGCCGGAAGAATGATGGATCTTCTTGAATCCCGCGGGGTTGTCGGAGCTTCTGAAGGCTCGAAGGCCAGAGATGTTCTAGTTAAGGCAGAGGATCTGCCAGCTTTACTTGCCAAGATCAGTGGCCAAACCTCGGCTGTGGTCGAGGGGGATTCGCCGGGTTCCGATGACGAACCAGACGAAGACGCTTGGCAGCTGACCGGCAGGCGCGATGACTTCTAAAAGTTTTATTTATAGGCAAACCCCAAACCTAATTACATTGACCAGGCTGGCAATGGTGCCAGTTGTGCTCTGGTTAATCTTTGATTACTGGGATTTCTGGGGCCGGTTTGCCGCGCTGGTGCTGCTGGTACTTGCTGCCTCGACAGATGGTATCGATGGCGCTATTGCCAGAAAAAGAAACTTGGTCAGTGATTTTGGCAAGCTTATCGATCCGATCGCCGATAAGGCACTGCTAACTGGGGCACTTGTTGCATTATCCATTCAGGGCGCAGTTCCTTGGATAGCCACTTTGCTCATTCTGGCAAGGGAGCTGATTGTTACGGTTTATCGGCTGGTGGTTGCGAAGCGGCGCGTGATTGCAGCGACCGGGGGTGGAAAATTCAAAACGGTCATGCAAATCATCGCGGTTAGCCTCGCATTGGCTCCCTTTGAAGGCTTGGGCAACTGGTACGTGCTGTTTTCACAAGCCGTTCTCTGGTTTACCGTGGTGTTGACGCTTTGGAGCGGAAAGCAGGTCCTATGGCCGAGCAAGTTATAGCGCTGGCAAAAAAGGCCGGCCTCTCAATCGCTATTGCTGAATCAATAACCGGAGGCGCATTAGCCTCCGCTCTAATAAGTATTGACGGAGCCTCCGAGGTAGTTCTTGGATCGATTGTTGCCTACCAGGACCGGATAAAGGAGCAACTCCTAGGGGTGTCACCGGCCCTGATAGCTAATCAGAGCGCGGTAGATGCCGAAGTTGCCGCACAGATGGCCGAAGGCGTCCGGGAAAGGCTCTCTAAGGCTGCCGGCAAAGATTTAGGTTCGGTCATCGGGATAGCAACTACGGGCGTTGCCGGACCAAGCAGCGTGTCGGGGAGAATGCCGGGAGAAGTGTTCATTGCAATCAGCTCTTCTCAAGGCGTGACCGTATACAGCGAAAATTTTAAGGGTTCAAGAAATCAAGTCAGAATGCTTTGCCTGGATCGAGCAATCCAGATCCTGAGGGAACATTTAGCCTGAGTGGTTGGTTATCAATCAGGAAACATTCAGTTACTTTGGGTATTTTTAGCAATAGAAGCCGATAGATTATCGGCCAGGAGGAAACTTTGGTTCTGCTTAGACAAGAAATCGGTGACGTTCTTCGTAACCACCGCTTAGAACAGGGTCAGACACTTAGGCAAGTGGCTGCGAAGGCTTCCGTTGCCCTCGGCTATCTTTCTGAGGTTGAGCGCGGCCAAAAAGAAGCCTCCTCTGAAATTCTTGCTTCCGTCACCGAGGCACTAGATGTGCCATTGGCACAGTTGTTGCGCGAGGTTTCCGACCGACTTGCATTAGTCGAAGGCGTTTATGCCGAAAAGACTTACATCCCGGACACTGTTCCAGATGCTTTTGTAACCGAAGCAGAGCTTTACTCTCACTAGTGAAGCTGAGTCAGTTCCGGCAACTGGTCGACGAGGAGTTTGGACCTAGCTTCGCTGCCGTGATATTGGCGGACACTAGACTCACTGACAAATCAGATCAAACCCCGTTGGAGCTAATCAAGTCCGGCGATGACCCCAAGGAAGTATGGCTTGCGCTGTGCGCTCACCTTGGCGTTCCGAAGGAACGTTGGCACGGCAAACCTAGGACAAAGCAACACGCCGAAAACTAATCATTCGAAATTTTGTTCGAACGCCTATTGTTACTAACAGCTAAGAGTTTCTAAGACTTATCAAGAGGTTTCTTGCTAGGTCTGCAAAATGTCTTAGGTGGAGCGTAGCTTCGTTGTAAACAAGGCGCCAGGCGTCGGAAAGAGGTTGTAATGCCAAGTGCATCAGATAGAGAAAAGGCCCTAGACACTGCGCTAGCGCAGATTGATCGCCAGTTTGGCAAAGGGTCAGTTATGCGGTTGGGATCCGAAGAGCGCGCTCCAATAGCATCGATCTCAACCGGCTCAATCGCGTTGGACGTCGCATTGGGAATTGGTGGGCTTCCACGAGGTCGAATCGTAGAGGTTTATGGGCCAGAGGCCTCGGGTAAGACAACCATTGCTCTTCACGCTATCGCTAGCGCTCAGAAAGCCGGCGGTACAGCTGCTTTTATTGATGCTGAGCACGCTCTAGACCCCATTTACGCGGCCAAGCTTGGTGTCGACATTGATGCGCTTCTTGTTAGCCAGCCAGACACTGGGGAGCAGGCTCTCGAAATTACTGACATGTTGATCCGATCTGGATCAATCGATGTCATCGTGATTGACTCTGTCGCCGCTCTTGTGCCTCGTGCGGAGATCGAAGGAGAAATGGGAGACACTCACGTGGGTCTTCAGGCTCGTTTGATGTCTCAGGCCCTACGTAAGCTAACCGGCGCAATCAGCAACACGGACACCACCGCAATCTTTATCAACCAGCTGCGCGAAAAAATCGGAGTCTTCTTCGGTTCTCCAGAGACCACTTCGGGCGGAAAGGCATTGAAGTTCTATGCGTCAGTCCGATTGGACATTCGTCGAATTGAGACGCTGAAGGACGGACAGAACAACGCCGTGGGTAACCGCTCAAGAGTGAAGGTCGTAAAGAACAAGCTTGCGTCACCATTCAAGCAGGCAGAGTTCGACATCATCTTCGGCGAGGGAATCTCCCGAGAGGGTAGCTTGATTGACTTCGGAGTCGAGCAGGACATTGTCAATAAGTCAGGCGCTTGGTACACCTTTGATGGCGAACAGCTGGGTCAAGGAAAAGAGAATTCACGCAAGTTCTTGAAGGAAAATCCAGAGATTGCAGACACGATCGAACAGAAGATCAAGGCAAAGCTAGGCGTGGGTGTTCCTCGCCCGGTCGCTGATCTACCGGTTGAAGAAATTGCAGATGTATTAGAGGAAACACAGCCGGTCGCTAAGGCCGCAAACGATGCCTGAAAT